>DOUP01000102.1:347-9749 GCA_003520545.1 Maritimibacter sp. | reverse complement strand
CACGCGGCGGGCCAGTTCGGGGATCTGCGGGCGGATCACAGCCGCCGACAGGTTCGACATCCTGAGGTTATAAAGCGGCAGCTGATTCTGCCATTTGGCAAAAGCCTCAGCCAGTTCCGGGCTGTTCTCGCCGCGCGGGCCCTTGTGCTTCTGCCAGTTGTGCTCATAGGCGCCGGACATGATCACCGCGCGGGCCACCAGATCGGCATCATCGGCGATCAGGATGCCTCCTTCGCCGGCGTTGATCATCTTGTAGGACTGGAAGGAGAAGCAGCCCACCCGGCCGATGGTGCCGATATTCCGGCCGTTCCAGGTGGTGCCCAGCGAGTGGGCGGCGTCCTCGACCACCGGGATCTCGGCGGCATCACAGAGATGCATGATCGCATCCATGTCCGAGGTATGCCCGCGCATGTGGCTGATGATGACCGCGCCGATCTCATCCGTCAGTTTGCGTTCGAAATCCGCCATGTCGATGCGGTAGTTGTCCATGACATCCACGAGCACCGGTTTGCAGTCGGCGTGCACGACCGAAGACGGCACGGCGGCGAAGGTAAAGGCCGGGATCAGCACCTTGGTGTCGCGGGGCAGGTCCAGCGCTTTGAGCGACAGGAACAGGGCTGCCGAGCACGACGACACGGCCAGTGCGTATTTGACGCCCATCATATCGGCGAATTCCCGCTCCAGGAGCGCGACGGGCGCATCCTGCGGTGCGGTGTAGCGGAACAGGTCGCCCGATTGCAGCAGGCGGTCGATCTCGGCGCGGGCGCCTTCGGGGATCGGTTCGGCGTCATATACGTTCGGTGCGAGTGTCATCGGCTATCCTTTCGGGTTTCCCGAATATCATATTCGGGAAAACTGTAACAGCGCCGTGACGATTAAGAAACAGAAAAGAAAAGACGCAGCCGGGCCGCGTCTTGTTTTGCTGAGTTTATGAGACTGTGAGTCGGTTTTAGACGTTCAGAAGAAGGTGCTCACGTTCCCACGGCGAGATCACCGAGAGGAACTCCTGATACTCCGTCCGCTTCACGATGGAGTAGACGCGGGCGAATTCCGGCCCCAGCACCTCGTGCATGTCCGTCGCCTCGTCGAAGATGTCGAGTGCGGACCAGAGATCGTGCGGGATCTCTTCCTCTGCGTCATAGGCATCCCCTTTGAACTGGGCTTCGGCGCGCACCTCTTTCGTCATGCCGAGATAGCCCGCGGCCAGCGACACGGCCATGGCGAGATAGGGGTTCGCGTCCATGCCGGTCAGGCGGTTTTCCACGCGGCGGGCCTGCGGACCGGAGAGGGGCACGCGGATGCCGGTGGTCCGGTTATCGCGTCCCCAGGCGAGGTTGATGGGCGCGGCGTTGTCCCGCACGTAGCGGCGGTAGCTGTTCACGTAAGGCGCCATCACGGCGATCACCGAGGGAAGATACTTCTGCAATCCTCCAAGAAAGGTAAAGAAGGCGTCCGTATCGCCGCCCTGCGGTCCGGAGAAGATGTTCTTGCCGGTTTCGCGGTCCACGACCGAGTGGTGGATATGCATGGCGCTCCCCGGTTCGGCGGCGATGGGTTTGGCCATGAAGGTTGCAAAGCAATCGTGGCGCAGCGCGGCCTCACGGATCAGGCGTTTGAAGTAGAAAACCTCGTCGGCCAGAAGCAGCGGGTCGCCATGCTGGAGGTTGATTTCCAACTGCCCCGCGCCGCCTTCCTGGGTGATGCCGTCAATTTCGAACCCCTGCAATTCGGCGAAATCGTAGATGTCGTCAATGACCGGCCCGAACTCGTCCACCGCGGTCATGGAGTAGGCCTGGCGCGCGGCGGCGGGGCGGCCGGAACGGCCCATCATTGGTTCGATCTGTTTCGCCGGGTCGATGTTGCGGGCGACGAGATAGAATTCCATCTCGGGCGCGACGACCGGTTCCCAGCCTTGTTTGCGATAAAGTTCGATCACGCGTTTGAGCACGTTGCGCGGCGAAAACGGGATTGGCTCGCCGTTGCGGTCATAGGCGTCGTGAATGACCTGCAACGTGATGTCGGCGGTCCAGGGCGCGGCGGTTGTCGTCGACATGTCGGGCTTCAGGATCATGTCCCGTTCGATGAAGCCTTCGTCCCCGGCCGCTTCGCCCCAGTCGCCGGTAATGGTCTGATAATAAATCGAATCCGGGAGGTGGAAGTAGTCCTGCCGCGCGAACTTGGTGGCCGGAACCGCCTTGCCGCGCGCGATGCCGGGGAGGTCCGAGATGATGCATTCCACCTCGTCCAGACGTTTGCCGTCGAGATAGGCCTTGGCGGCTTCGGGGAGGGTGGCGGTCCAGTCTTTCTTGGCCATCACTTGGCTCCTTTCTTGAGGAAACCGGCCATGCGGGCGGCCATCTCGGCGTTGTCAGTGGGGCTGGTGAGGGTGGCGCGGGCTTGGTCGACAAGCTCGGTCGGAACGGCGTCCGAGCGGTGTTCGATGAGGCCCGCGACGACCGCGCGGTCGAATTCCGGGTGCGGTTGCACGGTCAGGATCGACTTGCCCACCACCATGGCGGCGTTCTTGCAGAAGTCCGATTGGGCGATGGCAACGCCTTCGGGCGGCAGTTCGACGACCTGGTCCTGATGCCATGCGTTGAGGTTGAGCTTCGCATCGCCGAAGTCGTATGCCTGACGCCCGACAGACCAGCCGCCGCGGAATTTTTCCACTTTTCCCCCAAGGGCTTGCGCGATGATCTGGTGACCGAAACAGATGCCCAGCAGGGGCCGCTTCGACGCCGCGATATCGCGGATGAGGGTTTCGAGAGGCGGGATCCAGTCGTGGTCCTCATAGGCCCCGTGGCGCGAACCGGTGATGATCCAGCCCTCCTCGGCCTCCGCGCCGTCGGGGAAGAGGCCGTCGACAACATCGTAGGTGATGAAGTCGAAGTCTTCGCCCGCGAAGAGGCGTTTGAACATGTCCGAATAGTCGCCCGTTTCGGGGCGAATGGCCTCGGGCGCGTGCCCGGTCTGAAGGATGCCGATGCGCATGGATCACCAATTTGATCAAATCTTGAGGCGACCCTAGCGGAGCGTGGATTGGGCGGCAAGACGGGAAGCGCAAGGAGCGCTTAACGTCTGAAATGCACCGGATTTCGTCGTGCACCGGGCGTACACAACCTGTGCACAGGTTGTGCATACGATTGTGCAGACGATTGTGCAGACGGTCGGTACGGCACGATGTTACCGGAGCGTGCGCCGGGGGCGGGATTTGGAAAGGTCAGCGGATCAACTGGCGCGGACGAAAGCGGATTTTCTGCCGCCGCTCGGCCGGCAGGTGGCGGGTCAAATGCGCGTTGACCAGGCCGAAGACCCCGATCACCGAGAGGGTCAGCAGGATGAAGAAACCCGCGAGGATCGGGTAGGGGACGAAGGGGTTGAAGGTCTTGTCCGCGAAGTAGTTCGCGTAATAGAGCGCGTCGCCCCGTTGCTGCCAGGCCGGGAAGCCCGAGAAGAAGACCAGGGTCGTGGCATGGAACAGAAAGATCGCCTCGTTCGTATAGGCAGGCCAGGCCAGCCGCAGCATCGTCGGAAAGGTGATCCGCCGGAACCGGTGCCACCCGGTGATCCCGTAGGCATCGGCGGCTTCCAGGTCGCCTTTGGGGATCGACTTCAGCGCCCCGAAGAAGATCTCGCCCGCGTAGGCCGAGGTGTTCAGGAACAGAACGATCGCCGCGCCGAGCCAGGCCGATGTGAACAGGTCAAACGCCGGGTGCACGGATTTCAGCGAGAGGAAGGCGAAATAGGCGAAGAAGAACTGGATGAAGAGCGGTGAGCCCCGGAACAGGAAGATGAACCATTCGGAAGCTTTGCGCGCCAGCGGGTTTTTCGAGGCTTTTCCCATCGCCACGCTGATCGACAGGAAGAACCCCGCCGCAAGCGCCACCAGCCCGAAGTAGATGTTCCAGATCATGCCCGACCCGATCAGCGTCACCTGCTGGCAGAGCGTGAAATCGGAGCGGGGCAGGAGCCGTTCGCCGATCCCGACGGAGCGCAGGCCGTAATCCGCGATGGTCTCCCAGCAGCTCATGCGGGCGCCTTTCGTTGCGCTTCGCCGCCCGCGGTGGCCTGGCCAAGCGTGAGCCGACCCATGAGACGGTCCAGCACGATCTCGGAGATGCGGGTGAGCAAGAGGTAGAAGACGAGCAGTGCGCCGAAGTAGAACATGCGCCAGTCGCCGTGCGGGTAGTCGGAGAAGCGGGCATTCTTCGACCCGCCAAGTTCCCGCGCCCAATAGACGATGTCCTCGACGCCAAGCAGGAACAAAAGCGGGGTCGCCTTGATGAGGATCATCCAGAGGTTCGAAAGGCCGGGCAGGGCATAGACCCACATCTGCGGGACAAGGATGCGCCAGAAGGTCTGGCGCGGGGAGAAGCCATAGGCCTCGGCGGTTTCCAACTGCGGGCGCGGCACCGACCGCATCGCCCCGAAGAGCACGTTGGCCGCGAAAGCCCCGAACACGATGGCGAAGGTCAGGACCGCGAGCGTGAAACCATAGGTTTCATGCACCCATTGCGGCGAGGTCGAGAGCGGCATTTTCGCCGCGTCGCAGACCACGAAATCGCTCCCCTGCCGCACCGGCATATCCCAGTCCGGACATTTCGCTTGGTGCCGCAGGTATTCGACCGCCTGGTCCAGCGCGATTACGAAGAACAGGAAGAACGCGATATCCGGCACGCCCCGAACGATGGAGGTATAGAGTTTGCCGAAGAGCGAGAAGGGAGGGAATGTCGACCGGGCTGCCATGGCGCCCACGAAACCGAAGGCCAGGGACACGGGGGCCGTCACGGCCAGAAGCGCGAGGACCACGCCAAACGACTGATAGAACAGCAAATGTTTGCCGTTCGTCAGGTAACACGAAAGCCATGTCAGGCCCGTCAGCGTTTCGGGGTCAGCGCAATATTCAAACATCTGGGAAAAGGGCGCGGGAGTGTCCCGCGCCCCGATCAGCCCTTAGTAGGGGCCGGTCATGCCGTCGAACCACTTCTCGATGAGCGTGTTCACGGTGCCGTCTTCTTTCAGCGCGGTGATCGCGTCGTTGAGCGTGGCTTTCAGCTCTTCGTCCGACTCGCGCACGCCAATGCCGATGCCGTCGCCCAGCATCACGTCGTCACCCGCGAACATCAGCTCGCCGTCTTCCGCCACGATGGGGTCGAGAAAGGCCTTGTCGGCCAGAACCGCGTCGGCCTCGCCCGATTTCAGCGCCGCGATGGTTTCATCGGGGGTCGCGAATTCCACCAGCGTCGCGCCGTCCATGGAGGCGACATGGCTGGCCTGGATGGTGCCGGTCTGCGCGGCGATCACGCCGGTGCCGTCAAAGGCGTCGGACATCGCGGCAAAGGCCGAGGGGTCCGGCGGGAAATAGGCCTGGGTGAAGTCGATGACCTCGTCACGTTCGTCGGTGATCGACATGCCCGCGATGATGGTGTCGTAGTTGCCGGAGACGAGGTTCGGGATGATCGAATCCCAGTCGTTCGTGACCCACTCGCAGGTCAGACCGGCGGTTTCGCAGATCGCGTCGCCGAGGTCTTTCTCGAAACCGTCCACCTCGCCGTCGTCGTTGAGGAAGTTATACGGAGGGTAGGCGCCCTCGGTCCCCATGCGGACGGTCATGGAGTGGCTTTCGGCCATGGCCATGCCCGCGGTCAGCGCGAGCGCGGCAGTGGTCAGGATCAGTTTTTTCATATGTTGAGCTCCCTTGGTTGGTTATGCCGGAACGCTGTGGGACAGAAATCCCCTGAGCCGTTCCGATTTTGGATTGCCGAAGAGGGCGTCTGGCGTCCCTTCTTCTTCGATCTTTCCTTGATGGAGGAAAATCACATGGTCGGCAACGTCGGCGGCCATGCGCATGTCATGGGTGACGACGATCATGGTGCGGCCCTCGGCGGCGAGATCCTTGATCACGCGCACCACCTCCTGCTCCAGCTCCGGGTCGAGCGCGGAGGTCGGCTCATCGAACAAAAGCGCCTGCGGCTCCATGCAGAGCGCCCGCGCGATGGCGGCGCGCTGTTGCTGGCCGCCCGAAAGCTGCGCGGGCCAGGCGTCGCATTTGTCCCCGATCCCCACCTTGTCGAGATAGGCGCGGGCCGAGGTCTCGACCTCGTCGCGCGGGCGGCCCAGCACGGTGAGCGGCGCCTCCATCACGTTTTCCAGGATGGTCATGTGGGACCAGAGGTTGAAGCTCTGGAACACCATGGACAGGTTGGTGCGCACCCGCGTCACCTGTTTCGCATCGGCCGGGCGGCGGTTCGCACCTTCGCCTTTCCACCTGATGGGTTCGCCGTCGAAAAGGATGTCGCCGGACTGGCTGTCTTCCAACAGGTTGCAGCAGCGCAGCAGCGTGGATTTCCCGGAGCCTGATGAGCCGATCAGCGAAATCGCGTGGCCCGTGGGCGCGGACAGGCTGACACCCTTGAGAACCTCCAGGCTCCCGAAGCTCTTGTGCAGGTTTCGTATTTCGATGACTGGTGGTTCTGTCTCGGTCACGGAATTTGATCACATTGGTTCCGGGGACCGAGTAAGGCGCAAGATCGACCATATTGCAATGGCCGATTGTTTGACGCCGGGTCAGGACAGGCCCGGACTTTCGCGTGCAGCCCGGTGGCTGGGCAGGGCGCTCAGCCTTCCGCCTTTTTCCGGGCAATGTGAGAATCGCGGTCGTTGATCCCGAGGAATTTCGCGATGAGCCGCATCAGCGCGTTTTCTTCGTCCGCCCGGTCGCCATCGGCCAGAACCACCTGCCAGGCGGCTTCGATGACCGACATGCGATCCTCGTGGGGTACGGCGTTCTTGATCGCCTCGGTAAAGCGCACGGTGTCGGGCGCCTCGCTCTCCAGCGTTTCCGCATTGCTCATCAGGTCATCGGCCAGACCTTCGGCCAGATCGTACCGCTGGGCCACGATGTCGCGGATCTGCGCCTTCTCGGAGGCGGCATAGTCGCCATCGGAGCGCGCTATACGCACGAGCAGGGCGGTGAGCGCCACGCGGGCGTCGGTGTCGGGCATCTGCTCGGGCTCGGAAGAGAGCAGGTTTTTCAAAAGACGATCAAACATGACGACTAAATAGGCGCGCCGTCACAAAGGTTCCAGCCATCTTTGCCTTCATCGTGCCTCAAATATCCTCGGGGGAGGTTCGGAGGGGGCAGACAGCCCCCTCTGATCAAGTCGGGGGAGGTTTGGAGGGGGCAGGTAGCCCCCTCCAATCGGTCGGATTGGCGCAGCCAATCCGAAATCAACCCTCGTAACCCTCGATGATCACCAAGTCGCCCTCGCTCACCGGATCGCGCAGCGCCTTGGCCGCCTGGTATTCGTCGCTCTGGTAGCAATCGAGCGCGGCCTGGTAGCTGGGGAATTCGATTACCACGTTGCGCGAACGCGAGGAGCCTTCCTTGGTCTGGTAGGTCCCGCCGCGCACGAGGAACTTCGCGCCATACTTGGCGAAGGGCACGGCGTTGGCGGCCACGTAGGTCATGTAAACGTCAAGATCGTGCACATCGACACGGGCGATCCAGTATCCCTTGGCCATCAGACCAGCCGATCCTGTTCGATCGCCGCGCGCACGAAGTCGGCAAAGAGCGGCGCGGGGGCGAAGGGTTTCGATTTCAGCTCGGGGTGATACTGCACGCCGATGAACCACGGGTGGTCTTTCCACTCCACGATCTCGGGGAGCCGTCCGTCGGGCGACATGCCGGAGAAGACCAGCCCCTTGTCCTCAAGCTCTTCACGATACTTGATGTCGACCTCGTAGCGGTGGCGGTGACGTTCCTCGATCTGGGTGCTGCCATAGACCCCGGCCACCTTGGAGCCGTCCTTGAGGGTCGCGGAATAGGCGCCCAGTCGCATGGTGCCGCCCTTGTCGTCGGAGACCTTGCGCTTCACGGTGTAATTGCCCTGCACCCATTCCTTGAGGTGGTAAACCACCGGCGTGAAGCGCTTTTTCCCGGACTCATGGTCGAACTCCTCGGACCCCGCGTTGCTGATCCCCGCCACGTTGCGGGCCGCCTCGATCACGGCCATCTGCATCCCGAGACAAATCCCGAGGTAGGGCACCTTGTGTTCGCGGGCAAACTGCGCGGCGCGGATCTTGCCTTCGGTGCCGCGTTCGCCGAAGCCGCCGGGCACGAGGATGGCGTTGAAACCGTCGAGGTAGGGCGCGGGGTCTTCTTTTTCGAAAATCTCCGCGTCCACCCATTCGGTCGTGACCTTCACCCGGTTGGCCATGCCGCCGTGGGTGAGCGCTTCCTTGATGGACTTGTAGGCGTCTTCGAGCTGGACGTACTTGCCGACGATGGCGACCTTTACCTCGCCCTCGGCGTTGTGGATGCGGTCTTCCACGTCTTCCCAGCGGGTCATGTTCGGGGCGGGGGCCGGGCTGATCTGGAAGGCGTCCAGCACCGCCTGGTCGAGTCCGACCTTATGATAGGCCATGGGGGCTTCGTAGATCGACTTCAGGTCATAGGCGGGAATGACGCTGTCCGGGCGCACGTTGCAAAACAGCGCGATCTTGGCGCGTTCTTTTTCCGGGATCGGGTGCTCGGCGCGGCAGACGAGCACGTCGGGCGCGATGCCGATGGAGCGCAGTTCCTTCACGGAGTGCTGGGTCGGCTTGGTTTTCAGCTCGCCCGAGGCTGCGAGGTAGGGCAGGAGCGTGAGGTGCATGAAGATGCACTGGCCACGTGGGCGTTCCTGGCTGAATTGGCGGATCGCTTCGAAGAAGGGCAGGGCCTCGATATCGCCGACGGTGCCGCCGATTTCGCAGAGCATGAAGTCGACCTCGTCGTCGCCGATCTCGATGAAGTCCTTGATTTCGTTGGTGACGTGCGGGATCACCTGGATGGTCTTGCCGAGGTAGTCGCCGCGGCGCTCTTTCTCCAGCACGTTGGTGTAGATGCGACCCGAGGAGACCGAATCCGTCGCCCGTGCCGCGACGCCGGTGAAGCGTTCGTAGTGGCCCAGGTCGAGGTCGGTTTCCGCGCCATCGTCGGTCACGAAAACCTCGCCATGCTCGAAGGGCGACATCGTGCCGGGGTCGACGTTCAGGTAAGGGTCAAGTTTGCGCAGCCGGACCGAAAATCCACGCGCCTGCAACAGCGCGCCCAGAGCGGCGGAGGTCAGGCCTTTCCCCAAAGAGGAAACCACACCGCCGGTGATGAAGATATATCGTGCCATGTTATGGGCTGCTCCCGTGATTAGTCTGTGCTGGTCTGCGGGTCAGGCGAACGCGACCGTCCGACAAAAGCCGATTACCACGGGATTTCGGGATAACCGATTCCCGGCCAAAAGACAAGCTGACCGCAAGATGATGTGGCGGATTTTTCCGCCGCCTCAATGGGTTGTTATGGTTGGGAAAGAGCCCCGCGCGCGGCGGGGCCTTCTTGGCGTTGGGGCCGCGCGTCTACTCGGC
>DOUP01000102.1:0-338 GCA_003520545.1 Maritimibacter sp. | reverse complement strand
CGCCGCCGCCACCGCCGCCGCCCATGCCAAGCCCGCCCCCTTCGGAGCGTTGCAACAGCACGACCGCAATCAGCGCGAGCGCGAGCAGAAGAAGGACGACGAGTAGGACGTTTTCCATGGGGGCCCCGGTGGTTCGTGTTAGATGGGGCTATCTAGGACCATGTGCCCTGCGCTGCAACCCAAAAGGCCCATTGGGCCGGCAACAGTGTGCCCGCGCCCGCTCATACCGGCGCGACGCGATCCCGTCCGAACGGAGAATTGGCATAGTCGCAGGCGATCTTTAGGTTTCATCCAGGTTTTCGCGGTAGGAAGGGCCTGTTTCGGGCCGCCACGGTCCG
>DOUP01000076.1 GCA_003520545.1 Maritimibacter sp. | reverse complement strand
CGAGGTTGTCGATAAAGAACCCGTAGCCGAACCACCCGTATGTGGTTTCATCAATGACAGTGTTGATGCCCTGCGGCAGCCCCACGTCGAGCTTCTTGATGTCCGCGCCCCACATCATGTCGCCGAAGCCTTCCATGAAGTAGGCGAGACCGATGGTTGCCATGAACAGGATGATATCCGGCTGGTTCACGAGATGTCGCAGCACGTAGCGCTCCACGATCCACGCGAAAAGCACCATGACCCCCGCCGTCAGCAGGATCGCGAGAAGCGCCGGGACGTGCCACCCGAAGTGGTGGACGTCCGTCCCGAAAACCGCGTTGATCAGGTGGCTGAACGGAACCTGCCCGTCCTGGATGCCAACCAGAGTCAGCGCGGCGAAGAGCGCCATGACCCCTTGGGCGTAGTTGAAGATGCCGGAGGCTTTGAAGATAAGCACGAAGCCCAGCGCGACGAGCGAATAGAGCACCCCGGCCATCAGGCCGTTCAGCGTGACCTCCATTGCGAAAAGAAGCTGATCAGGCATGGGTCCCTCCCATTACGGACTGGCGTGTCATGTGGTGCGTCTGCACGATCGTATGCACGCCCGGTGCACAGGTTGTGCACACCCGGTGCACAGTGGTTTTGCGGTCCGGATCAGTCATGCGACACCCCCAGGTAGGCGTCGATCACCGCCTGGTTCGCGCGCACCTCGTCCGGCGTCCCGTCTCCGATCTTCTTGCCGTAATCCATCACGACCACCCGGTCGGACAGGTCCATGACCACGCCCATATCGTGCTCGATCAGCGCGATGGTGGTCCCGAACTCGTCGTTCACGTCGAGGATGAAGCGGCTCATGTCCTCTTTCTCCTCCACGTTCATCCCCGCCATCGGCTCATCGAGCAAAAGCAGCTTCGGCTCGGCCGCCAGGGCGCGCGCCAACTCGACCCGCTTTTTCAAACCGTAGGGCAGACGACCGACCGGCGTTTTACGGATGTTCTGAATCTCAAGGAAATCAATGACTTTCTCGACCTGCTCGCGGTGGTGGTTCTCTTCGCGCTCGGCCTGCCCGAACCACAACGCCTGTTGGAACACGTTCGATTTCATCTTGGTCAGGCGGCCGGTCATGATGTTGTCGAGCACGCTCATCCCGTCGAACAAGGCGATATTCTGGAACGTCCGCGCGATACCCTGCTGGGCGACCTGGTAGGGCTTCATCTGCGGGCGCCGTTTTCCCCGGAACCAGACCTCCCCCTCCTGCGGGACGTAGAAGCCGGAGATCACGTTCAGCATCGACGATTTGCCGGCACCGTTCGGTCCGATAATCGCGCGAATTTCCCCTTCGCGTATATCGAAGGAAATATCCTTGATCGCGACCACCCCGCCGAAACGCAGCGTGATGTTCTTCATCTCCATCACCGTGCCGCCAATCGTGCGGCCATCCGGCGTGACGAAGCTTTCTGCCGTTTGCGTGTTCATTCCGCGGCCACCCCCTGCGTATGTGCGGTCGGCCAGATCTTGGCGTCCCGGATTTCCAAGGTGGCCTTGATCGAGCCTTTGCGCCCGTCTTCGTAGGTCACCTCGGTCTCGGTGTATTGCTCGGTCTTGCCCGCATAGAGCGCTTCGATCAGGTCGGCGAACTTCTCGGAGATGACACCGCGCTTGACCTTCCGGGTGCGCGTCATCTCGCCGTCATCGGCATCCAGCTCCTTGTGCAGCACGAGGAAGCGATGCACCTGGCAGCCCGACAGCATCGGGTCCTGCGCCACGCTTTCGTTCACCTCTTCGACGTGGCTCTGGATCATGTTGAGCACCTCGGGATGTCCCGCAAGCTCCTGGTAAGACGCGTAAGAGATGTTGTTGCGCTCGGCCCAGTTGCCCACGGCACTCAGGTCGATGTTGATCGCCGCCGTGCACATTTCGCGCCCGGCGCCAAAGACCACGGCCTCCAGAATATTCGGGTAGAACTTGAGCTTGTTCTCGACGTATTTCGGCGCGAACATCGACCCATCGGCCATTTTGCCCACATCCTTGGCCCGGTCGATAATGCGCAGATGCCCGGTGTCCTCTTCGATGAAACCGGCGTCCCCCGTGGCGACCCAACCCTCTGCGTCCTTGGTCGAGGCCGTGCTTTCGGGGTTCTTGTAATACTCCACAAAGGTGCCGGGGCTGCGGTAATAAACCTCGCCAGAGTCGTCGATGCGAAGCTCCACGCCCGGCGCGGGCACGCCCACGGTATCGGGCCGCACTTCGCCATCCGGCTGCACGGTGATGAACACGGTCGCTTCGGTCTGACCGTAAAGCTGCTTCAGGTTGATCCCGAGCGAACGGTAGAAATCGAAAATCTCCGGCCCGATCGCCTCACCCGCCGTGTATCCGACGCGCACGCGGCTGAACCCGAGCGTGTTTTTGAGCGGGCCGTAAACCAGCAGGTTTCCCAGCCAATAGCGGAACTTGTCACTTCCCGAGACGGGCTTGCCGTCCAGGATCGAAGGCCCCACGCGGCGCGCGACCTCCATGTAATGATCGAAGATCCGTTTCTTGATGCGACCCGCATCCTCCATCCGGATCATAACGGTGGTAAGCAGGCCTTCGAACACCCTCGGCGGGGCGAAGAAATATGTCGGCCCGATCTCCCGCAGGTCCGTCATCATCGTGTCTTCGCTTTCCGGACAGTTCACACAGAACCCGGCCCAATAAGCCTGGCCGATCGAGAAGATGAAATCACCGACCCATGCCATCGGCAGATAGGCCAGCACATCCTCGCCCGCGCTCAGATTGTCGAACTCCACCGAATTCTTGGCGCTTTCGATGACGTTGCGGTTGGAGAGCACAACGCCCTTGGGTTTGCCCGTGGTCCCGGAGGTGTAAAGCATCACGGCAGGCGAATCGTAGGTCAGCTCCGCGATCCGCGCATCCATCTCGGTCTCGACCCGCTGGTGGGCCGCCCGGCCCTCTTCCTGCACGTCATGATACCAGTTCAGGTGCGTATGGTCGTATTTCCGCATCCCGCGCTTGTCGACGTAAAGGACATGCTCGATCTTGTGCACGCGCTCCTGCGCTTCGATCACCTTGTCGACCTGCTCCTGATCGCCGCATATGACGAACCGCGCCCCGGAATGCTCCAGCACGTATTCCATCTCTTCCGCGTTGGCGTCTTGATAGAGCGGCACCGGGACCGCACCGCATTGTTGCGCAGCGACCATCGACCAGTAATGCGCCGGACGGTTGCGCCCGATGATCGCGACATGGTCCCCACGGTCGATCCCCAAGGCCAGAAGACCGAGCGCCAGCGCGTCGATCTCTTCCTTCGCTTCAGCCCAGGTCCAGCTTTGCCAGATCCCGAATTCCTTTTCCCGGTAGGCGTATTTACCGCCAAACGCCTTCGCATTCCGCTCCAAGAGAGCCGGAATGGATGCAAGACCGCCCGTGGGCGCTTGATCCTGTGCCAAGTTGTCTCCTCCCTTACGCGGCCCTCCCCGGCCGCGCGTCCCTGTCGGTGTCACGTCACCTGCGTAACATCCTTTGCCAGCCATCGTTGCGGGTCAAACATTTCCGCAGTTTTTCCAAAATCTAACGAAATGTTACAGGTGCCGCGGGTGCGAAGTCTTTGCGGCACACGCCGCCGCGCGCGGGCTTTTCTTTCCCGGTCCAGAGGGTCAGACTGACCGGCGGGAGGACATCGGACCTTGGCAGACGCGGACGACATCAGGGACACGACGGACATCGCCGCGCTGACGCAGGCGGGGCTGAACCTGATCCAGCAATCGCTGTCGATCTATGATAGCGATCTGCGCTTCGTTGTGGGCAACCGTACCTTCCAGACCATGTTCAACCTGCCCGACCGGCTGGTCACGCGCGGCGCCTCCTTTGCCGATACGATCCGGTTTCTCGTCGAAAGCGGCGAATATGGTGAGGTGTTCGACCCCGAAGGCTTCGTGCGCGACCGCGTCGAAGCCGCCCGTGCGTTCGAGCCGCACTACATGGAACGCGAACGCTCCAACGGCCGGGTCATTTCGGTCGAAGGCTCCCCACTTCCCCAAGGCGGCTGGGTCACGGTCTACACCGACATCACCGCGATCAAACGTCAAGAGCGGCTGCTGCGCGCCCGCTCCGAGGAACTGTCCGATCAGGTCATCGCCCATAGCGAGGAACTTGCCGGCACCAACCGTGCGCTCGCGGCAACCAACGCCGCGTTGCAAGAGGCCAAACGCCAACTGACCGAGATGGAGGCCCGCGCCCGCGTCACCACCGAAATGATGCCCGCGCATATCGCCCGGATCGGACGCGATCTGGTTTACACCTATTCCAACCGCCAACTCGGCTCCGTGCTGCCCGGTCGCCCGCGTGAAATCGTCGGGCGCGACATCGAAACAGTGCTGGGCAAGGAGGCCTACGGCAAGGTGCAACCGAACCTTGCACAAGCCCTGGACGGCGAGCGGAGCGTGTTGGAATTCGCCCATGAGGAAAGCGGGCGGCGCGTCCGCGTGGCCTTCACCCCGGATGTCGATGACCAGGGCCAGGTCACCGGCGTTTACCTGCTGTCGATGGATGTCACTGAAGAGGCGCAGGCGCGGGCCGCGCTCGTCCAGACCCGCAAACGCGCGCTTGCCGCGCAGCTCACCTCGGGCATGGCGCATGACTTCTCGAACCTGCTGACCATTATTCTCGGCCTGCAATCCCGGCTTGGTCAAATGGCGCTCCCAGACGACGCCCGGATGCTGACCGAGGCGACCATGGGCGCGGCCCGGCGCGGCGGCGCGCTACTGGACCGGATCGCCACGCTTTCGGGTGCCCGCGAGGTGCGGCCGGAACCTGTGGAAGTCGCCAAGCTGCTGTCAGACACCGAGGTGCTCGCGCGTCCCTCGCTTCCCGACGGCATCACGCTCAGCACCTCCTGCGACGGGGCCGACGACCCGGTGCTTCTCGACACCGGCGCGGTGCAGGATGCGCTTTTGAACCTGATCCTCAACGCCAAGGATGCGCTGGCCGGTCCGGGGCAGATCACCATCACCGCCCGACCCGTCGCCGACACCTGGCTGGAAATCGACGTGACCGACACCGGCCCCGGCTTTTCCCAAGACGCGCTCGATCACGCGCTGGATGCCTTTTATACCACCAAGGGCGGCGAAGGCTCGGGCCTCGGTCTCGCCATGGTCTATGACCAGGCGAAAATGGTGGGCGGACAAGTGCGGCTGTCCAACACCGGCACCGGCGCGCGCGTCACCATGCGCCTGCCCCTGAAACATGCGCGCCCGCTGGAGAGCCGCCTCGTGCTCCTGATCGAAGACCAGCCCGACATTCGCGCCGACGTGCGCGAAAAGCTGGTGGCCCTCGGCCATCAGGTTATCGAAGCCGAAAGCGGCGAAGAGGCCCTGGAGCTTGCGGGTATCGACGGCATCGGCCTCGTCCTGTCCGACATCATGCTGGGAGGGGATTGGACCGGCGACCGGCTGATCGCCGAGCTTGACAGCCGCGGCCTGATGGCGCCCAAGCGCCTCATGTCCTCGCTGCCGATCGACGACCCCCGACGCGCCGCCGCGCCCTGCCTGTCGAAACCCTTCACCCAAGGCCAGCTCGCCGCCTTCCTCATCGAGGAGCCCCACGCGTGACAAAACCGCTCGTCGCCATCCTCGATGACGAACCCGACATCCGAAACATGCTCGCCGCCGCGCTGGAGGAGGCCGGGTTCCGCACCCGGACCTATGGCCGCGCGACCGAATTCGAAGCCGGGCTACGCGCCACCACACCGGACGTCTGCCTTGTCGACCTGGGCCTACCGGACCGCGACGGGCTGACGCTCGTCCACCGCCTCGCGCTGGAAAGCGGTGCCGCGATCATCATCATCTCGGGCCGCGCCCAGGTGCAGGACCGCGTGACCGGGCTGGAGCTTGGGGCGGACGACTACATCATCAAACCCTTTGAACCGGCGGAAGTCGTCGCCCGCGTCCGCGCCCGCCTGCGCCAGCCGAAATCCGACATGCAGGCCGACGGCAACACCGCCAGTTTCTCCGGCTGGACCGCGCATTTCGATCGCTACGTGCTCGAAGATGGCGACGGTCGCGAAACCGCTTTCTCGCACGCCGAAGGCGAAGTGCTTCGCCTGTTCCTCAGCGCACCCAAACGCCTCATCACCCGCCACCAGATGCAGGAAGCCCTGGGTGGCGCGGCGGGCGAGAGTTTCGACCGCGCCATGGACGTCCGGATCTCCCGGCTCCGCACCAAGCTGGGCGAGGATCCGAAAAACCCGAAACTGATCAAGACGATCTACGGGGCAGGCTACATTTTCCTGGGCGATGTCACCTGGCGTTGATGCCCTTCTTCGTTTCGAAAAAACTTCGGAGAGCACGAGAGGCTGGCCTCTCGTATGTGCCGTGTTCGGGTCGACCCCGAACACGGACATGGCTTTCCCCCGGAACGGGAACAGGGTAGCACCGGGCCAAACGGAGAAAGACGATGAGCGACCTCACCCTCGTGCGCCACGGACAGGCAAACAACACCTCCCAGGACGAAGACGGTTATGACATGCTGTCCGACCTCGGCCACCAGCAGGCGGCATGGTTGGGCGATTATTTCCGGGCCTCGGGCGAAGGCTTCGACCGGGTGTATTCCGGCACCATGCGCCGTCACCGCGAAACCGCCGCCGCGATGGGCTACACGGGTGTCACCGAGGACGAGCGGTTGAACGAGGTCGCCTACTTCGACCTCGCCCAGAAGATGCACGAACAATTCGGCATCAAGCACCCGACCGACCGCGAGGAGTTCATCGAACACCTGCCCCTCGTCTTCACCGCATGGCGGGACGGGCAGATCGAGGGCACGCTTGAGACCTTTCAGAACTTCGAGGACCGGGTCAGCGACGTGCTTCACGAGATCGCCGCGGGCAAGGGGCGCGCCCTTGTTGCGACCTCCGGCGGGCTTATCTCCATGGGAATCCGGGTTTCGATGGGGCTGGAAATCGGGTCGATGGCGCGGATGGCGCTGGCGATCATGAACACCTCGGTGCACCAGTTGCACCCGATTGGCACCGCGCTGTCGCTCACACAGTTCAACGCGGTTCCGCACCTCGCGGACCCTTCCCGCGCCGAGGCGCGCACCTGGGTCTAAAGTCGTTTTTCCAAAAGGCGCGGGCTGGCGCCCGCACATGATAAGCCCGGCCGCCTTCGGCGTCCGGGCAGTGTGGATATTTTCGGCACGTTGAAAGCGTTACTTGAGGTGTTCGTCTTCGAGGTCCTCAACATCATAGCCAAGCGCCTCCAATCCCGATTCCAGGTAGTCCGCCAACATGGTTTCGCCCAGCAGGTAATCCTCGGTCGGCGCGGTTGCCTCGACCTTGGCGGTCTCGATGGCTTCCGCCAGATCATCGGCGGTGAAGGTATCGCGCCCGATCCAGTAAACCGCGACGAGGCTCGCCTGTTCGTCGGTGTTGAGGTCGGAAATATAGCTGCGGATCACGCGGGCGTTCGCGTCCATGTCGCGGGCCTGAACGATGATCCGGGCAACGCGGGAGGGACTGATTTCGAGCATGATTCACCTTTTGCCTGTTCGTCTGCATTCTGCGTCAGCCGGACGGTCGGGGCAAGCCGGATCAGGTCTTTGGCAGGCTGACAACCGCCGCCGCATCCTCGGCATCCGGGGCCAGTTCTTCGAAATCGAAGTTGTCCAGACGTTGCGCCCGGCGCCCTGCTTTCTCCGCAGAAATCTTGATATCCGCGATGTCTTTCGACGCCTGGTGGAAGTGCCGGTCGAGGTTCTCGACCCGGTCGCCCAACCGGTTCACATCCGCGAAAAGCAAGTGGAGTTCCTTGCGGATTGCCCCCGCCTGTTCGCGCATCCGCGCATCTTTCAGGATGGCGCGCATGGTGTTGAGCGTCGCCATGCAGGTGGTGGGCGACACGATCCAGACCCGCGCGTCAAAGCCTTCGCGCACGATCTCGGGGAAGTTGGCGTGAAGCTCGGCATAGACGGCTTCCGAGGGCAGGAACATCAACGCGCCGTCCGCGGTCTCACCTTCGATGATATACTTCGCGCTAATCGCCTTGATATGCGCGCGCACCGCCGTTTTCATCATTCGCGCGGCTTCGGTTAGCTGCTGCGGCGTGTCGGCCTTTCGCAGCGACTCGTAGGCCTCCAGCGGGAACTTCGAGTCGATCACGATCGGGCCGGGCGGGTTCGGCAGGTGGATCAGGCAATCCGCGCGTTTGCCGTTCGACAGCGTCTCCTGGAACGAATAGCTGTCGGAGGGCAGCGCCTTGGACACGATGTCATTCAGTTGAATTTCCCCAAAGGCCCCGCGCGTCTGCTTGTTCGACAGGATGTCCTGCAACGACAGCACATCGCCCGAGAGCTTCTCGATATTGGCCTGCGCCTTGTCGATGGTTGCAAGACGCTCCTGCAATTCGGTCAGCGACTTGGTGGTCTTCACGGTCGAGCCAGAAAGCGTTTCGTTCATCTTCTCCTGAAGGTCCGACAGCGAGCGCGCCGAGCGCATGGCGTTCTCGTGGAGTCGCTCCTGCATCTGGTGCTGGACCTCGGCCAGTCGCGCTTCCATCCGCTGGATCATCTGGGTCTGCGCATTGGCCTGCGTGTCCGACACGGTCCGCAGCCCGCCGGAGAGTTGATCCTGACCCTGCCCAAGAAGCTGGACCGCGTTGGAAATGCCGCCCAATTGTTGCGCCAATTCCGTTTCGAGCGCCGTGGAGCGGCCCGAACGCACAAGGAGCACGATCAAAAGGATCACAAGCAGGAGGAGCACGCCCCCCGCAATAAGCCCCGCGAGGACCAGGGGATCGCTCAGGTCGATCATGGTGTCACCAATCTGGATCATGTGCGCCCGAACAGCCGTTCAATATCGGAGAGTTTCAGCTCGACGTAGGTCGGCCGCCCATGGTTGCACTGGCCGGAATGCGGCGTCGCCTCCATCTCGCGCAGAAGCGCGTTCATCTCTTCGGCGCGCATCCACCGGCCCGACCGGATCGAGCCGTGACAGGCGACGCGCGACAGGACCGCTTCGATCTTCTCCTGCACCAGCGTCGTGGTGCCCAGGTCGGCCACTTCGTCGAGCACGTCACGGATCAGCGCCTCGGCATTCACCGTGCCAAGGATCGCAGGTGTCTCGCGCACCGCGATGGCCCCGCCGCCGAAGGCTTCGATGACGAGGCCCATGGCCGCCAGTTGATCCGCCATCGACAGGAGCAGGGCGGCGTCCCCTTCGGACAGGTCCACGATCTCGGGGATCAAAAGCGCCTGACGCGCGACACCGTTTTCCGCCATCTGGCGTTTCAGTTTTTCGTAATTCAGCCGCTCGTGCGCCGCGTGTCCGTCCACGATGACCATGCCGGTTTCGGTCTGGGCGATGATGTAATTCTCATGCACCTGCGCGCGCGCCGCACCAAGCGGCAGGGCCTCGCGCGGGGTCTCCTCCACCTCTGGCACATCCGGCTCCAGCGGTTCGAAACGGGCCGAGGGTTGCTCGGCAAACCCCATCGCGCCCTGCGCCGGGGCTTGGGATTGGTAGGAATGCTGGACCTGCGAGGACGACGGGCGATCCATCTGGTAGACGCGGGGGCCGGTCGGCTCAGGTCGCATCGCGCCAAGCGTGGCGTCGGCCACGGTGGAAGACGCGCGGTGCCCGGCCTCCGCCAGCGCGTGACGCAGGGACGAGACGATCAAACCCCGCACCAGCCCTGGTTCCCGGAACCGCACCTCGGACTTGGCCGGGTGCACGTTCACGTCCACAAGTTTCGGATCGCAGGTCACGAACAGCGCCGCCGCCGGATGCCGGTCGCGCGACAGGAAATCCGCATAGGCCCCGCGCAGCGCCCCGTAGAGCAGCTTGTCACGCACCGGGCGACCGTTGACGAAGAGGAACTGCGCCACCGCCGCGCCGCGTGAATAGGTGGGCAGCGCGGCATATCCGGTGAGCCGGAAGCCTTCGCGTAGCGCATCAATGGGCAGCGCGTTCGCCGCGAAATCTCGGCCAAGGATAACGCCCAGTCGCGCGTGCAATGCGTCGAACAGGTCGCCCTGCTCCGGGTGCGCCTGGAACGTCACGCGCCCCTCGCCGCCACCCGACACGTCGCGCAGGGTGACCCCGATATGCGGCTCGGCCATGGCGAGGCGCTTGACCACGTCTGTGATCGCTTGCGCCTCGGCCCGGTCGGTGCGCAGGAACTTGAGCCGCGCGGGCGTGGCATAGAACAGATCGCGCAGTTCAACCACGGTGCCGCGCGACAGGGCGGCGGGTTTCACCGGCTCCATCTCTCCACCCGCGACGCGCAGTTGCGCGGCGTCGCCCTCGGCGCGCGACGTGATGGTCAGCCGCCCGACCGCGCCAAGCGAAGGCAGCGCCTCGCCCCGGAACCCGAAGGTGTGAATGTCCAGAAGGTCCGTTCCGTCGATCTTCGAGGTGGCATGACGCGACAGGGCCAGCGGAAGGTCCGCGCCCTCGATCCCGCAGCCGTCATCGGTGACCCGGATCAGCGTCTTGCCGCCATCGGCATAGGCCACCTCGATCCGCGTCGCCCCTGCATCGACAGCGTTCTCAACGAGTTCCTTCACCGCCGAAGCAGGCCGCTCCACGACTTCACCGGCGGCGATCCGATTGATCGCTGCGTCATCAAGCTGACGAATGATGGGGCGTTGGGCGCTTATATTGGGGACTGGGTCCGACATGCCACCAGACCTAGCATGATCACGCCCGATTCCGCTAGCGGTTCCGCAGGCGAAATCGGGCGCGCGATCAGTTTACGGTGGGCTCCAGCTCGGCCGGACGCCCGACCACGAAGAAGCGCAGGTTGTCCGGGTCATAGAGCTCCGCCGCCACCCGGTTCGCTTCTTCCAGGGTCACCGCGTTGACCTTGTCGTTGCGCGTTTTCGGGTAGTCGACGGAGTAGCCGTCCATCTGCATCGAGACGAGCATTCCGGCGATGCGGGCGTTTCCATCGAACCGCAGCGGATAAGAGCCGGTGAGGTAAAGCTTGGCCGCCTCCAGTTCCTCTTCGGTGATGCCCTCTTCGGCCATCTTGCGCCATTCGTCCTGCACCACGCCGACCGCCTCGGCCATGCGCGGGTTCACGGTGGAGAAGCTGCCCATCAGGGCCTCGGTGTAATCCGAATCGATCATGTAGGTGCCGATGCCGTAGGTCAGCCCCCGTTTTTCGCGCACTTCGTCCATGAGGCGGCTTTCGAACCCGCTACCGCCCATGACCGTGTTCAGGATGAAGGCCGCGAAGAAATCCGGATCGGTGATCTTCATCCCCGGCTGGCCGAAGCGTGCCACAGACTGCGGGGTGTCGAAATCGGTCACGCTGACACCCGGCTCGGGGTCGAAGGCCACTTCTGGCGGGAAATCCTTGCCGTTCTCCGGCAGATCGCCCAGCACCTTGTCCATCAACGCGCCCAATTGTTCCGGCGTGACATCGCCGACGGCGGCCACGTAGACCCGGTCGCGCGCAATCGCGTTGCGCCAGGCTGCGACGATGTCGTCACGGGTCAGCGCCGTCACGCTTTCGACCGTGCCGCCAAGATAGCGGCCATAGGGATGGTCGCCGTAGGCCGCCGCCGCCATAACGTCACCCGCGATGTCGTCGGGATCGGTCGCGCGGGACCGGAGGTGCGAAATAACCTGGCCGCGCACCCTCTCGATGGCTTCTTCGGAAAACGTCGGATCGGTCAGCGATGCGGCGATCAGGTCGGTGCTTGCATCCATGTTCTCTGTCAGGAACCGGGAGGAGACGGAGATCGAGTCGCCGTAAATGTCGAACCCGATGGAGGTCGCAAGCTCTTGCTTGGCCTCGGCAAAGGCACGGCTGTCCATATCGCCCGACCCCTCTTCCAGAAGCCCGGTCATCAGGTTGGTCGCCCCGCGCTTGCCCGCGTCATCCAGCGAGGCCCCGCCGCGAAAGCTGATTTCCAGCGCCACGAAGGGAATCGAGTGCTCTTCGACCAGCCAGGCCTCGATCCCGCCGGGCGAGGTGACTTCCTGGATGTCCACCTCGGCCCGGGCAGGGACCGCGAGGATAAGCAGCGCGAAAAGCGCCCGGATCATATGGGTCATTGGCCGACCTCCTCTTCGCCACCGGGCGTCAAACTGGGCGCCAAACTGGGCGCCACCAGGTAACCCGTGACGCTATGGGTGGGTTGCAGCACTTTCTCGGCGACCGCGAGCACATCCTCGGGCGTCACTGCCTGAAGCACATCCGGCCAGGCCTTCACGTCCTCAAGGGTCAAACCCGTGGTCAGGGCGCGGCCATACCGGTTTGCAAGCCCTCGTGCGCTGTCGCGGGCGTAGACGTCATTGGCGCGGATGCGGGTCTTGATCCGCTCGAATTGTTCAGGATCGATCCCCTCTTCGAACATCCGCGCGATCTCCGCGTCCATCGCCGCTTCGGCCTCTTCCAGCGTTACACCCTGCGCGGGCACGACGCCCATGGTGAAGGTGGTCAGATCGAGGGCCTCCGCGCTGTATCCGGTAAACGTGGATACGGCGAGTTTCTGATCGAACTCCAAAGCGCGGCCAAGGATCGACGTGGCCGAGGAGCCGCCCAGAAGCTCGGAGAGATAGACAATCGCGGCGGCTTCTTCCTGTGCACCGGTTGCGCGGGACGGCGCGATGTAGTTGCGGATCACATAGGGCTGGCCGACCCGATCATCCGTCAGCGTCATGCGACGCGGCGCGAGCGGCACAGGCTCCAGGGGCCGCGCGCGCGGCTCCAGCCCTTCGGTCGGCTCCAGAGGACCGTAGTGCTTCTTGGCCAGCGCGATCACCTCGTCCGGGTCCACATCGCCCGCGACGACCAGCACGGCGTTGTTGGGCGCGTAGTATTTCCGGTAGAACGCCATCGCATCCTCGCGGTTCAGCGTTTCCATCTCGTGCCGCCAGCCGATCAGCGGCGTTCCGTATGGGTGGTTCATGAACAGCGCGGCCTGCATCTGTTCATTGAGCAGCGCACCGGGGCTGTTGTCGGTCCGCGTCGCGCGTTCTTCCAGGATCACGTCGCGCTCGGTCTTGATGTCCTCTTCCGTCAGGATCAGGTCGCGCATCCGGTCCGCTTCCATCGTCATCATCAGCTCAAGCCGGTCGGCGGCGATCCGTTCGAAATACGCGGTCTGGTCATAGGAGGTGAAGGCGTTGTTCGACCCGCCGTTCTCGGCCACGACGCGGTGCACCTCACCGGGTTCCATGTCGTCGGTGCCTTTGAACAGCAGGTGTTCAAGGAAATGCGCGATACCGGATTTGCCCGCAGGCTCATCCGCGCCCCCCGCACGATACCACACCATGTGGACCACGACCGGCGCGCGGTGATCCTCGATCACCACCACGTCCATGCCGTTGTCCAGAACCGTGTCGGTCACCTCCTGCGCAGCGGCTGGCAGAACCGAGACCAGCGTAAGAATGCAGGCAAAAATCAGTCGCTTCATGGGAAACCCTCCGTTACGCGAAGAGTTAGACGACGGGTCGCTCGCCGCAACCCTTCTTGACGCCGCTGTGATCGGCGAGGATCACTCGTCGAAGGTGCGAAGCGGGTCCGGCGGCGCCGACGGGGTCGGCAGGTTACGCGCCCGGAGACGATCCAGTTCAAGATGCTGATCCAGCTCCTGCTCGGAGTAGCTCTTGTTGTAGACGTTCACGTTGAAGAGGCGTTCGAGCAGACGACCGTTGTTTTCACGCCGGTATTCGAGGTCTTCGGCGGCCACCACTTCGCGGATGTTCGGCGTGGCCCCGTAGCGGCCTGCATGGGCGACCAGCACGCGCTCGGAGGCGGTGGTCCCGCTCGACGTCACGGCGGTTTCAGTGCCGCCCAAAGCCACGGCGGCGTCGGCATTAGGGTTCACGTCGGCACGGTTCGTGCCCCCCGGCGTCGGGGTCGGAAGCGTGTCATAGTCCTCGGGTTCTTCGAGCGGCTTGGTCGGCAGGATCGAAAACTCGTCCGGCGTGTCGGACCGGATGTTCATCAGATTCGGCTCCTTGTCGGCACAAGCCGACAGGATCATCAGCGCGCCCAGCGCCAAACCCGTTGTCATCCGAATGGACCGCATCACTGCCTCCTACACCCGTTTGGACCTTCTTTATCGTATTCGATTCCCGCCGTCACGGGGTCTTTGCCTCGTTTCCCGGCTTGCCGAACAAGATAAGGCCGATCGCACCCGCGAAGATCGCAATATCTGCCAGGTTGAAAGAAAAGGGATTATTCAGGCCACAGCAGGACATATTGAGGAAATCGGCCACCGCGCCATAGACGATACGGTCGATCACATTGCCGATTGCGCCGCCCACCAGAACGCCCGCAAAGAGCTGAGCGACTGTGCCCATACGGTCACGCTTCACCCAGTAAAGCACGCCGGCGGTGATGACGACCGCGACCCCGATGAGAATCCATCGCCGCGCATCGCCCGCGTCGCTGAACATCCCGAAATTCACGCCCTCGTTCCACGCCATGCGGAAGTTCAGGAACGGGGGCCAGACGTCGATGGCCCCCACGGTTTTCAGGTTCAACGCCTGCACCACGTACCACTTGGTCGCCTGATCGGCGACGAAGGTGACGAAGGCTGTGATCCAGAGCGCCTGCATATCAGTGCCGGAAATGCCGCATGCCGGTAAAGACCATGGCCAGACCGGCCTCATCTGCCGCCGCGATCACTTCGTCATCGCGCATGGAGCCGCCGGGCTGAATGACGCAGGAGGCCCCCGCCGCTGCCGCTTCCATCAGCCCGTCGGGGAAGGGGAAGAAGGCATCGGACGCCACGGCGGACCCTTTGG
>DOUP01000219.1 GCA_003520545.1 Maritimibacter sp. | reverse complement strand
GCCGCCGAGATGATGAACAAGATGGGATACGACGGCATGACCGTCGGCAACCACGAGTTCGATGACGGCCCCGAAGTGCTGGCCGGCTTCATGGATGCGGTCGAGTTCCCGGTTCTCATGTCAAATGCCGACGTCTCGGGCGAACCGCTTCTGGCCGACAAGTTGATGAAATCCACGGTGATCGAGCGGGGCGGCGAAAAGATCGGGCTGATCGGGTTGACCCCCGTCGACACGGACGAATTGTCCTCTCCCGGTCCGAACGTGATCTTCACCCCGCCAGCCGACGCGGTGCAGGGCGAAGTCGACAAGCTGACCGAGCAGGGCGTGAACAAGATCATCGTGCTCAGCCACTCGGGCTACGCGGTGGATCAGGACGTGGCCGCGAATACGACCGGTGTCGATGTGATCGTCGGCGGTCACACCAATACGCTTCTTGGCGACATGGACGGGGCTCAAGGGCCCTATCCCACCATGGTCGGTGATACCGCGATCCTGTCGGCCTATGCCTATGGCAAGTTCCTTGGCGAGTTGATCGTGACCTTCGACGACGAAGGCGTCATCACCGAAGCCTCCGGCGCGCCGATCATCATGGACGGCGACGTCGCCGAGGACGAAGCAACGAAGGCACGGATTGCAGAAGCCGCCGAACCGCTCGACGAGATCCGCACCATGGTCGTGGCCGAAACGTCGGCCCCCATCGACGGGTCGCGCGACAGCTGCCGGGCGGGCGAATGCGAAATGGGCAACCTGGTCGCTGAAGCCATGCTTGACCGGGTCGCGGATCAGGGCGTGACCATCGCGATCACCAACGGCGGCGGTCTGCGGGCCTCCATCGACGAGGGTGAAGTGACCATGGGCGAAGTGCTCACCGTGCTTCCCTTCCAGAACACGCTGTCGACCTTCCAGGTCTCGGGCGCCATGGTCGTCGAGGCGCTGGAGAACGGTGTGAGCCAGGTGGAAGAGGGCGCGGGCCGCTTCCCGCAGGTCGCCGGGCTTCAGTTCACATATGATCCGGCGGGCGAACCGGGCAGCCGCGTTGCCGACGTCTTCGTGCGCACCGGGATGGATTGGGAGCCGATCGACGTTTCGGCGACCTATAGCCTCGTGTCCAACAACTACGTGCGCAATGGCGGCGACGGCTACGATATGTTCGTGGGTGCGGAAAACGCCTATGACTTCGGTCCCGACCTTGCCGATGTGACCGCCGAGTACCTCGCGGAAATGGCGCCTTATGAGCCGTTCACGGACGGTCGGATCAAGACCGCCGAGTAATCCACGTTCCCTCGTGGTTCTTGCCCTCGCCGGACGGTGCCCGGCGGGGGATTTTTCATTTAGGGTCTTTCGGTTTCATCCGGTCCATTTCGGGCGTGATCGGCTGCGATGCGCCGATTGTGTGAGTGGCCGCACAGGTCTGTGCGGGCATTCCATTCTGCACCGATCCTCCCTATCTTCGGGGAAAGGAGCGCGACCATGGATCATCCTCTTATGGACCTCATCTCGGCCAGGATCGCCGAGGCGGAAGCGAATGGTGAGTTCGACAACCTGCCGGGGGCGGGCAAGCCTTTGCCGCGCGACGATGATCCGGAAAACGCGCTGTTGCGACGGATCATCAAGGAAAACAACGCGGTGCCGCCTTTCATCGCCTTGGGGCGCGAGTTGGAGAAGCTGCGCGAGGAGTTGAAGCGGACCGCGGATGACGTTTCCCGCAAGGATATCATGAAAGAGATGTCCATGATGGAGGCGAAGATCGCCATCGCCCGGAAGGAGTGGATGCGCTGATGTGTGGCCGGATGGCCAACACGCTCCCCCATGACGCGGTGGCGAACCTCTTCGGGGCCGTGCCGGCCAATGCGCTTCCTCCGCTGCCCGATTACAACATTTGCCCGACGCAGGACGTGGCCGTCATCACTTGGGAAGACGGTCAGCGCCGCTATCGCCCGATGCGCTGGGGGTTTCTGCCGGTCTGGTACAAGGCGATGAACGACGGCCCGCTGCTCATCAACGCGCGCTCCGAAACCGTGGCGGAGAAGCCCGCGTTTCGGGGAGCGGTGCGCGAAACGCGGTGCCTGGTTCCGGTGTCAGGGTTTTACGAATGGTATCGCGACGAGGACGAGAAGCTGCCGCATTATTTCCACCGCGCCGATGGCGAACCCCTGGTCATGGCCGGGGTCTGGCGCGATTGGGGAGAGGATGGAATTTCATCCTTTGCCGTGCTGACGACTGAGGCCAACGACCTGATGGCAAAGATCCACCACCGCATTCCGGTGGTGATCGAACAGGACCAATGGGGAAAATGGCTGGGCGAAGAGGGCAAGGGCGCGGCGACGCTGATGCACGCGCCTGCCGAGGATGTGCTGACCCATCATCGGGTGTCCAAGGAAGTGAACTCGAACCGGGCCGAGGGGCCAGAGTTGATCAAGCCATATGAGGCCTAGGCGTCCTCGGTGTCTCGCGTGACCACCTTGGCGGCGAGGCTGAGGAATGTGGCGCGTTCCGCTTCTGACAGCCCTTCCATAATGTTGCTCTGAAGATCGGCGACAATGGGCAGGATGGTTTGAAACACTTCCTGACCCCGCGGCGTCAAGCGAACCTCCCGTGCGCGGCGGTCCCGCTTGCTGACCTCGCGCGCGACATATCCCTTTGACACCAGGCGGTCGATCACCCCGCCGATGGTCGCCCGGTCATAGGCGATCAGTCCCGCGACGCTTGCCTGGTCGATGCCGGGGTGGGTGGCGAGCGCATCCATCGCTGCGAACTGCACCGAGGTAAGATCGACGCCTTCCTCGCGCATCCGCTGGGTAAAGACCTGCGTCGAGCGCTGGTTCAACCGTCGAATCAGATGTCCGGCCATCCCAAGGGCTTCCATGCCGCGCCTCCATTCGTAAATCGTTACGAAGACAATAGCTTGGGTAAAATGATTTGCATACATACTTTTTGATTGACCGATATAGTATGTATAGATACTAATATCGACATCCGCGAACAGGAGGAGCGATCATGCAGTATTACCAAAACGGCTTCCGCGCCGGCGACCCGGACCTGAAACCTGCCGCCGAGGGCATCCGCCCCACCGGCGCGGACCGTCCGCTTCCGGACAAGGTCGACGTGCTGATCGCGGGTTGTGGTCCGGCAGGTCTGTGCCTCGCCGCGCAACTGGCCGAGCACCCGGAATTCACCACGATGATCGTGGAACCCAAGCCCGGACCCATCGAGAAAGGGCAGGCCGACGGCGTGAACGTGCGCTCCATGGAGATGTTTCAGGCCTTCGGGTTCGGCGAGCAGGTCAAGCGCGAAGCCTACTGGGTGAACCAGTCGAACTTCTGGATGCCGGACCCGGAGAACCCCGAGGCGATCAAGCGGGTTGGACGGGTGCAAGACGTGGCAGACGATCTCTCCGAGATGCCGCACACGCTGATGAACCAGGCCCGCATCCACGAGCTGTTCCTGACCAATATGCGCAAATCCCCGACGCGGCTGGAGCCGGACTACGGGATCAAGGTGATCGACCTCGACGTGGACACGACGACCGAGGATCACCCTGTCACCGTGACGCTGGAATACACCGAAGGCGAGAGGGCGGGTCAAACCACGACCCTGCGTGCGAATTACGTGGTTGGGGCCGACGGGGCCCGGTCCAACGTGCGCCGGGCCATCGGCGGAAAGCTCGAAGGCGATGCGGCGCACCAGGCCTGGGGTGTTATGGATATTCTCGCCAACACCGATTTCCCCGATGTGCGGATGAAGAACCTGATCGCCTCGAAGAGCGAGGGAAACCTGCTCATCCTGCCGCGCGAAGGGGGGTATCTGTTCCGCATGTACGTGGAGTTGGACAAACTCAACCCGGACGAAAGGGTCTCGGCCCGCAACCTGACCGACACGGACATGATCGCCGCCGCGCAGCGGATCATGGCGCCCTATACGCTCGACGTGAAGGATGTCGTCTGGTGGTCGATCTACGAGATCGGACACCGTCTGACCGACAAGTTCGACGATGTGCCGGAAGGCGAGACCGCGAGCCGCACGCCGCGCGTCTTCACGGCGGGCGATGCCTGCCATACCCATAGCCGCAAGGCGGGGCAGGGGATGAACGTCTCGATGGGCGATACCTTCAACCTTGGCTGGAAGCTGATCTCGGTTCTCAAGGGTCGGGCGGATGCCAGTCTTCTGCACAGCTACACCGCCGAGCGGCGCGAAGAGGCGCGGCGGTTGGTCGAGACCGACCACAAGTGGGCGCGCATCATGTCGGCCCCGCTGACCCCGGCCGAGTTGAACGGCACCGAGGAACGCCGCATCATCAAGCACTTCATCGCGAACGGCGAATTCACCGCTGGTCTGGCCGTGAAATACGACCCCTCCGCGATCACCTCGGCGGATGCACGACAGGATCTCGCGACCGGGCAGGACATCGGCAAACGGTTCCACTCCGCACCGGTGGTGCGGGCGTCGGATGCGATGGAGATGCAGCTTGGCCATGTGGCGGAGGCGGACGGGCGCTGGCGGCTCTATGCCTTCGCAGGCAAGGACGCGGATGCGGTTCATCGGCTGGCCGAGTGGCTGGCCACGGATAGTGCGTCGCCCGTCGTGCGTTTCACACGACCTGACGAGGACATCGACGCGGTCATCGACGTGCGCGCGGTTTTTCAAGAGAGCTTCGAAGAGATCGACATGGGCAAGATGCCCGCGCTTTTGAAACCGACGACAGGCGCGCTGGGGCTTCAGGATCATGAGAAGGTGTTCTGCGTCGATCACAAGAGCGGCCAGAACATCTACGATATGCGCGGGATCGACAAGGATCAGGGCTGCATGATCGTGGTGCGGCCGGATCAATACATCGCCCACATCCTGCCACTCGATGCGACCGATGCGCTGGCAGAGTTCTTCGATGGTATCTTGCTCCCGGCGAAGGATGGTCTTGGATCGGTGACGAAAACGCTCGCAGAAGCGTAAACCTGCGAGACGAGGCATTGGCCGAGGCGGGGCGACCTGTCTCGGCCTTCGCGCGGTCAGATCAGGTCGAACAGAGTGGCGAAAGGATAGCTAAGCCGGAGGAGGTTGCGCCGAAGCGGTGGAAGCGGAAAGCGCGTGAGCGGTTTTCGCATCACCTCTGGCCGTTTGTCTTCGCCCAGGACCAGCTTGGCGGCGAGATGCCCGGCGAAGCTCCCCATCGCGACGCCGTTGCCGTGGTAAGCCATGGCGGCCAATGCCGTCGGGTCTTCGTCGATCGGGCCGAGGTAGGGCGTCAGGTTTGGCGAGAAGTTCACGAAGCCCGACCATGTATGCGGGATTTCGATATCGCGCCACGCCGGGAACATGTGCGCGAAGTGGCGTTTCATACGGGCCGTCGCGCGCGCCTCCGCTGCGGTCGAAGCGCTGATCCCGCCGCGCATCCCGAACAGGAACCGACAATCGGGCATCAGGCGGAAGTAGTGCAGGAGGTTCCGGGTGTCATAGGCCATCAGGTCCGAGGTCCAGCCTTGCGCCGCTTGCTCGCCCGCCGTGAGAGGGCGGGTCATCAACACGTTGGACTGCACGGGGAGGAAGCGCCCCCGAAGCCAACGGGGGACATCGTCGGTGGAATAGCCGTTGGTGGCAAGGATCATGTGTTTGGCGCGCACCGTTCCCCGCGGTGTGGTCAGGACATGGTGTGCGGCATCCTTGGCGATGCCTGTCACCGGGCTTTGTGCAAAGATATTCGCCCCCGCAGCGCGCGCCGCATGGGCGATCCCAACGGCATAGGCGCCCGCGTCAAGCGCGAAACCTTTCTTGATATGCAGCCCGCCGAAGAACCCGGGCCCGCCCAACCCGAGCCGTTCGAGGTCGGGCTTGCCGAGCACCTCGGTGGCGATACCGTGTGACGCAAGCGTCTTGGCTTCATCGGCGAACCCGCGCGCGTGGCGTGGGCGATGGGCGAGCATGACTTCCCCGTCCGAATGGCGTTGGGCGTCCATGTCATGATGGTCGATCCTGTCCGCGACATGGGCGATGGCTGCCCGCTCTGCCGCGACAAATCCGCGTGCTGCCGCGTCGCCGAAGCGTTTGGTCAATCCCTCCGGGTCGAGGAGCGAGCCGCCCAGACAGCAAAACCCGCCGTTGCGCCCCGAGGCGCCCCAGCCCGGCGCCTGCGCTTCCAGCACCACCACGTCGACGCCCGCCTCGGCCAGTGTCAGCGCGGCGTTCAACCCGGTGTAGCCCGCACCGATGATGGCGACCTCGGCCTCACGGTTTCCCGGCAGCACAGGCCAGTCTGTGTCCAGCGCCCAACCGCAGTGTGCGCGGGGCGCATCGGTATATGCGCGGGGTTCGTAAGGTCTCACAGCCGCCCGAGGTAGGTCCGGTATTCGATCTGGCTGATCGCGCTGGTCAATTGCTCGATCTCGTCGCGGCGCACGGCGGTGTAGATGTCGCGGTAGCCGTCGAGGAACATGCCTTCGGCGATCTCGCTTTCGGCGAGACATTCGACAGCCGTATACCAGTCCGAGGTCAACGGGTCGCTGAATTCGCCGTTCTGTTCGTCCAGCGGGGCCGGAAGCGTCAGGTCCGGGTGGTCGAGACCATAAGGGATGCCGCCCAGAACGGCGGTGATGACCAGATCCGGGTTCGCATCCGCCCCCGCGATCCGGTGCTCCAGACGCGCGCCGGGGCCAGCGACTTCGGGCAGGCGCAGAGCGGCGGCGCGATTGTCGATGCCCCAGTCGGGGGTGTGCGGTGCGAAGCTGTTTTTCTGGAACCGCCGGAACGAATTCATATGCGGGGCGAAGATCGCCTGCACATCGTCCATCGTGTCGAGCGTGCCCGCGACAGCCTGTTTCAACAAGTCGGACGGCTCATCCCCGCCTTCGTCGAAGACGTTGTTGCCGTCCTTGTCGACGATGGACACGTGCACATGCATCCCGTTGCCGGGGTAATCGGCATAGGGCTTGGCCATGAAGGTCGCGCCCATCCCGTGCTTGCGGGCCACGCCGCGCACGAGGCGGCGGAAATAGAGCGCGTCGTCGGCGGCGGCGAGGGCGTCCGCGGTGTGATGGAAATTCACCTCGAACTGGCCGGGGCCGTATTCCGCGATCAGCGTGTCGGGCGTCATGCTTTGCGCCCAGGCGGCATCCAGGATGTCGTCCAGAATGGCCTGCGTCCGGTCCAGGACATCGAGGTCGTAGTTCTGCGCGGTGGGCGAACGATCCGGCGGCAGGGGCGCGTCGTTCATGTCTTCGCGCGGCTTGTAGAGGTAGAACTCCAGCTCGGTCGCGATCACCGGGGTCATGCCCCGCGCGGCGAACTTCTCCAGCATGCTTTCCAACTGCTTGCGCGGCGAATAGGGCGCGACCGTATCGGTCTCGTCGTGCATTTCACAGAGCACCTGCGCGACAGAGCCGCCCGAGGCGGAGGCCCAGGGCACGGGCCGCAGCGAGCCGGGGACCGGGTAGAGATGCCCGTCCGGGTCGCCGATGGCGATGCCGAGCCCGGTGGCTTCGACCTCTTCGCCGAGAATGTTCGGTGCGTAGGTC
>DOUP01000012.1 GCA_003520545.1 Maritimibacter sp. | reverse complement strand
TTTGCATCCCTTCTGCGTGAACCGCCGACCTATGAAGATTACGACGAGGTGATCATCACCCACACTTGCCGCGAAGTGGGCGAGCTGACTTACGGGCGTGATCTGATTGAGGGTTTGAAACACGACGAGCTTCTGAACGAAGTGATCGGCGAAGGGTTCTGGAAAAAGATCAAATACTACCCAACAACGACCCGCGAAGAGAGCCCAAAGATGGGTCGGATCACCGATTTAATGCGGTCTGGCGAGGCGTTCAAAGATCTGGATGTGGCCCCGCTGAACCCCGATACGGATCGGGCGATGATTTGCGGCAATCTGGCCTTTAACCTTGAGCTGAAAGAGATGTTTGAGGAATACGGGTTGGAAGAAGGTGCCAATTCCAAACCTGCGCAATATGTGGTTGAGAAAGCGTTCTTGGATTAAGGTTGAAAGCATCGCTTTCAACCAACAGGTGACAGGTGTTTTCTGAAGGAAAATGCCGAGAACCGCCAAGGTTGAACATCACACTTTCAACCTACCAAAGACACGAAACCCCAAAAGGAAGGCCCAGCGCCTTCCTTTTTTGTAGCTGATTATCTGCTCTGAGCCCATAGCAGAGGTGTTGAATTTTGCTGCCCGCGCTCGCAGCTTCAGAAATGCCGCGTGAGCAAGAAATTTGGCGCCGCCGCGCAGCGGAGCATTCGGTCGTTCAGACGAAACGCTGCGGAAACGAGTTTGCTCGCTCACAGGCCGCGAACGTTCCGCAATCAGCGCGCGCCCAGCATTGCGATGGACGTGCTGATGCATTTACTTGCAAGAACTTGCGTCGGGTCAATGAGGCGCGTTGAACGGGTCAGGTCTTCGCTGAGTTTGATCAGTGGGAGTTCAGTGCATCCAAGTATGATCGCCTCGGCGGACTGCGCCTTGAATGATTGCACCACTGCAGTGATGTGTTCTGCACATAGGCCTGAGGTATGGCCAGCCTTGACCCCCAATGGTCCATAGATTGCGTCCATCACGCGATCCTGTTCGCTCTTGTTGGGGATTACAGCAAGGATCCCCGCTGCCCGGAGCGCATCCTGGTAAAGCCTGCTGGCAATGGTACCCGATGTCGCCAGAATTCCAACCGTTCGCACCGCTGGGGAGATCTTCGCAATATGATCAACCGTTTCCGTGAGCATGTTCACAATTGGAATATCCAAATGTCTTTGCAATCGGTCGACATAGGCATGGGCAGTGTTGCAGGGGATTGCGATGATATCTGCGCCACCGCGCTCTAGCTTTTTGGCCGTTGCATAAAGCGCGAGTGTCGGGTCAGGGCCGTCTCCGACGAGATTGTCGGTGCGGTCTGGGATCTGGGGGTTCTGCTCGACAATCACCTTGATATGGTCCTGATCTTTTGCAGCCTGCGTGGTGTTGACGATCTTGGACATGAAGTCAGCGGTCGCCGCCGGACCGACACCGCCCAGTACGCCGATCTTAAATGGTTTCTGCGTGACCTGACCGGTTTCCTCCAGCGCAAACCGGGCGTAAATCTCGTTGGTGGGCAGGATTGTGGACCTGCGACCCTTCGGAAAATCCGACAGAATGAGAGGGATCTCGGTCATCCCAGGCACGATCACTTCGGCACCCTGATCCTCCAGACTTTCGATGGCGGTACGAATCGCAGCTGCGATTGCCCCAACCGGCCCACCCGCCTTGAATCCCGCAGGGCCATAGATCGCCTTAATCATGGCATCCTCGGCGCATGGCGAAGGGTAAACGGCAGTTCTGCTCGGCCCAAACATGCGGTCAAACAACCCGGCATTGCGTACAAAAGGCGTTGTCAGAATGCCCACCTGTCTCGCAGCTGAATGGTGCCGTTCAAGATATTCCCGGGTAGCGTCGGTCATGGAAATGAGTTTGAGACCCAACTCAGCGCGCAATTCTTCCAGAAATGTATGGGTGATAAAGCAGGGCAGCATGGCCGCGTCACAGCCGGACTTTTCCATGCGGCTGAGGGCATCGAAGACATAGAATTTGCGGTGCACAGGCGCGTAATCGGGGCTGGCCACCGATACGGTTTCAACCAGCGGTTTTTGCTCGAATGAAATTTCCCGGTGATCGCCTTCGGACTTCACAGGGGTCAGGCGCACCAGCTGGTTCAGAATATCGGCACCTGCGCGTGCGCCCAGACCCCCAACGATTCCCAGTTTCAAACCAGGCCGTGCCATCACGCAATCTCATCAAACAGGGCGCTTGCCACACCTTGAGCCGCCCCCGCGTCACGCAGGGTCACCCCCTCGGCCTGAGCATATTTGGCAAGCTTTGCCGCCGCTTCATAGCCGATGAGCGGCACCAGAGTGGTGGCCAGCACCAGACTGCCATTCAGCAGGTCAGCGCAGCGGTCCCGGTCTGCGGTGATGCCTTTGACACAGCGTTCTGTCAGAACCTCCATTCCTCTGGTCAGGGTCGTCATGGTTTCCATGATCTTGTAGAAAATCACCGGCTCCATGGCATTGAGCTGCAACTGGCCGGCTTCTGCGGCCATGGTGATCACCAGATCATTGCCAATCGCCTGAAAGCAAATCTGATTGACAACCTCGGGGATCACCGGATTGACCTTACCCGGCATGATCGACGATCCGGCTTGCACGGCTGGCAGCACGATCTCACCAATTCCGGCACGCGGGCCGCTACCAAGTAAACGCAGATCGTTGCAGATTTTGGACAGTTTGATCGCAATACGTTTCAGCGTGCCTGAAAACATCACAAAGGCCCCAAGGTCGGACGACGCTTCGATCAAATCCGAGGCCGGGATCAGATCGCGCCCCGATATCTGGCTTAAATGCGCCACTGCGCGTTCTGCATAGCCCTCTGGCGTGTTGATCCGCGTGCCGATTGCAGTGCCGCCAAGATTGACCTCGGTCAGCAGGTTCGCCAGATCGGCAATCCGGTCGATGTCTTCGGCGATGGTTGTGGCAAAGCTTTGAAATTCATCCCCTAGCGACATCGGGACCGCATCTTGCAGCTGGGTTCTGCCGACCTTGAGGATGCCGTTGAACGCATCCGCCCTGGCCCGAAACGCGTCAACCAGCCCGGTCATGGAAGCGACGAGCGGTTCGGTTTTTGCCAGTGTCGCAAGTCGGATCGCAGTCGGGTAGACGTCATTGGTGGATTGCGAGCGGTTGACGTCGTCATTTGGATGCAGCGCCGCGTAGTCGCCAAAGGGCCGCCCGATGCGGACCAGCGCCAGATTGGCGATGACCTCGTTGGCGTTCATGTTGGTCGAGGTCCCCGCGCCGCCCTGCATCAGATCGACTGCAAAGTGTTCGTGGTGCTGGCCTGCGATAATCTCGTCACAAACCTCAGAAATCACTTGCGCCTTTTCAACAGGCAGAACACCCAACTCTGCATTGGTGCGCGCGCAGGCCGCCTTGACCTGCGCGAGGGCGACGACGACCTCCGGATAATGGCTGATCGCAACCCCTGTTATGGGAAAGTTCGCGATGGCGCGTTGCGTTTGAGTGCCCCAGGCCGCGCCCGCAGGGATTTGGACCGCGCCAAGACTGTCGGTCTCGATGCGGGGCGGTTCTGCCGTTTTGGTCATGGAATATCTCTACAGAATTTGGCTGAGGAAAAGCTTGGTGCGCTCGTCCTGCGCATTGTCAAAGAAGGTCTGAGGCGATCCATGTTCCACGATGACACCGCGATCTGTAAAATAGATGTGATCAGCGACTTCGCGTGCGAAGCCCATCTCGTGAGTCACAAGGATGCACGTCATGCCCTCAGCTGCGAGTTCCTTGATTGTCACCAGCACCTCTTTCACAGTTTCAGGGTCAAGGGCTGCCGTCACCTCATCAAAGAGCATCACATCAGGCCGCATGGCGAGGGATCGCGCGATGGCCACACGCTGCTGCTGGCCACCAGACAATTCGCCGGGATAAGCGTTTTCCTTGCCCTCCAATCGCACCTTTTTCAGAAGGACGCGGGCGCGTTCCTCAACCTCGGTCTTGTTTTCCTTCATAACAAGCACCGGGGCCATCATGATGTTTTCAAGCGCGGTCTTGTGTGGGAACAGATTGTATTGCTGAAAGACCATCCCGATCTTCTTGCGCAGTTCCAGCTTGTCCAGGTCAGGGCGGTGCAGCACCATTTGCCAGCCGTCGCCGCGATTGCGGGTGTAAGCTGTGAGCCCGCCGGACCATGCCGCTATGCGGTCGGCTTCGGCGGTCAACAGGTCATGTGCCCGCGTGATCTCGTCGGGCGCCCAGCGCCGGGAATCGATGAAATCTCCGGTGAGAACGGACAGCATTATTGCTTGCCTCCTAATAATGTAAGCATATTCACTTACACAACAAAAAAGCAAGCTATAATGCTTACATCACATGAAGCCGAGTTCGAGGCGTGCCTCGTCCGACATCATGTCCATGCCCCAGGGCGGATCCCAGGTCAGTTCGACCTGCACATCTTTCACCCCGTCAATCGGGCTGACCGCATCGACGATCCACCCGGGCATATCACCCGCCACCGGGCAGCCCGGTGCGGTCAGGGTCATCATGATGAACACCTCGTTCTCGTCGTTGATGTCGATGGTGTAGACCAGACCGAGATCGTAGATGTTGACGGGAATTTCCGGGTCGTAGACGGACCGGCAGCCTTCCACGACCTTGTCGTAGAGCGGATGGTCCGTCGTGGACGGTTTGATGAGGGGTGCGCCCTCTACCTGCTCGGGGCTTGAATGGTTCATCGCGCGTGTCCTTGGTATTCCTGACCAAACATATAGGGTTTTGGGAAGATGAGGTCTAGGGGGGCAAAACGATGGGGCGGAGGAAATACTGGCTCGGGGTCGCGGTTCGCGATCATGTGATGCGCGGTGTGACCGAAGGGTTCGCACAATTGGGACATGGTAAGGAAAGCGCGGTCCGGGCGCTCTCCCAAGGCGATTGGCTTATTTACTATGCCTCGCGCACGGCTTTGGACGGCGGCGATCCGGTGCGGGCTTTTGTCGCGATCGGCCAGGTTCTGACGCGGGAGCCGTATCCTGCGGATCAGGGGCAGGGGTTTCACCCGTGGCGCCATGATATGCGGTATCTCGACGCCCGGGAGGTTCCGATCCGCCCTTTGCTGGAACATCTGGACATGACACGGGGGCGCGGACGACACTGGGGTATGGCCGTCCGGGGAAGCCGCCACGCTTTGACCGCAGCCGACGCCCGCACCATCGCCTCCGCGATGGGGGTGGGCGAGAAAATCTGAACCCAAGGCGCCGCCGGGCGTTGGGTGGGACATACACATGACGGGAGGCACCACATGACAGACTTGGCACAGAAAAACTGCGACGACCTCGGCACGCTCGAAAAACTGGGCAAAGAGGGCGCCGCGAGCTTCCTTGGACATCTGGACAGCGGCTGGACGCTCGACGGCAACACACTGACGCGTCGCTACAAGACCTCGAAGTTCGCACCCGCGCTGATGATGGCAAATGCGGTCGGCTATGTGGCCGAGGACCAGGGGCATCACCCCGACATGGCGCTGGGGTGGGGCTATCTCGAAGTGAAGTTCACCACCCATGACGTGGGCGGGCTGTCTGAAAAGGACTTCATCTGTGCCGCGAAGCTGGATGCAATGGGTCTGGCCGGCTGAGGGGTCACCTATGCGGCAAGACCGAGCGCCGCGACCCGAAAAGAGCCTGCCGCCTCGGGTCCTGCAAGGGCGACAGGGACCAGCTTAAGGTTTCATTTTTCGACGGCGTTTGGGAGCGGGGCGTACGCGGTGTTCGATCTCATCGAAGAGCAGCGACACGATTGACGCCCCGGTTACTTTTTCGATCCCCTCGAACCCCGGCGAGGAATTCACCTCCAGCACTTTCGGCCCGGTTTCCGACCGCAAAAGGTCCACACCGGCGACGTTCAACCCGAAGGCCCGGGCGGCTTTGAGCGCGGTGCGCCGTTCTTCGGCGGAGATGCGAGCTTTCTCGGCGGACCCGCCTTGGTGGAGGTTCGAGCGGAAATCGCCCTCCGCTCCTTTTCGTTTCATTGCCGCGACGACCCGGGAGCCGATGACGAGGCAACGGATGTCTTCGCCCGCGGCTTCCTTCACGAAATGCTGGACGAGGAAGTTGGCTTTCAGACCGCGAAAGGCCGAGATGACGGAATCGGCGGCTTTGCGGGTTTCGGCCAAGACGACGCCTTTGCCCTGGGTCGATTCGAGCAGCTTGACGATCAGCGGCGCACCACCGGCGAGGCCGATCAGGTTCCCGGTGTCCTTGGGCGATGCGGCGAAGGCGGTATGCGGCATTCCGATACCCGCCTTCGCCATGAGCTGATGGGCGAAAAGCTTGTCACGGGAGGCCGTGATGCCGGCAGACCCGTTCACGCAGAAGGTGCCGATGGTTTCGAACTGGCGCACGACGGCGGCGCCGTAGGGCGTGATGGAGGCGCCGATGCGCGGGATGACCGCGTCGTAGTGCGGCAGTTTCGCACCGTCGTAGTGCACTTCGGGCGCGAGCGCGTTGATCGCCATGTAGCAGCGCGTCGTGTCGATGACCTCGACCGTATGGCCCCGGGATTCGCCTTCTTCGACCAGGCGTCGCGTCGTGTAATTGTCCTCGCGAGACAAGAGCGCCACCCGCAGCGCGCGTTTGGGCTGGGCTTTGCGCACTTCGGGGCTGTGGTAGACGTCATAATCCAGCATCGGTTGCAGGAAACGGCCCTGGGCGTCGATGGTGATGTGGTCGAGAAGCGCCTGGCGGCCCAGAAGCATGCGGGAATTCATGTTCTCGCGGTTGGTCAGCGTCACTTCGATGGGCCAGCTCTGGCCAGCGACCGAGAGGGTCGTTTGAATGACGAAACGGGTTTCGGTTTCGCCGTTGGACGAGGTGACATCGCGGCGGTCGATCAACTCGGCGGAGCAGGGGATCACGATATCGGTGCGGTCGGGGACCGGCGACAGTGTGAAGCGCACCTTGGGTTTCGTGGCGGTGCCGAAGGTTTCGATCTGGTCGGCGTGAAGTGCGGAGGTGCGCGCGCCGGTGTCCACTTTCACCTTGATCGCGGGCACGCCCAGATCCGGGAGCGACACCCATTCTTCCCAACCGAAGTGAAGTGGACTGCTGGTCATGTGATCCTCCGAATAGGCCGACTCGTTCGTGTGACGTTCACCCTCGCAGGTTTGGCGGCGGGACGCGACAGTGATACGTCAAGCACCTTGAGCGTGACCGGGTTTTACGACAGAAGCGGCGCGAAAGGATCCGATATGACCCAGAGATTTTCCTTTTCGCTCGACGCGACCGATGGCAAGGCACGGACCGGTGTGATTTCGACCCCGCGGGGCGAGATCCGCACGCCCGCCTTCATGCCCGTGGGGACGGCGGCGACGGTCAAGGCGATGATGCCGGAGAGCGTGGCGGCGACCGGGGCGGATATTCTGCTGGGCAATACCTATCACCTGATGCTGCGCCCCGGCGCGGATCGGGTCGAGCGGCTCGGCGGGCTGCATCGGTTCATGAACTGGGCGGGGCCGATCCTCACGGACTCGGGCGGGTTCCAGGTGATGAGCCTCGCGGAATTGCGTAGGCTGACGGAAGAAGGCGTGACGTTCCGCTCACACGTCGACGGGTCGCGGCATATGCTGTCGCCCGAAAGCTCCATGGAGATCCAGAAAAAGCTCGGGTCCGATATCGTGATGTGTTTCGACGAATGCCCCGCGTTGCCCGCCGAACACAAGCGGATCGCGGATAGTATGCGGCTGTCGATGCGGTGGGCGCAACGCTCGCGCGATGCCTTCGGGGACCGGCCGGGACATGCGCTGTTCGGGATCCAGCAGGGCGGTGATGTCGAAGAGCTGCGCGGCGAGAGCGCCGAGGCGCTGAAGGCCATAGAGTTCGACGGCTATGCCATCGGCGGGCTGGCCGTGGGCGAGGGGCAGGAGGTCATGTTCAAGGTGCTGGATTACGCGCCTGGGATGCTGCCCATCGACAAGCCGCGCTACCTGATGGGCGTGGGCAAGCCCGACGACATCGTCGGTGCGGTCAAGCGTGGGGTCGATATGATGGACTGCGTGTTGCCGTCCCGGTCAGGTCGCACCGGGCAGGTGTGGACGCGGCGCGGGCAGGTCAACATCAAGAACGCGCGCCATGCGGATGATCCCCGACCCCTGGATGAAAGCTGCCGCTGTCCGGCCTGTTCGAATTATTCGCGGGCTTATCTGCACCATGTGTTCCGCTCCGGCGAGATCATCTCGTCGATGCTGCTGACCTGGCACAACCTGCATTACTACCAGGAACTGATGGGCGAGATGCGGGCGGCGATTGCCGAGGGGACGTTCGACGCCTTCGCGGCTAGGTTCCATGCGTTGCGGGCCGAAGG
>DOUP01000011.1 GCA_003520545.1 Maritimibacter sp. | reverse complement strand
CGAAAAAACCGCGCTGTCGCATCGCCATGCGGCCACGTGGCGGGCCTCCCGCGCGGCCGGTCAACCGCTGGAGATCGGCGTCGCAGCGCCGCCCGATTTCCCGGCCCGACCGGAAAAACCCGCGCTTCTCGATCCGCGCGACGTGCCGAAACGCAAACCCGGGACGACCGAAGGACGCAACGCCATCCTTCATGCCATCGCGCATATCGAGCTGAATGCCGTCGACCTGCACTGGGACATCATCGCGCGGTTCGCAGACGTCAAAATGCCCATCGGGTTCTATGACGACTGGGTGAAGTGCGCCGATGAAGAATCTAAGCATTTCAACCTGGTGTGCGATGTTCTTGAAGACCACGGGAGCCACTACGGCGCGATGCCGGCCCATGCGGGCATGTGGCGGGCGGCCTCGGAAACGGACACGGATTTCATGGGGCGGCTCGCGGTCGTTCCGATGGTGCTTGAGGCACGTGGTCTCGATGTGACGCCGGGGATGATCACGCTCTTCGAGAAGGCCAAGGACCGGCTCGCCGTCGAAGCATTGGAAACCATCTATGCCGAAGAAGTGTGGCATGTCGCCTATGGGTCGAAGTGGTTCCACTTTCTCTGCGGCCGCCACGAACTGGACCCCAAGGACACCTTCCACGATCTCGTGAGACGGTATTTTCCCGGCGGCCCGAAGCCGCCGTTCAACGAGGAAAAGCGCGCCGAGGCGGGGCTGCCCCCGGACTTCTATTGGCCGCTGGCAGAGGAAAACAGCGGCGGGCACTGAGCGGCGCTGAGCCACCGGAGGCGACCCGCTCGCCGACGCACAGCGGCTGAGACAGCCGGTCGCATTCGGCGAAAACTTGCCCGTAACGCCGGGTTAGCGCGATCATATCGCCCAAAATTTCTTGCACTTTTACAGCCTCACGGGGTAGACCGCCCATAGCGTGCCGAAGGGGAACGAGCACGTTTTGAACTGGGGCAAACGGACGGGGACGTCTTGCGCAATAAGCTGAACAATCTTGGTCATCGGCTCAACCGCCGGTTGGAGCGGAGCTTTCCTGAACAGAGGCTCTTTCTGCGGTCGGATCAGACCACACGCTTCGTGATCCTTTCGCCCATGACCCAGCTCATCGCCTGGACGGTCAGCGCGGCATTCGTCGCCTGGGCCATTATCGCCACCGCCGTCTTGATGATGGACAGCATTTCGTCGGGCAATGTCCGCGAACAAAGTATGCGCGAGCAGCGGCTTTACGAAGAACGCTTGCAGACCCTCGCCGTGGATCGCGACCGCCGCGCCGCAGAGGCCGCCGCCGCCCAGGAACGCTTCAACCTGGCGCTCACCCAGATTTCCGCCATGCAGTCCGAGCTTCTGTCCTCCGAGGAACGCCGCCGTGAATTGGAAGTCGGGATCGACGTCATTCAATCCACGCTGCGCCGCACCATGGTCGAACGCGACAGCGCGCGCGGGTCTTTGGAAACGATGCTGGCCGAGGCCCGTGGCGAAGCGCCCCCGACCAACGCGCCAATTCTCGCAGGCGGCGAAGACATGTCCGGGACCATTTCGGTCCTGACCGCCGCGCTCGAAGCGACAGCTTCGGAACGGGACCAGGCCATCAAGTCCGCCGCTGCCGCCCAGGAGGAGACCGAGGAGCTTCTCTACGAGGTCCGCCTGCGCGACGAGCGCAACAACCAGATTTTCACCCAGCTCGAAGATGCGGTCACCGTCTCGCTGGAACCGCTGGACAAGATGTTCTCCGCTGCCGGCATGTCGACCGAGAATATCCTTTCGACCGTGCGCCGGGGCTATTCGGGTCAGGGCGGACCCCTTATGCCGATGATCCTCTCGACCAAGGGCGAAGCGCCCGATGAGGATATGCAGCGGGCGAACAAGATCCTGAACGAGCTCGATCGGATGAACATGTATCGGGTCGCCGCCGAAAAACTGCCCTTCGACATGCCGGTTCGCGCGGGTCAGTTCCGCTTCACCTCCGGCTTCGGCCAGCGTTGGGGTCGACTGCACGCCGGCACCGATATGGCCGGCCCCGTCGGCACCCCGATCTATGCAACGGCGGACGGCGTCGTGACCCATGCCGACTGGCAGTCGGGTTACGGGCGGCTCATCAAGATCCAGCACGAATTCGGTCTCGAAACCCGGTATGCCCATTTGTCGCGCATAGGCGTGCGCAAAGGACAAAGGGTATCGCGCGGAGATCGAATTGGTGATATGGGAAATTCCGGTCGGTCGACCGGCCCGCATCTGCACTACGAAGTGCGCGTGGGCGGAAAGGCCGTCAACCCAATGACATATATCAAGGCAGGACGCGATGTTTTCTAAAAGCCGCATCAATGAACCGGGCCCGAAAGCGGGCGAGACTGACACCAAGGCGTCTGACGCCGACAAGGCCGCAGCGCCGAAGTCGTCGATGCCCACTTCCGGCACACCGTCGATGCCCGCGAGCACCGCACCCAAGGCCAAGCCGCCGGCATCGACCCTGTCGTCCGACCTGACGGTCGTCGGCAACCTGAAATCCACTGGCGATATCCTCGTCGAAGGCACCATCGAAGGCGACATTCGCGCGCACCAGCTGACCATCGGCGAAACCGCCACCGTCAAAGGCGAAGTGGTTGCCGACGACGTGGTCGTGAACGGCCGTATCGTGGGCCGCCTGCGGGGCTTGAAAGTCCGCCTGACCTCGACCGCACGCGTCGAAGGCGACATCATCCACAAGACCATCGCGATCGAAAGCGGCGCCCACTTCGAAGGCTCGGTGCAGCGTCAGGACGATCCGCTGAACAATGGCGGCTCCGCCCCGAAAAAGGCAGCCCCTGCCGCAGCCTCTGCACCGGCTGCAGCTGCGCCTGCGCCTGCGCCGACGAAGTCCGACAGCTAGGTCGCCGGACACCGAAATGACAAAGGCCGCCCCCTGGGGCGGCCTTTTGCGTTTGAATGATCCCTCTTATCAAGCCGGGTGGATCAACGCGCGCTGATACAGGTGCCATGTCGCGTGACCCAGGATCGGGAGCACGACGAGCAGGCCCAGGAACGCGGGGATCATGGCGACGAACAGGGAAACGGATATCACGATCCCCCAGACGATCATCACTCCCCGGTTCTTCGCCACGAACTGCCATGACAGGATCATCGCCGTAATGAAATCCAGCTCCTTGTCCAGAAGCAGCGGCAGGCTCACCACGGTCAGGGAGAACAGCACATAGGCAAAGGCCAGCCCGACGAGCGAGCCGAAACCCAGCATCTTCAACCCGCTCGCGGTCAGGATGGTATGGGCGGGATCAGTCAGGATATTGGTCATCGGCATCAGCCCAAGAAACAGCGCGAAAACCATATGGGCGATGAAGACCCAGAACAGAAAGACCATGATGATGACCACGGCCATCGACG
>DOUP01000207.1 GCA_003520545.1 Maritimibacter sp. | reverse complement strand
GAAGAAGAGTTCGGCATCGAGATTCCGGACGACGCTGCCGAGACGATCCAGACCTTCGGCGATGCGGTCAGCTTCATCAAAGGCGCCATCTGAGGCGGGTTTTGACGGACGTGCCCCTTGGCGGGTCCCCTGATTAGCAAAACGGCGCTCCCGCGAGCGCCGTTTTTCGTATGTCGGAACCGGGCAATGCGGGTGGGCGAGCGCCTGCCGATCCGGGCCTTTCGACGGCGCCCTGACCGTTTCACCCTTGCCCTATGGTGGGATGGCGCGGTATCCAGCGCCCGTTGAAAAGAACAAAAAAGAGGGCGGTCCTCATGGAAAATCGTCGCGTCGTCGTTACCGGTTTGGGCATGGTGTCCCCGCTGGCCTGTGGTGTTGAAGAGAGCTGGAAGCGCATTCTGGACGGTCAATCGGGGGCCGGACCCATCACGCGCTTCGACGCAAGCCGCGTGACCACGAAATATGCCTGTGAAATTCCCTATGGGGATGGGTCCGACGGCACGTTCAATCCCGACGACTGGATGGACCCGAAAGACCGCCGCAAGGTTGACGATTTCATCCTCTACGGCATGGCTGCCGCGATGCAGGCGGTGCGGGACGCAGGTCTGGAAGAGGTCTCCGAAGAGGAAGCCCTGCGCACCGGCGTGATGATCGGCTCCGGGATCGGTGGGCTGAACTCGATCGCCGACACCGCGCTTTTGATCGCTGAAAAAGGTCCGCGCCGCGTGTCGCCGTTCTTCATTCCCGGCGCGCTGATCAACCTGATCTCCGGGCAGGTGTCGATCAAGTACGGCTTCAAGGGCCCGAACCACGCGGTTGTCACCGCCTGTTCCACCGGCGCCCATGCCATCGGCGACGCTTCGCGCCTGATCAAGGTGGGCGACGCGGATGTGATGGTCGCGGGGGGCGCGGAAGCGGCCATTTCCGAGATCGGGATCGCGGGCTTCAACGCCTGCAAGGCGCTCTCCACCAAGCGTGGAAACAGCCCCGAGACCGCCTCGCGTCCCTATGACGAGGACCGCGACGGCTTCGTCATGGGCGAGGGGGCGGGCATCGTGGTGCTCGAAGAATACGAACATGCCAAGGCGCGCGGCGCCAAGATCTATGGCGAAATCCTGGGCTACGGCCTGTCGGGCGACGCCTATCACATCACCGCGCCCTCCGAGGATGGCGACGGTGGGTTCCGCGCCATGCAGGCCGCGCTAAAGAATGCTGGCCTGGAGCCGTCGGACGTGGATTACATCAACGCGCATGGCACTTCGACCATGGCCGACGTGATCGAACTGGCCGCCGTGGAGCGCCTGTTGGGTGATCATGCGAAAAAGGTGACCATGTCCTCGACCAAATCGTCGATCGGGCACCTGCTCGGGGCCGCCGGCTCCGTCGAGGCAATCTTCTCGATCCTTGCGATGCGCGACCAGGTGGCACCGCCCACCATCAACCTGGACAACCCCGCGGTCGAACCGCAGCTGTCGCTCGCCGCGAACAAGGCGGAGCCGCGCAAGATCGACGTGGTCCTGTCGAACTCCTTCGGCTTCGGCGGCACCAACGCCTGTCTCATCATGGGGAAGGTTGACGGCTGATGTGGCGCAATATCGCCTCGAACGCGCTGACCCTGTTTATCGTTCTGCTGGTTGTGATCGGCGGCGTGATCGGCTGGGGCAAACGTGAATACACGACCCAAGGGCCGCTGACCGCCGCGATTTGCCTCGAAGTGGCGCCGGGGTCGACGTTCAGCCGTGTCTCGGACACGCTGGAAGCTGACGGCGCAATCTCAAGCCCGTCGATCTTTCGCATGGGTGCGGAGTATTCCGGCAAATCGACCGAGCTGAAGGCGGGCTCCTTCCTGATCGAAGAGGGCGCCACGATGGAAGAGATCGTGGATGCCATCACGCGGGGTGGGGCTTCGACCTGTGGAACCGAGGTGGTTTACCGCGTCGGGATCAACGCCGCCGAATACCAGGTGCGTGAGCTGGACCCGACGACGCAGACGTTCCAAACCGTGGCCGAGTTCGGTGCGGACGAGGATATCCCGGCGGAATACACCCGCGTGCGCAACGCTGCCGATACGCGCTACCGCGTGGCCGTGGCCGAAGGGGCGACCTCTTGGCAGATCGTGGACGCGCTCTCCAAGGTCGAGTTCCTGACAGGATCGGTCGAAGAAACGCCCGCCGAAGGCACGCTCGCGCCGGACAGCTATGAAATGCGTCCGGGTGACGAAATCGCCAGCGTGATCTCCCGCATGGAGGCGGCGCAGGCGGCGCGTTTGGCAAGCGCGTGGGAGAACCGGGCAGACGATCTTCCTTATGACGGCCCCGAAGAGGCGCTGATCATGGCCTCCATCGTCGAGAAGGAAACCGGACTTGGAGCCGAGCGGCCGCAGGTGGCGAGCGTCTTTGTGAACCGTTTGCGCGAGGGTATGCGCCTGCAAACCGACCCGACGGTGATCTATGGCATCACGCGCGGCCAAGGCGTACTGGGACGCGGGTTGCGCCAGTCCGAGCTGCGGGCCGAGACGCCCTACAACACCTATGTGATCTCCGGCCTGCCGCCGACACCGATTGCCAATCCGGGGCTTGCCTCGATCGAAGCGGCGTTGAACCCGGCGAATACGGATTACATCTTCTTCGTCGCCAAGACGCTCGACCCGGCGGACGGTCATGCCTTTGCCGAAACGCTGGACGAGCATAACCGAAACGTCGCCGCCTTCCGCGCGCTGGAAGCCGCGGCTCAGTAACAGCAAGTTGGTATGTTGAAACGGTGCGCGGTCCTTCGGGGCCGCGCATTTTTTTGCGGGCCGTCGATATGTCTCAAGGGATGGTAAAGCCCGGGGGAGCGAGGGTGAACCCCGCGAAGTCGAAGCCCGGCGACACGGTGCAGCCCACCAGCGTGAAATCGCCCGTGGTGCGCGCGGCCTGCCAATGGTGTGGTGGCACGGTGATCTGCGGCGATTGCCCGGCGCGCAGGTCCGGGCCGAGCTGATGATCAACGGCGGGACCTTCGTCCGAGGCGCTGATCGACAGGACAAGCGGTGCGCCGGCGTAAAAATGCCATGTCTCGGTGGCGTCGACCCGGTGCCAATGGCTGCTCTCCCCGGCTCTCAGCAGGAAATAAATCGCGGTGCCGGGGCTGCGTCCGTCGTTCTCGCCCGTGACCCGCAGTGTTTCGCGAAACCACCCGCCCTCGGGGTGTGGGGCAAGGTCGAGATGGGCGATGATGTCGTCCGCGGTCATGTCCGATCCTTCGATTGCCGCTTGCTTGCACGGGTGTCGCGGGTGCGCGGGAGCGCGCTGCCGGATGCGATGTCCTGATCCGAGTTGGAGCCGCCCATGCGCCTGATGTCCATGGCGCGGCTCCGGTCCGGGTTACTTCAGGATCGAGCGGCCCGCGTATTCGGCCACTTCGCCCAGCATTTCCTCGATACGGATGAGCTGGTTGTATTTGGCGAGCCGGTCCGACCGCGCGAGCGAGCCGGTCTTGATCTGGCCGCAGTTGGTGGCCACGGCGAGGTCGGCGATGGTGGCGTCCTCGGTTTCGCCGGACCGGTGGCTCATCACGTTGGTGTAACGCGCACGGTGGGCCATATCGACGGCCTTCAGCGTCTCGGACAGCGAGCCGATCTGGTTTACTTTGACCAGCATGGAGTTCGCGACGCCCTTGTCGATGCCATCGGCCAGACGCTCGGGGTTGGTCACGAAAAGATCGTCGCCCACGAGCTGCACGGTATCGCCCAGCACTTGGGTCAGGAGCGCCCAGCCGTCCCAATCGTCCTCGGCCATGCCGTCTTCGATGGAAATGATCGGATACTCGGCGCAGAGTTTTTGCAGGTAGGCGACATTCTCGTCGGGGGTCAGCGACAGGCCTTCGCCCTTCATCTCGTATTTGCCGTCCTTGAAATACTCGGTCGAGGCGCAGTCGAGGGCGAGGTAGATGTCTTCGCCCGGCTTGTAACCCGCTTTCTCGATGGACTTGAGGATGAAATCGAGCGCTTCGGTCGTGGAGCCAAGTTCGGGCGCGAAGCCGCCTTCATCACCAAGCCCGGTGGACATGCCCGCCGCGGAAAGCTCTTTTTTCAGCGTGTGAAAGACCTCGGACCCCATTCGCACTGCCTCGCGGATGTTGGTTGCGGAGACCGGCATGATCATGAATTCCTGGATGTCGATCGGGTTGTCGGCATGTTCGCCGCCGTTGATGATGTTCATCATTGGGACCGGCAGGACGCGGGCCGAAGAGCCGCCAACGTAGCGGTAGAGCGGCAGCATGGAGAAATCGGCAGCAGCTTTCGCGGCGGCGAGAGAAACGCCGAGGATGGCGTTGGCGCCGAGACGACCCTTGTTGGGCGTGCCGTCCAACTCGATCATCGCGCGATCCAGGCCTTCCTGGTCGGTCGCATCCATTCCGGCGAGTTCTTCGGCGATCTCGCCGTTCACGGTGGCCACGGCTTCCAGAACGCCTTTGCCCATGTAGCGGGATGTGTCGCCATCACGCTTTTCCACCGCTTCATGTGCGCCAGTTGAGGCGCCGGACGGAACGGCAGCACGGCCCATTGAGCCGTCTTCGAGGATGACGTCAACCTCAACGGTTGGATTGCCCCGGCTGTCCAGGATTTCACGGGCGAAAATATCGACGATGGTGCTCATGTTAGCGCTCCCAATAAGAAGAAAACTTCAGTTGAGGCTCTTTAACCTGTCAGGCGGCGTCCGGCAACCGGGCGACGCGCCTGTTAGCGCGACCTTCGCGCACAAACATGTAAATGCCGGTGCAAATCACGATCATGGCCCCGAAATAAGTGAGCATATCGGGACGTTCGTTAAAGACAATCATGCCGACAATCATCGAGAAAATCAGCCGTGCATAGCGAAAGGGCATGATGATCGAGGTTTCGGCGATACGCATTGCAAGCACAATGGCGTAATAGCCCGCGACGCCAAACACCATTGCCCCAAATAAATAGGCCCATTGAACGCCCTGTGGCATCACAAATGGGGCAGTGATCGGAATCATGAGTAGCCCAGCTGGAATCAATGAGGCAAAGCCATAGAAGCTGACCGAAATCGACGGGATCGATGGGTCAATCTGGCGGGTGATCAAGTCGCGCAGGGCAATGCCAAAGACCGCTGCAATAGGGAATAGGGCCGCCATGTCAAAATCAGCGGCCCCCGGACGAATGATGATCAACACACCAATAAAGCCCACGCCAATGGCGCTCCAACGCCGCCAGCCGACGGTTTCGCCCAGAAACAAAGCGGCGCCGGCGGTAATTGCCAATGGGGTGGCCTGAAACACGGCGGCAACGGTTGAAATGGGCACTAATGACAGTGCGGTGATGAAAAACATCGCGGAAACACCCTCGGCCGCGTTGCGCCACAACATTTTCGGCGAGCGCATGTCGCGGTGCACTAGTGGTGCCAATGTTCCGCGGTTCACAAAGGTCGCCACAGCAAAAGCCAAGGCGCCGCCCGCGCCAAGGAACACCAGCACTTCGGATACGGGCAGGCCCGCCGAACTGGTTTTAATGAACGCATCTTCCAAGGCGAAGGCCGCCATGGACAACGTCACAAGAATGATGCCTTTGATATTTTGCATGTTAATCAACCCTGAATGTCACCGCTGGACCCAATCGGAAAATCGGATCCGAGACAAGCGGGGAATAGGTGATGTGACGCATTTCAAATGGTGATGAGTGGGCAATCTTCGTTACGGCGGGCTTGTGCCGCAAAGTGATCAGTTTTTTTTGATCGGGACGCCATAAAGTTCGAGCCGGTGATCTTTCAGCGTATAGCCAAGCTTTTGCGCGATCTTTTCCTGCAGCTCTTCAATCTCAGGATCCACAAATTCGATGACTTTTCCCGTGGTCAGGTCAATCAGGTGATCATGGTGATCCCGGTCCGCGCTTTCATAACGCGCGCGCCCGTCGCCAAATTCATTTTTGACCAAGATACCGGATTCTTCAAAAAGTTTCACGGTGCGGTAAACCGTGGCCAATGAAATGCCCGCATCAATTTCTGAGGCGCGTGCATAAAGCTCTTCTACATCTGGGTGGTCGTGATGGGCGGATTGCAAAACGCGGGCAATGACCCGGCGCTGTTCGGTCATGCGCAATCCGCGTTCTTCGCAGCGCTCCAGAATGTTCTTATTCATCAGTTGCCCCTGATTCCGTTTCGCCCCTTATCGCGCGAAAACGCCTTGGGGAAAACGGCTAGTTGAGTGCATTTAGCAATAGGTGTATAATGCACACATGTTTAACCCATCATCGATTCCCCTTCATTGGGCACACCGCCTTAGCTTTTTGTCACGTCGTCAATTGTCTGAAATCTTTAGGGCCGCGGGCTATGCCGTCAGCGCAGAGGAGTGGGCCGTGTTGATTTATTTGTGGCAACGCGAGGGGCCGGAGAACGCGACGCACACGGGGCCCGCAGATATCGCGGATCACACCATTCGCGATCGCACCACAGTTACACGGCTGTTGGATGGGATGGAGAAAAAGGGTTGGGTCACGCGCGTTTTGCATCCTCAGGACCGACGTAGGTTCCAGGTGGGCCTGACCGATGCCGGACGTGGATTGCAACATCAGTTGGTCCCACTTGCGCAAACACATATGGCGAAAGCCTTTTCAGGGTTGGACCCGCACGAGATTGAACTGGCCAATAAAGTCCTGCGTCACATGGTTGAAAACCTTATGTCGCCCGAAAAAGGAGCGTTCTGATGCCCTCTTACAATTACACTGACTTTCAAGCCGGGCTTTATGATCTGGATCGTTTTCGCGGACCGCTGCCCGGAGAGAAGGCTCCAGATGGGACCGTGACAACTGTGAACGGTGATCCGCGTCAATTGCTGTCGTTTGATGCGCCATTTATGGTTCTTGAAATGGGATCAATCACATGCCCGCTGTTTCAAGACCGGCGCAAGAGGATGGGGCACATTAAAGATCGGTTTCCGGATGTGCAATTTGCGGTGCTTTATGTGCGCGAGGCGCATCCCGGCGCGCTTACCCCTGGCCACAAAGATGTCGCTGAGAAACAGGCTTGTGCATCAAAACTAACGTCTGATGGCGAGGGGCGCGAGGTTCTGGTGGACGGGATAGATGGCGCGCTGCATCTGGCGTTTGGCGGGTATCCCAATGCGGTGTTTATCCTCAATCAGGCGGGATGTGTTTTGTGGCAATCGGCGTGGAATGATCCCAAAGCGGTTGCCTTGGCGCTTGCGGACCTCACCCAAGGGCGTGCGCCAAAAGTGCGTGGGATATTTAAACCGGCCAGACCGTGGATCGTGAAAAAGACCATGAAGGGCGCAGGGCCGGGGGCCTTTGCGGATTTTTTGCGCGATTTTCCGGGGTTGATTTGGAAAAACCTGATCAAGTTCAACTTGCAACAGCGGTTTGGCAAAGGCGCACCGGTTGGGCCGGATACGCGCTGTTGATCAAACGGTCAGGCGGCCTTCCATCACTTTTACGGCTTTTCCCGCGACGGTGACACGACCGGGTTCGGCCTTAAGCTCAATCCGTGACGGGCGGCCCATATCATCGCCTTGATGAATGGTGATATCGACGGGTTTGCCGCGCCATTTGCACAAAAGGGCAACAAGCGGGGCGGCGGCGGACCCGGTGGCCGGGTCTTCGGGAGTGCCATCCAAAGGCGCAAACATGCGTGCATGAATAACATCGCCTTCGTCCACCCAAGGATAGACTGCAAAGTCGTGATTGCCGGGGAAAAGCGCGCTCCCCTCGCGCATCGCATCCAAATTCGGCGAAAGCTTAGACAGAGTTTTGCGGTCTTTCACTTGGGCGAAAACGAAATCCCCGCCGAGCGAGGCCAGCACCGGTTGTGATAGAATAACGTCCGGTGAACAGCCCATGGCGCGGGCCACCAAGGTGATGTCGGGTTTGCCTTTTATGTCCAACGGATACTCTGTCACAAAAGAGGCGGCACCGTCTTTGGCTTTTGCAACCAGCGGCCCGACGCCCAGCTCCAGAACCATGTCCTCACCGCCGCCAAGATCTGACAACATGATGGCCGTGCCAATGGTGGGATGCCCTGCAAAGGGCAGCTCGCGCGTGGGGGTGAAGTATCGCACCCGCGCCGTGTGGGCGGGATTTTCCGGCGGCAACACGAAACTTGTTTCTGAGAAGTTGAACTCGCGGGCGATGGTCAGCATATCCGCATCGGACAGGCCGGAGGCGTCGGGAATGACTGCCAATTGATTGCCGCCAAACGGGGTGTCGGTGAAGACGTCATAGACAAAATACTGCATTACATAAGCTCCGGTTCGCGGCCCACGCGGTTGGCGAGGCGTTTGACGGTCAGACCCTGCACGATGATCGAGAAGATGACCACGATGTAAGTGGCGGCGAGGATCAGGGTCTTCCACTCGCTCTCGGGCAAGGACAGGGCCAGCGCGACCGAGATGCCGCCCTTCAGCCCGCCCCAGGTCATGATCGGGATCACACCGGGCGAAAAGACGCGGAACGGTTTGAGGATCAGGACCGGGATGGCCACTGCGGCGAGACGTGCGACGAGAGCGAGCGCGATGGCGGCGATACCTGCGACCACGGTGGTGGTGTCAAAGGTGACGAGGAAGATCTCGAACCCGATCATGAGGAACAGCACCGCGTTCAGGATTTCGTCGATCAGCCGCCAGAAGGCCTCGACGTATTCGCGGGTGCGTTTGCTCATCCCGTGCTTTGCGCCAACGTCACCGATCAGGAGACCGGCGGTCACTGCCATGATGGGGGCAGAGACGTGAAGCGCAACGGCAAGCTCGTAGCCGCCGAAGGCAAGGCCAAGGGTGATCAGGACTTCGAGGGAATAATCGTCGATAAGCCGCATGACGCGGAAGGTGAGCCAGCCGAGGACGAGACCCAAAAGCGCCCCGCCCAGCGCCTCCTGGAAAAACAGCCGGGTCGCATCGCCCAGCCCGCCACCGCCGTGCCCGCCGTCGCCTTGACCGGCAACCACCGGAAAGGCGAGACCCACGAGGACAAGGTAAACCACGTAGCCGACCCCGTCGTTGAACAGCGACTCGCCTGCGATCTTGGTTTCCAGCGTCTTTCGCAAGGAGGCTTCGCGCAGAACACCCAGCACCGCGACCGGGTCCGTTGGCGAAATCAAGGCGCCAAAAACCAGCGCGATAAGAAACGGCATCCCCGTGATCCAGTGGAACCCGACCCCGACGATCATGGTGGAGAGCGCCACACCCATGGTCGCCATGAGAAACACCAACCGCCATTGGTCGCGCAGGTCGCTGATTTTCACGTGGAGCGCCCCGGCGAAGAGCAGGAGGCCCAGCATCCCCTCCAGAAGTGCTTCGGAAAAGTCGATGTCCGCCACCAGTGCGTTGACCTGTTCGGCCATGTTCAGCACGGGAAACAGCGCTTCCAGCCCTAAGACAACAAGCGACGCCAGGAGCGATACAACGAGGATACCGATCGAGGAGGGGAGTTTGAGAAACAGGTAATTGACGGTGCCGAAGGCTCCGGCCAGCACGATGAGAAGCGAGGTGATCTGTAAAATGGACATGGGCACTCTCTGCGCGGATTTGATCTTTGCTATCACGGGTCTGTGCGGCGGCAAACAGAAAGGACGTGACGGCCTGATTGACTTCGTCGCGATTGCAACGTTCTCTCCCGCCCATGGAAGAGAAACGAAATCTGGACCTGTTCGGGGTGAGTTCACTGATGGTGATCTCGCTTCTGCTCGGGTTGAATCATGTCGTCATCAAGCTGGTGAACGTGGGACTTCAACCTGTCTTCGCGGCGGGTTTGCGCTCGATCGGGGCTGCGCTTTGCGTGTATCTCTGGATGCTCTGGCGGCAGCAGAAACTGGATTTCCGCAAGGGGACGGTGTTCTGGGGTTTCGTGATCGGTCTCGTTTTTTCGCTCGAATTCCTTGGCCTTTTCGTCGCGCTTGACCTGACATCGGTCACGCGCACCTCGGTTATCTTCTATTCGATGCCGGTCTGGATGGCGCTGGCTGCGCATTTCCTGCTTCCGGGCGAGGGGTTGACCCCCGTGAAGCTGACCGGTCTGATCATGGCTTTCGGCGCGGTTGTCTGGGCGATTGCAGACCGCGACGCAGGCGTGGTTGGCAAGGCAAATATCTGGGGCGACCTGGCTGCGCTCGTGGGGGCTTTCGGCTGGATGGGCGTTGCACTTCTGGCGCGGATCACGCCGCTCAACCGTATCAGCCCCGAGATGCAGATGTTCTGGCAGTTGTTGGTTTCCGGACCCGTGCTACTGGTCCTTGCGCTCTTTTTCGGTCCCTTTATCCGCGACGTGACGGGGTGGCACTGGCTCGGCCTGGGATACCAGACGGTCTTTGTCGCCGCTGGCGCCTTCCTCGCGTGGTTCTTGCTCCTCGGGCACTACAAAGCCTCGGCCATCGCGTCTTTTGCCTTCGTGACGCCGATCATTTCGGTCGGTATGGGGTGGCTGGTGCTGGATGAGCCGATGTCATGGTCCATCGCGCTGAAATTAGCGCTCGTTGCGGGCGGGATCGTGTTGATCAACCGGTCGCCACGACCGCGCCGTCAACCCGTTGCGTGAGGTCGAACTCCACCCATATCGGTAGATGATCGGACGCCACGCGCGCCAGTTGCGTGTCGTGGACGCCTGCATGCAGGAAGGTGAGCTCCGGCGAATAGGCGATCCGGTCAAGGTGCCCCGTCGGGCGAAAGGTCGGATAAGAGGCACCGGGGGCGTGAAGCTCGAACTCGCGGGCGAATTCTTCCATGCCCCTGCGGCGCGACCATTCGTTGAAGTCGCCGAGGATGACGGAAGGCAGGGTGCGCTTGGCCAGATAGCCCCGCAAGGCCCGGATTTGTTCGTGCCGGTTCTTTCGCCTCAACCCCAGGTGCGCCCCGACGACCGTGAGCGTGTTGTCGATCTCCACCGCGACCGCGCCGCGGGGTTCGAGCGAGGGCAGGTGATACCGATCCACGCGGGTGACCCTATGCCCCTTGCGCACCAGGACCGCATTGCCGTGCCAACCGAGCGAGACTTTGCTTTGCCCAAGGTCTGCGGCCACGAAATCGGTATGGTCTGCAAGCATCCCGTGCGGCAAAGCCGTCGGGCGAGGGCCCAGGCGGCGGTCGGCCTCCTGCAAGACAACGACATCCGCGTCGAGGCTATTGATGACCTCGATGACCCGGTGCGGGTCGCGCCGTCGGTCGGTCCCCACGGCTTTTCGGATATTGTAACTGGCCAGTTTCATCGTTCTTTTCATTAAAGTGTTTCGAGTTGAACCTGAAACAGGTTTGGCTCGAAACGCCGCGCAACATGGGAGCGTTTCCCGCGCTTCGGGACAAGCTCGTGAGACAAACTTGTCCCGAAACGCATTATGTCGGAGTTCAACGCGGGAATTGAAGAGCCGTTCCCCTGCGACTAAGTGTCGTGGATGTTCTGGTCCCAACAATCCATCGTCACCAAGAGTATCTGGGTTATCCTCGTTTTGGCGGTCGTGGTGGCGACCGCGCTGGGCGATTACATGATCGCCTTCGTGGGGCTTGCGACCTTGGGATTGACCATTGCCCCCCTGGTCATGGCCGAACGCTGGCAACTGAAAATTCCGATCTACTTCTATGCCTATATCGTGTTCTTCCTGTTTGGCACGATTTTCCTGGGCGAGGCATTCGACTTCTACAATCGGTTCTGGTGGTGGGATATCGCGTTGCACGGCTCTTCTGCGGTCGGCTTCGGCATCGTCGGCGTGGTCTTTACGCTGTTGATGTTCGAAGGTGACCGTTATGCCGCGCCGCCCTACGCGGTGGCGATCATTGCCTTTGCAATCGCTCTGTCAATCGGGGCGCTGTGGGAGATTTTCGAGTTCTGTATGGACCAGGTTTTCGGCATGAACATGCAGAAATCCGGGCTGACCGACACGATGACCGATCTCATGGTCGATACCGTTGGCGCGGCGTTGGGCGCGGCAACGGGGTTTGCCTATCTCAAGGGGCGGGCGCGGCGTGGGTTGCCGGGGGTCATTGCGGAATTCCTGAGCCGGAACAAACGCTTCATCCAGCGTCGCAAACGCATGTTCGAAGATGACATCGACGAGCGGACGCAGCAGATCACCACGAAACTGGACGAGATTGAAGCCGCCGTGCGCGACCAGATCAAACGCGGCAAGCCCAAGGACTGATCAGGTTCCGCAGAAGGTCCGCGCGACCCGTTCGTCGGGCAGGGGGGCGGTCGCGAAATAGGCGGTATCCGGCCCGTCCTCGTAGGGCGTGGCGAGGGCTGCGGTCATCCGGTGGAAAGGTGCAAAATCGCCCTCGACCGCCGCTGCGATCATCTGTTCAACCCGGTGATTGCGGGGGATGATCGCAGAGTTCGCGGCTCGCATTGTGGCCTCTGGATCGCCCGGTTCGCGCGACAGGCGCGCCGCCCATTGCTCCTGCCAGCTGTCCCAGGCGCCATCCTCGGTGATCTCGTTGGAGGCATCGCGCCGGGTGGCCAGGGCGCGGAAGGTATTGGTGAAATCCGCCTGGCTCGTCGCCATGCGTTGCAGCAGGCCCTGGATCAGCGCGCCGTCGCCCTCTTCTTCGGTCGTCAGCCCGATTTTCGCGCGGAAACGGCGGCTCCAGGCCGCACCGAAAACCTCGGGAAACGCGTGGAGGCGGTCTTCGGCGGCGGTTATGTTGTCTTCGTCGTTCCCATCCATCAAGGGCAGGAGCGAAGACGCCAGTTGCGCGAGGTTCCAGATGCCCATGTTGGGCTGGTTCTGAAACGCGTAGCGGCCCATCTGGTCGATGGAGGAGAAGACGGTACTGGGGTGGTAGGCGTCCATGAAGGCGCAGGGCCCATAGTCGATGGTCTCGCCCGAGATGGCCATGTTGTCGGTGTTCATCACGCCGTGGATGAAGCCCACGGACATCCAAGCCGCGATCAGTTCGGCTTGCGCGGCGGTGACGGCAGACAGGAAGTCCAAGGGGGTATCGGCGTCTGGGTAATGACGCTCGATGGCGTGTTCCATGAGCGTGCGGGTCGCTTCGGCATTGCCGCGCGAGGCAAACACCTGAAACGTTCCCACGCGAATGTGTGAGGACGCCACACGGGCCAAAACCGCGCCCGGAAGCACGCGTTCACGGATCACGTCTTCGCCTGTCGTAACGGCACCCAGAGCGCGGGTGGTCGGCACGCCGAGCGCGTGCATCGCTTCGGACACCACGTATTCGCGCAGCACCGGGCCAAGCCAGGCGCGCCCGTCGCCACCGCGCGAAAACGGTGTCCGCCCAGACCCCTTGAGCTGAATGTCGCGCCGGTTGCCGTTCTGGTCGATAACCTCGCCCAACAAGACCGCGCGTCCGTCGCCGAGTTGAGGGACGAAATTGCCGAACTGGTGGCCCGCGTAAAGCTGCGCGATCGGCTCGGAGCCGTCCAGCAGGGTATTCCCGGCGAGCACGTCGGCGGTGAGAGAGGCAAGCGGGAGACCAAGCTCCTGCGCCAAGCTTTCGTTAACCGCGATCACTTCGGGTTTCGCGACCGGGACCGGCGGTTGCTTGGCATAGAAAGCGTCCGGAAGGCGGGCGTAGGAATTATCGAAATTCGTCTGCATTGGTCAGACTTAGGTATGTCACGGAAGCCGCGCAAGACGCTCGGTCAGAAGCGTGAAGAAGCCATCGGCGTCCAGATCACCCATGAAGGTCGCGTTGGCGGGCCGGTTGGTTACGCGCCACCAGTCGGCGACGGTCATGCCGAGCGTGAGGTCGGAGGTTGTTTCGACTTCGACGTTGATATGGCGCCCGGAAAACAGGTCGGGATTGATGAGATAGGCGATGACGGTCGGGTCGTGGAGCGGGGCACCCGCGGAGCCGTATTTCTCCTTGTCGAAGCGTTCGAAAAACTCGGTCATCTCCGCCGTGAACACGCCGGTGCGGTTGCCGAGGGAGCGGAAGGCGTCATTGCGGGGCTTGGTGACCAGCGCCTTGTGCGTCACGTCGAGCGGCATGAGGGTGAGAGGTGTTCCGGATTTGAACACGATATCAGCAGCTTCCGGGTCGACGTAGATGTTGAATTCCGCCGCCGGGGTGATGTTGCCTACTTCGAAATAGGCCCCGCCCATGGAGACGATTTCGGCCACGCGGGGCACGATGTCAGGCGCGCGATCGAAGGCCGTGGCGACGTTGGTGAGCGGGCCAAGCGTGGCGAGCGTGACGGTGCCGGTGGGTTCGGATCGCAGGGTTTCGATAATGAAATCAACGGCATGTTGATCCTGAATCGGCATTGTCGGCTCCCAGAGGTCGGGGCCGTCCAGCCCCGTCCGGCCATGCACATGCTCGGCGGTGACGAGGTTTCGCCGCATCGGCTGGTCACAGCCCGCGAAGACACGGGTGTCGGCTTTGCCGGCGACTTCGCAGATGATGCGGGCGTTCTTTGCGGTCAGGGACAAGGGCACGTTGCCGGCGACGGCCGTGATGCCCAACACCTCGATCTCGGGCGAAGCGAGCGCCAGGAGAATGGCGACCGCGTCATCCTGGCCGGGATCGGTGTCGATGATGATTTTTCTTTTACTGGCCATGTCTTATGCGTCGATATTAATCCAGATCGGCACGTGATCTGAGGGTTTCTCGCGGCCCCGGACCTCCTTGTCGATCTGGCAGTCGGTCAACAGGTCGGCACATTGCGGCGAGAGCAGGAAGTGGTCGATCCGGATGCCGTCGTTGCGTTGCCATGCGCCGCGCTGGAAATCCCAGAAGGTATAGTTTTCCGGGGCCTGCGTGCGGGCGCGGAAGGCTTCCGTCAGACCGAGGTTCTGGAGCCGCCAGAAGGCTGCGCGGCTTTCGGGCTGGAACAGTGCATCGTCTTTCCAGGCCTCGGGGCGGGCGGCGTCCTCGGCCTGCGGGATCACGANNTCCGCCATGAGGAACGGTTCTTCGAGCGCGAGCAATTCTTCGGCGCGGGCGTGGAGGCGCTCCATCCAGCGAAGCTTGTAATCGAACTTCTCGGTGCCGACAGGGTTACCATTCGGCAGGTAAAGGCCGCAGATACGCACCGCGCTCTCACCGACGACGGTCGCCTCGATGTAGCGGGCTTCCTCGTCATCGACACCGTCGCGCCCCGCGCCTTCGGGGTTTGGCAGACCGCGCACCACGTCCTCAAGCGGTAGCTTCGAGATGAGGGCAACGCCGTTGAACGACTTTTGTCCATGGGTTTCAACGTTATAGCCCATGTCTTCGAAATGCTCGCGGGGGAAGTTCTCGTCCACCGACTTGATCTCCTGGAAGATCGCCACATCCGGTTCGGCCTCTTTCAACCAGTCGGTGACGGCGGGCAGACGGGCCTTGATTCCGTTGATGTTGTAGCTGGCGATTTTCA
>DOUP01000151.1 GCA_003520545.1 Maritimibacter sp. | reverse complement strand
ACCCCCGTGAATCAGCGCCGGGAAACTGATAAAGGTGCCGCCGCCCGTGACGGCGTTCAGCATCCCAGCGGCAAACCCGGCCACGGCCAAAACAACGATTTCCAGCATGACACGTCCTCCTGTCGCCCCTTCTGCGTCATTTGTTTCCGGAGCACAATCAGACAGGGCCAGGCTGCCGCGTTCGTGTTCCAGTCGTGGAAGCGCTGCCGCGCCCGCCTGAAAACACGACGTCAAATGCCCCGTTTCAGACCCGGCGCCGAATATGTCTGGACCGTGCCGCCGGCCTCGGCCATTGTCTGAAAAAAATTTAGGGAATCGACATGATCGCGCTTATTTTGACCGGGCTGGTCGCCCTCATTCATATCTACATCGTTTACCTGGAGATGGTTCTCTGGACCAAGCCGGGGGGACGGAAGGTGTTCGGCACCACCCAGGAGTTTGCCGACGCCTCGAAAACACTGGCCGCGAACCAGGGGCTCTATAACGGCTTCCTTGCCGCCGGACTGATCTACGGGATAGCCGTGGCGAACAATGAAATCATCTCGCTCTTCCTGGTGTTCGTCCTGATCGCGGGCCTTTATGGCGGGCTGACCGTGGGCCGCAAAATCCTCTTGGTGCAGGCGCTACCGGCCACCCTCGCGCTCGTCGCCCTCGCGGCCGGTCTCTAGGACATCCTCAAGGAATCGCTCGAAGGCGTCGAGGTTCACGGGGTCGAATTGGCCGAACCCCTGCATCCAGACGCTGGCCGCTTTCATCGCGTCCGGCTCCAGCTTGCACCATTTGACGCGCCCGCGCTTCTCCTGCGATATGAGGCCCGCGCGGGTCAGGATGGTCAGGTGCTTGGAGATCGCCGCGAGGGACATTTCGAACGGTTCGGCCACGTCCGTGACGGCCATGTCGTCTTCCAGCAGCATCGACAGGATCGCGCGGCGCGTGGGGTCGGCGAGGGCCTGAAACGTGAGGTCGAGTTTGTCGTCCATGCGGCTGTCGTTAGGGCCACGCCACGCCATCGTCAACCAAACGGTTGAATATGGGTTCAGGGCCGAAATTGCCACAAATTGCCTTGCGGCATGGCTCTCTGCATCGTTCGCCAGAATCAATTCCTTATGAATTCAATGCGTTACCCGCCGCCATGTTGGCGCTATCCAGCGTTGACTCCGATCCCGCCTGCCATTAGCAAACCCTCAACTCTTCTGAGGGGCATTTCACGCTTGGCAAACCCGCACGACGATCCGAATGGCGACCGCCTCAAGGCGCTCAGCGACAAGATCGAAGCGCGCAAGGCCACCCAGCCGGATGATAGCCCGCATCAGAAGAAGGACTACGCGCTCGCGAATCTCGCCTGGCGCATGGTCATCGAATTGGTAGCCGGTCTGGGGATCGGCTTTGGCATAGGATACGGGCTGGACTGGCTCTTCGGGACGATCCCGATATTCCTTGTCATTTTCACGCTGCTGGGTCTGGCGGCAGGCATCAAGACGATGCTCGGTTCGGCCCAGGAGCTCGGAGAGAAGCAGGCGGCGAAATACGCCGCAGAGCAAGAGGACAACGCACGTGGCGACTGAAGCTCATGGCGAAGAAACCGGCGGCCTGGAATTCCACCCGCTCGATCAGTTCATCGTTAAACCGCTTTTCGGCGAAGCAGGCGATCCTGTCGCCTGGTACACGATCACCAACGTGACCCTTTGGATGGCTCTGGCCGTCATCGCCATCGTCGCCCTGTTCGTTTTCGGCTCCCGTGGCCGCGCCCTGGTGCCGACGCGCACCCAGTCGATCGGCGAAATCCTCTACGGCTTCACCTACAAGATGGTCGAAGACGTGGCCGGCAAAGATGCGGTGAAGTTCTTCCCTTATATCATGACCCTGTTCATGTTCATCCTGTTCGCGAACTACCTCGGTCTTCTGCCGATGTCCTTTGCGACGACCTCGCATATCGCCGTGACCGCCGTTCTTGCGCTGGGCGTCTTCCTCACCGTGACCATCGTCGGTTTCGTGAAGAACGGCGCGGGCTTCCTTGGCCTCTTCTGGGTGTCTTCGGCCCCGCTGGCCCTGCGCCCCATCCTGGCGATCATCGAGCTGATCTCTTACTTCGTGCGCCCCGTCAGCCACTCCATTCGTCTGGGTGGTAACATCATGGCTGGCCACGCCGTTATGAAAGTGTTCGCAGGCTTCGCCGCCGTCGCCGCCATTTCGCCCTTCGCCGTGCTTTCCATCACAGCGATCTACGGGCTGGAGATGCTCGTGGCCGGTGTTCAGGCCTACGTCTTCGCAATTCTGACCTGTGTGTACCTGAAGGATGCTCTGCACCCGTCGCACTAAGGTCGACCCGCTCAACCCAAGTCAATCAACTCGAATTCCATCGTAAGGAGAATCATCATGGAAGGCGATATCGCACAACTCGGTCAATTCATCGGTGCTGGCCTCGCAGGCATCGGTTCCGGCGCAGCAGCAATTGGTGTGGGCCACGTCGCTGGCAACTTCCTCGCCGGCGCGCTCCGCAACCCCTCCGCCGCTGGCGGTCAGACCGCGACGCTCTTCATCGGCATCGCGTTCGCAGAAGCCCTGGGGATCTTCTCGTTCCTCATCGCTCTGCTCCTGATGTTCGCCGTCTAATCCTGCGATAACCTTAGGGTCGGCATTGCGCCGACTATCCTTACGCGCGGTGGGGCCTTTCCGGTTCGGAGTTGGTCCCACCGATGTAAACAGGGTTCCAGGAGGAAACGATGGCAACTGAAACCGAAAACGCCGCCGACGCAGCGCATGGTGCCGCGGAAGCTGGTGGCGCTGGCATGCCTCAGCTGGATTTCTCGACCTTCGGGAACCAGATCTTCTGGCTCGTCGTCACGCTGGTCGTCATCCACTTCGTGTTGTCCAAGATCGCGCTGCCGCGCATCGCGGGCGTCCTGTCTGAACGTCAGGGCACGATCACCTCGGATCTCGCAGCCGCCGAAGAGCTGAAGCAAAAAGCCGTGGACGCGGAAGAGGCCTACAAGAAGGCGCTCGCCGATGCCCGTGCCGAGGCGCAGAAGATCGTCGCCGACGCGAAAGCCGACATTCAGGCTGATCTGGATGCTGCTCAGGCGAAAGCCGACGCAGAGATCGCGGCCAAGACCGCCGAGTCAGAAAAAGCGATTGCGGAAATCCGCGATGGTGCCATCGAAAGCACCAAGGAAGTCGCCAAGGACACCGCCAAGGAAATCGTGGCTGCCATGGGCTTTTCCGCCGATGCGCGCTCCGTAACCTCGGCTGTCAACGCACGGATGAAGGGATAAGGACATGAAAAAGCTTTTCACCCTCCTGCCCCTTCTCGCAGCCAGCCCTGCCGTGGCTGCCAGCGGTCCGTTCTTTTCGCTGGGCAACACGGACTTCATCGTGCTGCTCGCCTTCATCGTCTTCGTGCTGGTGCTGATTTACTTCAAGGTTCCCGGCATGATCGGCGGGATGCTCGACAAGCGCGCCGACACGATCAAGGCCGAGCTTGAAGAAGCCCGCGCCCTTCGTGAAGAAGCCCAGACGATCCTCGCCTCCTACGAGCGCAAGCAGCAGGAGGTGGCCGAGCAGGCCAACCAGATCGTCGAGCACGCAAAGACCGAAGCGGCAACCGCCGCAGAAGTCGCGAAAGAGGACCTAAAAGCCTCGATCGAGCGTCGCCTTGCGGGTGCCGAAGAGCAGATCAAGTCGGCCGAGAACGCTGCGGTGAAAGAAGTGCGCGACAGCGCCATCACCGTCGCCATCGCTGCCGCTCAGGACATCATTGCCAAGCAGATGACCGCAGCGGATGGCAACAAGCTGATCGAAGATGCGATCAAGGACGTTGAAGCCAAGCTCCACTAGGCCTTGAGACATAAGATTTTGGAAGAACCCGGGCCAGCGCCCGGGTTTTTTCGTCTTGATATGGTTGGTCGGGGCGCTGACAACCTCAGCGGCCATGGCTGCGGTCATATCCATTCGGTTCCGGCATTTTCCAGGGTGTCCCCTGCGACGACCCAAAGGTTTCGATTTTCAGCGGATAACAGGTGGCCGTGTCTGACGAATGCTCCGATGAACAGTCCCCACCCGGACAGGCAGACAGAACGCCCAAGAGGTCGATCTCCGCGAAGAACTCAAGATAGTCGCCGGGCCGCACCGGCGAAGCTTTCATGAAATACTGCCCCGTGTCGCGCGTGAACCCCGTGCACATGAAGACATTGAGGACATCATGGACCAGAGGCTCGGCCTCCGTGAGGCTTACATCCTGAGCATCCGCTAAGGCACGGGTGAGGTTGGAGTGGCAACAATGGTGGTAATCGTCACCCGATAACAGATGGTGCGTGTAAGGGTCGCAACGCGTGCCGATCACGTCATGGACAGAGCCACCGAAGCCGTCGATGCCATACCAGTCCAGCGTATCCCCGATGATCGTCGCCATTGGGCGCAAATAGGGAAAGCTCGACCACATCCGATCACCCGTGGTCAGATGGGTTCCATGGAGCGCCCTGGTCTTGCCGGAGTAAAACCGCTCTCGCGGGTCTGCGGCATTGAACAGGTTGAGGTCGCCTACCTGCGGACCCTCGACCGAGGTGATCCGAAAGAACCCGCCAGCCGGAACGTGGAAGTGTCGCGCCTCGCGGGGTGGGACGATCACTGTTTCCTCTGCCTGAGCCTCGCGCCGGCGCGCGTGGTAGTCATCGAGATCGGGCTTGGGTAACGTGTCGGTCGGGTAACAGATCACGGGTGCAATGGCACGGCGGGCTTCAGCATCTTCTGGCGTATGGGTCATGGCCTGACTATAAACAGCCAACGTTCGGACGAAAGCTGGAACAGCCGGGTCCGGATCACAAATCGAAAGACATCTATGCGCACGTTTTGGCAATGCCTCGCCCTTGTGGTTTTCCTGACTGGTTGTGGATTGCCGGTCCAGCATCCGGAGTTCACGGGGCTGCCTGAAACACAACGCGCGGAAACATTCACCTGTTGTGCCGATCCGGAACGGCAACCCGCCTGGTTCGCCGACCTTGCCATCGCGCTGTCCGAACCGCTGGAACCGCTCTTCGACCCGGGTCCGGGCACCGGCCTCATGGCGGCGCACCCTGAGGCCATCGACCGGGCCAAAACCACTGCCCAGCCGATGGACATCCTGGCGCTTTCTGCCAAGAGCCACGCCGGGTCGCGGTTCTTTTCGGGCTGGTTCACGCATACTGCGATCTACATCGGAAACGAACGCAAGCTGCGCGCTGCGGGCCTGTGGTCACATCCGGCCATCACCCCCCATCACGACGCGATTCGCGGCGGGATGGACGTGATACACGGCATTGCCCCTCGCGTCCGGCTGGACCGGCTTGACGACGTGCTGAGTCAACGTGATGCGGTGGCCATCCTGCGTCCGACCATTGGCCGTCAGGAAAAGGGTCTCGTCGCCTCGCGGGCGCTGTCGACGCTGAATTACGGGTTTGATTTCACCTACAATCTCAACACCTGCGATGCCTTTGCCTGCACCGAAGTCGTGGCGCGGTCTTACAAATCGATCGACTTTCCGCTGCGCGAGCTCTTGGGCGAGCCTGTTTTGCTTCCCGACGACGTGGCGGCCAAGGGTATCCGTAACGAGGGGCTTCGTTTGGTCGCGTACATCGAAGCGCGGGAAGCGTCCTGGGTCGCCACTGGAACGCGCGGCGCGATGGAGCGCATCGCCGGTTTCTGGGGACCTTCGCCGGTCGGGCCAATCTCCCCGGTCTCCTCTTCGCTCAAGCTCGCTGCCTGCCGCCGCTAACCTGCGGACAAGTGCTTTGTCTTGATCCAAAACAAGGCACCAAGTCTCGCAAATCAATAGGATTCATTGGCAATTGAAGGGAGGACCCATGGTTCGATTTCATCTCGTTTGGCCGCTTCTCGCGATCACTGCCTGCACGCTTCCGAATCAGCACCCAGACTTTACGGGCCTTCCCGAAGATACGCGGGCATCTACATTCACCTGCTGCGAAGATCCGGAGCGCCAGCCGGACTGGTTCGCCGAACTGGCCCTCGCTGTCGCCGAGCCTCTGGAACCTCTGTTTCATGCGGAGTCGGGCAGCGGGCTTCTGGCAGCGTATCCGGCGGCCATTGACCAGATTGTCGACAGGGCAAGGCCTCTGGATCTTCTGGTCTTCTCGTCAAAGAGCCACCTGTCCTCGCGCATGTTGCCGGGATGGTTCACCCATAGCGCTGTCTATGTCGGAACCGAGTCGCAGTTGCGGGCTGCGGGGCTGTGGTCCCATCCCGCAATCGTACCGCATCACGATGCAATCCGGGCCGGCGCCAATGTGGTTGAAGGAGTCGCGCCGGAGGTTTCTTTCAGCACGCTGTCGGATGTTCTGGGGCAACGCGACTCAGCGCTCTTGATCCGCCCGCAAATCGGGTCGGCAAACAAACGTGCTGCGGCCGCGCGTGCGTTGAGCCTGGTCGGACAGCCCTTCGACCATGCTTACGACCTGAAGACCTGTCACGCCTTTGCCTGTAGCGAGGTTCTGGCCCGCGCTTTTCCCTGTCTGGATTTCCCGGTGCATGAGGTCCGCGGATTGACGGTCTTGTTGCCGGACGACGTGGCCGCCAAGGCGATCAGGGGCGAAGGCTTGCGCGTCGTCGATTACGTCGAAGCCCGAGACGGCCAATGGGCCGCTCCCGGCGAAACCGGCGTGATGGAACGGGTCGCCGGGTTCTGGGGCCCTTCGCCGCTTGGACCGATTGCGCCGGTGTCCTCGTCGCGGGATCTTCCCGGTTGCAACGCCAAATAAGACGTTTCTCGGAAGACAGGCCTGAATATGCGTTATTACACTCTTGCCTTGGTATTGGCATCAGCCGGTTGCGGTTTGCCAAATCATCAGCCTTATGACGCACCGTTGCCGGACACGGAGGAGGCCGCCCAGTTCTACTGCTGTCATGATCCTGAACGCTACCCGGAGTGGTATGTGGAATGGGCAAAATCAGCCTCCGACACACTCACACCGCTCTTGGGTCGGGTCGAAGCCAAGCCCGGTGCTCTTTCAAGACACCCCGACGCTTTGTCGGCATTGATGGCGCGGGCGCGCCCGTTCGATGTCGTCACGGTGTCGAACAAGGCCCGAAAGTCGGGAACGATCATCCCGGGGCATTTCACCCATGTCGGACTATACCTCGGAACGGAAAGCCAGTTGCGGAAAGCGGGGTTGTGGTCACACCGCGCTCTTGCGCCGCTTCAGGCCGACATTCGCGCCGGGCGCACGGTCGCTGAAGCGCAGGCTCAAGGGATCCGAATGGTCGCGCCGGACACCATCTTGAACACCGACGGCGCGGCGCTCATCCGACCGGAGTTGACCACACGCGAACGCACCGAGGCGGCGGCGGTGTTGACCCAGTATCTCGGGACGACATTCGACCCGTTCTTCGACCTCTGCACCGAAGACACGGTGGCCTGCAACGAGCTTCTGGCGCGCGCCCTGCCGGGCCAAGCCTATCCCCTACGCCACGTGTATGGCGCACAGATGATCATTCCCGACGACGTGGTGGCGAAAGCGATCCGGCGCGACGGAGCCGAGGTCGTCGCCTACGTCTATTCCGATGGGCCGAATTGGCACGACGCGGGGATACGGGCGGTTATGGCCCATATCCGCGCGTTCTGGGGACCGTCGCCGGCAAAAGCGAGCAATCTCGTCGATCCGAATTCGCCCGCCTGTTGTGCGCGTTGAGGGTCAGAAGAACGCCTGAAGCCCGGTCTGCGCACGCCCGAGAATGAGTGCGTGCACGTCATGGGTGCCTTCGTAGGTGTTCACGGTTTCGAGGTTCACCATGTGGCGGATCACCTGGAACTCGCCAGAGATCCCGTTGCCCCCGTGCATATCCCGCGACTGCCGCGCCACGTCGAGCGCCTTGCCGCAGTTGTTGCGCTTCATCAGCGAGATCATCTCGGGCGCGGCTTTGCCCTCATCCATCAGCCGACCGATCCTGAGAGACCCCTGAAGGCCCAGCGTGATCTCGGTCTGCATGTCTGCTAGCTTCTTCTGGAAGAGCTGTGTTTGCGCCAACGGACGGCCGAACTGGACCCGGTCGAGGCCATATTGGCGCGCGGCATGCCAGCAAAATTCAGCCGCGCCCATTGCGCCCCAGCTAATGCCGTAGCGGGCGCGGTTGAGGCAGCCGAAAGGACCTTTCAGACCTTCGACGTTCGGCAAGAGCGCATCCTCGCCCACCTCGACACCGTCCATAACGATTTCACCGGTGATGGAGGCGCGGAGCGAGAGTTTGTTCTCGATCTTCGGCGCGGACAAGCCCGCCATGCCCTTTTCAAGCACGAAGCCCTTGATCTTGCCGTCATGCGCGCCGGACTTCGCCCAGACCACGAAAACGTCCGCAATCGGCGCGTTGGAGATCCACATCTTGGACCCGGTGAGCTTGTAGCCACTGTCAGTCTTCACCGCCCGTGTTTTCATGCTACCAGGGTCGGACCCTGCATCGGGTTCCGTCAGGCCGAAACACCCAATGAGGTCGCCCGACGCCAGCCCGGGCAAGTATTTCTTGCGCTGCTCTTCAGACCCATAGGCGTAGATCGGATACATGACGAGCGAGGATTGCACCGACATCATGGACCGATACCCGCTGTCGATCCGCTCCACTTCGCGCGCGACGAGGCCGTAGGACACGTAGGATCCGCCAAGCCCGCCGTATTCCTCGGGCACGGTCACACCCAAGAGCCCCATGTCGCCCATCTCTTTGAAAATCATCGGGTCGGTGTCTTCGTTCTCGAAAGCAGACACGACGCGCGGCGCGAGCTTTTCGGCCGCGTAGGCACGCGCCGAATCGCGGATCATGCGTTCGTCTTCTTCGAGTTGGTCATCGAGGCGGAACGGGTCTTCCCAATCGAACGGGCCAAGGTCCGGGCGGCTTTTCGCGGGTAGATCATGGGGCATGTCGGTCTCCTCCAAACTTTGGCGGGACTGTCCGTGAGTTGGCCAGTAGGGGCAAGCCCCCTACCCCGTTTCGTCGCGTAATTGCGGAGGCCGGGTCCGGGTGCTAGGCCAGTGCGGTGGGTTTTGAGGAGGATGGCATGGCACCGCTCGAAGGGTTAAAGGTCGTGGAACTGGCGCGGATTCTGGCGGGGCCTTGGGCCGGTCAGGCGCTTGCCGATCTGGGGGCGGACGTCATCAAGGTGGAGAGCCCGGACGGGGATGACACCCGCAAATGGGGGCCGCCATGGATCGAGCGGAACGGCGACAGGTCGGCAGCCTATTTCTACGCCGCGAACCGCGGCAAAGACAGCATCGCAGTTGATTTCAGAACACCTGAAGGACAAGCGCGTGTACGTGATCTCGTGGCGGATGCGGACATCGTGATCGAGAACTTCAAGGTCGGCGGGTTGGCCAAGTACGGCTTGGACTATGGTAGTCTGGCCGCGCTCAACCCGCGCCTGATCTATTGCTCGATCACAGGGTTCGGGCAAACCGGGCCCAGGGCGCAGGCGCCGGGCTACGACTTCATGGTGCAGGGCCTGTCGGGTCTCATGTCGATCACCGGTGATGCGGCGGGTCAGCCGACAAAAGTCGGTGTCGCGGTGACGGACATCGTCTCTGGGCTTTACGCGGGCATCGGTATCCTGGCAGCGGTCGAACAGCGCCACCGCACCGGGCGCGGACAAATGGTCGACATCTCGCTTCTGGATTGCGCCACCGCGCTGTTGGCCAATCAGGCGATGAACTACCTCACCACGGGAGAAAGCCCCCAGCGCATGGGCAACGCGCATCCGAACCTCACACCCTATGACGTTTTCCCGGTCAGCGACGGCCACGTGATCATCGCGGTCGGGAACGACCGCCAGTTTGGCGCGCTCTGTTCGGTTCTCGGGTTGAATGACATGGCGACCGACCCTCGGTTTTCGAAAAACTCGGAACGCGTGGCGAACCGGGAAACGATGTTTCGCCATCTAAGCGACCAGACACAGTTGTGGTCGCGTGATGATCTCCTCACAGCGCTGACGGACGTGACCGTTCCCTGCGGTCCGATCAACGAGATCGCGGACACGTTCGCCGACCCTCAGATCGTTGCCCGGGGGTTGAAGATTACGCCGGAAGGGGTGCCGGGCGTGCGCGGCCCCTGGGTCTTTTCCGAAGCGGAGCTTTCCCTGCATCAAAGCGCGCCGACGCTGCCCAGGCAGAGGGGGTGACACCGCCGTTCCGTTCGGCGGGGCCCGCCCTTTACGCACAGCCGTCCTATGGCCTGCTGTCGAACGGACAAACGGGGTAGCGTTCCGTGTGGAACCACCCTCTGTTCCGCATTCCTGGCGTCATGTTCTGGCTGCTTATTTCGCAATGCAGAATTAAGTTCCACATGATTGACCCCCCGCATTGCAGCCGCTAGGTTTGCCTCACTGGCACGGCCGTGCCTTGGGAGGATCAATGGACTGGCTGCACGACCTCGTCGGGAAACACCCGGCGGAGCGCATCGCGATTATCGACCATGATGACACGCCACTGACCTATGGCGCGTTTCGACAAGTCATCGCCGCGGTCGAACAGGAACTGATCAACACAGGCCTGCGGCCCGGCGATCGACTGATGCTCGTCTCGGAAAACTGCGCGACGTATGCCGCTACGATATTCGCGGCCAGCCGGATCGGTGCCTGGGTCATGCCGGTAAATGCGCGTCAATCCGAAGACGAACTGCGCTCGCTTTCTGAACACGCGGGGCCCCGTCTGATCGTTTTCACACCTGAAGCCTCCGAAGCGTCGTTGGCACATGCCGACCGGCTCGGAGCGTCTTGTCGCGGTGTCACGCAGGTTGGTGACATCCTTGTCGCCGGTCCATTCGATGGTCCGAAGACGGGAGCGGAACCTGCCGAAGACACGCCCGAGAACAGCGTCGCAGCCCTCATGTATACCACGGGAACGACCTCGGCACCCAAGGGGGTCATGCTGACCCACCGAAACCTGATGTGGAACGCAATGTCGTCGGCGAGACTGCGCGAGATCGTACCCGATGACATCGTAATCGGCGTTCTTCCCGGCACCCACATTTTCGGGTTTTCATCCGCTTTTCTCGCCACGATGCACGCGGGCGCCACCATCCGGTTCATGACACGCTTCGATGCGGCACGGGTGCTGGACGCGCTGGAAAACGGCGGCGCGGTGCTTCCTGCGGTTCCGCAGATGTAGCAGGCGCTCCTCGCCGAAATCGAAACGCGCGGGCGGGGGATCGACGCACCGAAACTCCACTACATGTCCTCGGGCGGAGCGCCGCTTGACCCCGCGTGGAAAGAGCGGATCGAGGCGACCTTCGGCCTGCCGCTGCACAATGGATACGGGCTGACCGAAACCTCACCGGGCGTCTGCGGCGGATCGAACGCGCGGCCGCGCAAAGACCTTGCACTGGGAGAGATTCTTCCGGGCGTCGAATGCATCGTCGATGAGCCGGACGAACACGGGGTCGGCGAATTATTGATCCGCGGCCCGAACATCATGAAAGGGTATTACCGGAACCCGGAAGCGACCCGTGAGGCGATCCGGGAAGACGGCTTCTTCCGGTCCGGTGACTTTGCCAAGATCGACCCCGACGGGGCGGTTTGGCTGATGGGTCGCAAGAAAGAGTTGATCATCCGCTCTGGTTTCAACGTCTACCCGCCGGAAGTCGAAGCGATGCTGACGCGGCACCCAGATGTCGCGCAAACGGCTGTGGTCGGGCGCCCCGTGCCGGGCAACGAAGAAATCATCGCCTTTGTGACCGCGAAGGCCGGCACGAAAGCCGCCGACCTAAAAGGGTTTCTTCACGACCACCTGGTGGCCTACAAGGTGCCCCAGCATATCGTCGTGATCGACGATTTTCCACGCGCCGCGACCGGCAAGATACTGAAGCACAAGCTCGTCGATCTTTATGCCGACGAGCTGGACCGACGCGACGCGTTGGCCACCTGAATGACACAAAAACCGAGGACTCCATGAGCGACACCCAACAGATCAATGACGTTATCTCCCTCGAACGCGTGGGCGAGATCGCCCTTATCTGCATCGACAACCCACCGGTAAACGCAAGCGCCCAGCCCGTGCGCGAGGGGCTTATCGCAGCGGTCGAGGCGGCCAATGCCGATGATGCGGTCAAGGTTCTTGCGATCTATGCCGCGGGGCGGACTTTCGTCGCTGGGGCAGACATCCGTGAATTCGGCAAACCGCCCCTCACACCGTCGCTCCCCGATACGATCAACACCATCGAAGCGAGCGCGAAGCCGGTGATTTCCGCCCCGCATGGCACGGCGCTTGGCGGCGGACTGGAGATTTGCATGGGCACGCACGCACGCGTCGGCGTCAAGGGCCTGCGCGTGGGCTTGCCGGAGATCAACCTCGGTCTTCTGCCGGGCGCTGGTGGCACACAACGCGGGCCGCGCCTGATGGGGATGAAAAACACGCTCGATATGTCGCTGACAGGCAAGATGGTTCCCGGCGAAACCGCCGCTGATTGGGGTCTGATCGACCGGATCGACGAAGGGGAGCCGCGTGATGTTGCGCTGAAGGCGGCTCAGGATGTGCTCGACGGCACGCTGAAAACCCGCGTCACAAGCGAGCTGCCGGTGGAGGTCGATCAAGAGGCGCTCGATGACGCGCGGGCCATGGTCGCCAAAAAAATGCCCTTTCTCGCCAGCGCACCGAAGGTGATCGAAGCGGTCGAACGCTCCACCGGCGACGTTAAAGAAGGCATGGCGTTCGAGCGCGAGTGCTTCATGGACCTTTTGCAAAACGCAGCATCAACCCGTGGCATGATCCACGCCTTCTTCTCGGAACGGGCCGTCGCCAAGGTGCCCGAAGCGGGTGCGACGCCGCGCGAGATCAAGAAGATCGGTGTCATCGGCGGCGGCACGATGGGATCGGGCATCGCAACTTCAGCGCTCAATTCCGGTCTGGACGTGCGCATGATCGAGATTTCAGACGAGGCGCTTCAGCGCGGCATCAGCACGGTCACGAAAAACCTTGAGGGCGCAGTCAAGCGCGGCAAGTCGACCCAAGAGAAGATGGAGGCCGCCCTCGCGCGTTTCACCCCGACGACGAACATGGACGACCTTGGTGACGTGGACCTCGTTATCGAAGCGGTTTTCGAAGATATGGACGTGAAGAAGGACATCTTCACCAATCTCGACCGCATATGCAAAGAGGGCGCGATCCTTGCCTCGAACACCTCCTATCTCGACGTTAACGAGATTGCCTCGGTCACGAAGCGCCCCGAGGATGTGATCGGCCTGCACTTCTTCAGCCCGGCCCACATCATGCGGCTGTTGGAAGTCGTGGTGGCGAACAAAACGGCGCCAGAGGTTGTGGCCACGGGGTTCGCGCTGGCCAAGAAGATGAAAAAGATCGGTGTGCGCGCGGGCGTGTGCGACGGGTTCATCGGAAACCGTATCCTCGCCTACTACGGCAAGACCGCCGGTTACCTGATGGAAGATGGCGCCAGCCCCGAACAAATCGACACGGCGCTGGAAAACTTCGGTTTCGCGATGGGGCCGTTCAAGGTCGGCGATCTGGCAGGTCTGGACATCGGCTGGGCCAACCGCAAACGGATGGCACCCAATCGCCCGAACGAGGAACGCTACGTCCGCATTCACGACAAGATTTGTGAAGAAGGCATGTATGGGCGCAAGACTGGTAAAGGGTTCTACATCTACGACGAGGGCGACATTCGCCCGAACCCCGAAGCGCTCAAGATCATCGACGACGAGCGCGCGGCGAAGGGGATAACCCCCAAGGACTTCAGCGATCAGGACATCGTCGACCGCTACATGACGGCAATGATCTCCGAGGCCGCGCGGGTCGTAGAAGAGGGGATCGCACTGCGCCCGATCGACGTGGATGCCGTGTTCCTCTTCGGCTACGGTTTCCCGCGTTTCCGAGGCGGACCGCTCAAGTATGCCGACGAGATCGGCGCGAAAGAGATTGTCCGGCGGATCGAGGAATACGCCAAGGACGACAGCTATTACTGGAAGGTTCCCGCAATACTCGCCCGTATGGCCGAGGACGGGACGACCTTCGAAGATCTCAACAAGGAGGGCTGAGATGGACCTGAGCTTCACCCAAGAGGAACTGGACTTCCGCGACGAAGTCCGCGCGTTCCTCGATGAAAAGCTTCCCAAGGAGCTGTCCGAAAAGGTTCGGATCGGCGGCGAGTTGGACAAAGAGGACATGGACCGCTGGCATGCGATCCTGAACGAGAAGGGGTGGCTGGCCACCGGATGGCCGACCGAATTCGGCGGTCCGGGCTGGTCGCCGGTCGAGAAGCACATTTTCGAAGAGGAATGCGCCAAGGCTCATGCGCCCCGGATCGTTCCCTTCGGTCTCGCCATGCTCGGCCCGGTGCTTCAGACATTCGGTTCCAAGGAGCAACAGGACCAAATTCTGCCGCGCATCCTCGACGGGTCCGATTGGTGGTGCCAGGGGTATTCCGAGCCGGGGGCTGGGTCGGACCTCGCGTCGCTCAAGACCCGCGCGGTGCGGGACGGCGACGACTACGTCATCAACGGGCAGAAAACCTGGACAACGCTGGGCCAGTACGCGAACAAGATCTTCTGTCTCGTGCGCACGAAGACGGACGGCAAGCCGCAGGAAGGCATCAGCTTCATCCTCGTCGACCTCGACACACCGGGGATCGAAATGCGCCCGATCAAGCTGATCGAAGGCGGGCATGAGGTGAACGAGGTGTTCTTCACGGATGTTCGGGTTCCTGCCTCGAACCTCGTCGGCGAAGAGAACCAAGGCTGGACCATCGCTAAATTCCTGCTCACCCATGAGCGCACGAATATCGCGGGCGTGGGCTTCTCCATGCAGGGTCTGACCGAATTGAAGGCCCTCGCACGGCGTGTGAAGCGGGGCGGCAAGCCGCTCATCGAAAATCCGCTTTTCGCCGCCCGGATTGCACAGATGGAAGTCGATCTTGAGGCGATGAAAATCACCAACCTGCGGATGCTCTACACCGCGCAGACCCAAGGCGCGCCGGGGCCGGAAACCTCGATCCTCAAGATCAAGGGCACGGTCATTCGCCAAACGCAGAACGAGCTTGCGCGCCGCGCGCTCGGTCCGGCGGCGGCCCCGTTCCCGTCCGAGGACATGTTCGGCAACGCGGCCTTGGCCGAGCCCGAGGATGTGCACAACGCCGCCACCTATTTCAACAACCGCAAGCTCTCGATCTTCGGTGGGTCCAACGAGATCCAGCGCAACATCCTGAGCAAAGCCATGCTGGAGCTGTGAGATGGATTTTTCCCTGACTGAAGACCGGCGGATGCTGTCCGACAGCCTGACCCGCTTTCTCGCCGACAAATACGGCTTCGATCACCGCAAGACCGTAGCCTATGAAGCGCCCTTCCACGACACCGACTTGTGGTCCGAGATGTGCGAATTGGGCGTGCTCTATGCGCTCGCGCCCGAGGATGCCGGGGGCTTCGGCGGCGCCGGGTTCGATGTAACAACCGTGTTCGAAGCTCTTGGCAAGGGTCTCTGCCCTGCCCCGGTGCTGGGTTCGCTCTTGGCCTCGTCGCTTCTGACCTCGGCGGGCGCGGATCAGGCGGGCCTTCTGGACGGCTCGGTGCGATACGCCGCCGCCATCGGTGAGTTGGATGCCCCCTATGACCTCGACGACATCGAGACCACGTTCGAGGGCGGCAAGCTCTCTGGCCGCAAGTCGGTGATCTATGGCGGCAACGACGCGGAGGTGTTCCTCGTCGCGGCCAAATCCGGCGACACGCTGGGTGTCTATGAAGTGAAAGCTGCGGATGCGCAGGTCACGGGTTATGGGTTGATCGACGGCGGCGGTGCGGCAGAGCTGTTCATGGACGGCACGCCCGCGACCGAAGTCATCGCAGACGCGCGCCACGCCTTGGAACACGCGCTGGACCTTGGTCGCCTGGCGCTCTGTGCCGAAGCGGTGGGCCTGATGGATGCAACGAACGAAATCCTTCTGGACTACCTGCGCACCCGCAAACAGTTCGGCGTCGCGATCGGCAAGTTCCAGGCGCTGCAACACCGAGCCGTGGACCTCGAGACCGAAATCGAACAGGCCCGCTCGATCACCATTCTGGCGGCCAGCCGGATCGGAGAAGACGATCAGGCGAAGATCGTGGCCATGGCAAAGAACCTCATCGGTCGCGCCGCGCGGCTCGTGTCGGAAGAGGCGATCCAGATGCATGGTGGTATCGCGATGACCTGGGAAGCGGCGGTGAGCCACTATGCCAAACGCCTCGTGATGATCGACGCGCAACTTGGTGACGAGGACTATCAGCTTGAGAAAGTGATGGCGGGTTACGCGGCCTGATCCCCACCGCAAACAGACGGAAGGCGCGGTTTTCGGACCGCGCCTTTTTCGTTGTCCTTCAGGTTGTTCAGGCGGAGCGGTAGCGGAACACACCGGTGCCGGAAGCGATCCTGGCCCCGGTATCATCCGAGATCAGTGCCTCGGCGAAGAAAGTCTTGCGCCCGCCCCCGGTCTTATGCCCCTCGGCGATCAGAACCTTGCCCTTCGGCTGCCCGAGGTAGTTCACGTTGAGTGAGAGGGTCATGCCCAGCAGCCGCTTTTCAGGGTCGCCCGTGTAGCATCCCGCGAACCCCATCGTCGTATCAAGCAGCGAGGCATAGACGCCGCCGTGGGTCAGACCGTAGCGATTGCCCAGTTTCTCGGTGATCGGAAGTTTCCACCGCGCGTAACCTTCGGACCAATCGGTGATGCGGTAGCCCAGCAGATTCTGAAACTCGAACGGGTCTTCGACGAGGGCCGGGTCGAGGCTCATGGTTCCTCCTTCGGCACACCGGAGGACAGGTTCTGCGCGGCGCGCTTGAGCGGCTCGGCATAGGCGTCCATCAGTTCTTCGGGCGAGACGAGGAAGGACGGGCCACCCACGTTCAGGCCGAAGATACGGTCGTTGTTCAGGGATTTGACCGGAACCGCGATGCCGTGGACTTCTTTACGCCAGCCGCCAAAGCCGGTGCAGAGCCCATATTCTGCGTAATCCGCGAGCGCTTGCTCCATACTTTCGTCAATGCGGGCGCTATCCTCGGGTCGGCTCTCCTTTGCAAGCTGGATAATATGCCCGCGCTCCGCCTCGTTCATGGCGACGAGGATCGCACGGCCGATGGCGGAGTGCATGATCGGCAGACGCGCACCCACGTTGATCGTCAGCGCGACCGCTTGTTTGGAACGGTGCACGGCGATGTAGACAGCTGACAGACGGTGATGTTCGGCAAGTGCAGCGGTGATATTCGGGTTCGGCCCTTCGCAGAGCGCTTTCAATTCGTTCTGCGCGCGGTCTGCGATCTCCATGCCGGACAATACGCCGAAGCCCAGCGAGAGAACCCCCGCGCCCAGCCGGTAGGTTCCCGTGCGCTCGGAATAGACAAGGTAATCAAGCTTGCGCAGCGTATGCGTCAGTCGGGAGATCGTCGGTTTGGGCAAGCCGGTGCGTTGTGCGATTTCCTGGTTGGTCAGGTTCGTCTCGTAAGGACGGAAGCATCGGAGCACGTCGAGCCCCCGCGCCAGCGCAGTCACGAATTTGCGGTCACCATCCGCTTCTATGTCGTCGATAAGCTCGTCCTTACTCATAGCGGCTTCCCTTATACAGCAGTCAGGCCTCCATCAATGGAAATTGCCTGACCTGTCATGAAACTATTGTCGTCCGAGACGATGAAAAGCATGGCCTGCACCACTTCGATCGGATCGGCGACACGGCGCATCGGCACGCGGGCCGCGATCTTCTTGTAGGCATCCTCGCGGCTGATACCATGGGCTTCTCCGACCTGATCGCCCATGCTTTCCACCATGGGTGTCGAGGCGAAGCTCGGGCAGATTGCGTTGACCCGTATGTCGTAGCGCGCGACTTCGTCGGCGGCGGCTTTCGTCATACCGATGACCGCGTGTTTCGAGGCCGCGTAGGCGGACAGGTGGCCCGATCCTACCAGACCCGCGGCGGACGCCGTATTCAGGATCGCGCCCTTGTGGGCTTTGGTCATCACCGGGATCTGGTGGCGCATGCCGATGAAAACGCCCTTGGCGTTTATGTCCATGACCCGGTCGTAGTCTTCGAGCGGGATATCCTGCAATTTGACGACACCGTTGCCGATACCGGCGTTGTTAAGCGCGATATCGAGCGTCCCCCAACGGTCAACCGCCGTATGGATATGCGCCTTCATCGCCGCATCGTCCACGACTGAAAGCGTCTCGGCAATCACGTCGACGCCTTGTGCTTCCAGCTGTTGCGCGACGTCCTTGAGGCCCGCTTCGTTCACATCGGAGAGCAGAAGCCGCGCGCCTTGGGCCGCGAATTTCGTCGCCGCAAGAGCACCGAACCCCGAGGCCGCGCCCGTGATCTGCACCACTTTACCATCGAAATCAGCCATTGGCGGCCTCCAATCCTTTTTTCGCGAAATCAGGTACGGCCTTGCCCAGCCGCATCGCCCTTTCAGGGTTCGAGGCATTGCCGTCCAGCGCCCGTTTGTAGACGCCCTGGATGATCCCAGCCATGCGAAAAAAGGCGAAAGCGACGTAGAAGTTCAGGTTGTCGATCCGGGGAAGGCCGCGGGCTTTGCAGTACATCTCGACGAAAGCATCGTCGGTCGGAATGCCAAGGCTTTCCCGATCAACACCCGCGAGTCCCCGCCCTTCGGCCCCCGGCGGCATTTGCCACTGCATGAGGAGCGAGGCGAGATCGGCGTAAGGGTGGCCGATGGTGGAAAGCTCCCAATCCAGAACGGCGGCGCAGCGCGGGCTGTCTTTCTCGAACAGCATATTGTCGATGCGGTAATCGCCATGGACCAAACGCCGTTGGTTATCATCCGGGATGTTCCCGCCAAGCCAGTCGATCAGCGCGTTCATCGCGGGAATATCCTCGGTCTCGGAGGCGCGGTATTGCTTGGTCCAGCGGCCGACCTGCCGTTCGAAATAGTTCCCCGGCGGGCCGTAGTCGGACAACCCGACCGCGTCGATGTCGACCGAGTGAATGGCGGCCAGGACGCGGCACATCTCGACATAGATCGCCGACCGCTCGTCGTTCGACACGTCCGGGATGCGCGGGTCGTCAATGTTGCGTCCATCGACCGCCTCCATGATGTAGAAATCCGAACCGATCACATCCGGGTTTTCGCAAAGCGCGTGCATCTTGGCGACAGGGACATCGGTGTCTTGCAGCGCGGCCTGCACCCGGAATTCCCGATCCACGGCATGGGCGGATTTCAAGAGCTGCCCCGGCGGCTTGCGTCGCAAAACATACGGGCCCGTAGGCGTGTCGAGCCGGAAGGTCGGGTTGGATTGGCCGACATCGAATTTCTCGGCCTGAATCGGGCCTTTGAACCCGTCGATATGCACCTCGGCCCATGTGGCGACGGCGGCGGTATCCAGCGTTTGGGTGTCGGTCGTCATGGCACCTCAGCTATAGGTCAGCATCTCGTCCGCGTTGGTCGCGTCGATATGCGGGGTTTCGTTGAAGCCATGGAGGTAGGTCGCCTTGCGACCCTGCACGAAGCGGTTCACGGCACAGTTCTTCATCTGAAGCTGGAGCAGGATCTGCTGCTCGGCAGGGGCGCCGATCACGAGGCGGATCATCTGGCTTATCGCGCCACCGGACGAAAACATCATCGCGCTCTCGGCACTTTTCGCCGTATCCAGGGCATCCTGCACTCGCGCGACGAAATCTCCGAAGTCTTCCGGCGGGTTGTCGATTTCATCGGCCTGCCAGGCAAGCACGGTCGCTTTGAGCTGACGGAAGTGCGCGGCGCGGTCGCCGGTGGTGTTTTCCGGCAAGGCGTCGCTATGCTTGTGCGCTTCCAAAAGGGCTTTGAAGTCGAACTCGTTCAGGCCCGGATGAACCTCAGGTTCGACCTCGACGCCATAGGCTTTCGCAACGCCTTGGAAGGTCTCCAGATGGCGCAGTTGCTCGCCCACGAAGACCCGTTCCGGCCAGTCGACCCCTTGGGCCTTCATCGCCACGCCCAAGGCTCCGGATTGGCGCATGCCAAGCTCGGAAAGCTTGTCGTAGTTCGCCGCCCCGAAGGAGGCCTGGGCGTGACGGATGACGGTGAGAAGTCCCACTTAGATCTTCGAGCCCCTATATTTTCTCGTTGGTGTATTTGCGTAGTTCGGCACGCGCGACCTGACGGCGGTGGACCGCGTCCGGACCGTCGGCAAAGCGCAGGGTGCGCAGCGAGGTGTACATGCCCGCGAGCGGTTGATCCTGAGAGATCCCCTCACCGCCGTGCATCTGCATCGCTTCATCCACGACCTTCGTCGACATGAGCGGCGCGACCACCTTGATCTGACTGATCCATGGCTGGGCTTCTTTCACACCGACCGTGTCCATCATATGCGCGGCCTTGAGGCAGAGGAGACGCGCCTGTTCGATCTCCATGCGGCAATTTGCTATGACGTCGTAGTTGCCACCCAGCGTGGCGATTTTCTTGCCAAAGGCTTCACGGGTAAGACCCCGTTTGCACATCATTGCAAGCGCACGCTCGGCTTGGCCAATCGCACGCATACAGTGGTGGATACGGCCCGGTCCAAGGCGGCCTTGGGCCACTTCGAAGCCACGCCCTTCGCCGAGGATCAACGCGTCGGCAGGAATGCGAACGTTGGTGAACCTGAGGTGCATATGCCCGTGCGGCGCATCGTCGTCGCCGAAGACGTGCATCGGACGCAGAACCTCGACGCCCGGCGTATCGGCATCCATGACGAACATCGAATGGCGCGAGTGTTTCGGCGCGTCCGGGTCCGTGCAGGCCATGACGATATAGACCGCGCAGCGCGGATCGCCCGCCCCGGAAATCCACCATTTCTCGCCATTCAGAACCCATTCGTCACCGTCCTTTTTGGCCTCGAAGGAAAGCTGCGCGGCGTCCGACGACGCGACGTTCGGTTCGGTCATGACATAGGCCGAGCGGATTTCCCCGTCGAGCAGGCGGGTGAGCCACTTCTCTTTGTGACCTTCGTTGCCGTAACGCTCCAGCACTTCCATGTTGCCGGTGTCCGGTGCGGAACAGTTGAAAATCTCGGCCGCCAGCGGACACTTCCCCATTTCTTCGGCGAGATAGGCGTATTCCACCGTCGTAAGACCGTAGCCGCGCTCGCTGTCGGTCAACCAGAAATTCCAAAGCCCGCGCTTTTTCGCCTTGGCCTTGAGATCATCCATGATCTCAAGCTGCCGGTCGTTGAGCTTGAAGCGGTTGCCTTCGGGATTGTTGCCGATCTCGGCGTGATACTCTTCGTTTGCCGGCACGATGTCTTCTTCGATCATCTTGCGCACGGCGTCGATCAGCGGCTGCACCTTGTCAGTGACGCCTAGGTCCATGGACATGTCTTTCTCCTCCTCATCCCGGTTTCTCCGGGTCGCGCGAACCGGACGTGCGGTCCACGCAATGCTGTTGTTTCGCGCGTTTCTTACAGAACCTCGAACAGGCCCGCCGCGCCCATGCCACCGCCGACACACATGGTGCACACCACGTATTTGGCGCCGCGACGTTTGCCTTCGATCAAAGCGTGGCCGACCATGCGCGCCCCGGACATGCCGTAAGGATGCCCGATGGAAATAGCGCCGCCATCGACGTTCATGATCTCGTTCGGGATGCCGAGGACGCGCTGAGATTGAAGCACTTGGCTGGCAAAGGCTTCGTTCAACTCCCAAAGCCCGATGTCATCCATCTTCAGACCATGCGCTTCGAGCAGCTTCGGCACCGCGTAGATCGGGCCGATGCCCATCTCGTCCGGCTCGCAGCCTGCCGCCATGACACCAATGTAGCGGCCCAGCGGTTGAAGACCACGCTTCTCAGCCTCTTTCGCTTCCATGATGACCGAGGCCGACGCGCCGTCAGACAGCTGCGAGGCGTTGCCAGCCGTGATGAATTTGCCTTCCTGCACTTTCTGGCCGTCCTTGAAAACCGGCGAAAGACCTTCGAGGCTGTCCAGCGTCGTGGAGGGGCGGTTGCCCTCGTCCTTCTCCAGCGTCACCTCGGCGTAGGAAACCTCTTTCGTCTCGCGGTCGATGATCGCTTGCGTCGAAGTCAGCGGCACGATCTCGTCATCGAACTTTCCGGCGTCCTGCGCCGCGGCGGTGCGTTGCTGCGACTGAAGCGCATAAGCGTCCTGATCTTCGCGGCTGACACCGTACCGCTCGGCCACGATTTCAGCCGTTTCCAGCATGGACATGTAAAGCTCAGGTTTGTGCTCCTTGGTCCACGGGTCCGCCATATGGTCGGTGCGCATGTTCTGGTTCTGCACGAGGCTGATTGACTCGACGCCACCGCCGATGGCGACCTGCATCCCGTCATGGATGACCTGCTTCGCCGCCGTGGCGATGGCCATCATGCCGGAGGCGCATTGACGATCGAGCGACATGCCCGCGATAGAGACGGGCAGGCCCGCGCGGATAACGGCTTGCCGCCCGATGTTGCCGCCTGTCGAGCCCTGTTGGATCGCTGTGCCGATAACACAGTCCTGCACCTCGGAACCGTCCAGGCCGGCACGGTCCACGGCGTGCTTTACCGCATGGCCGATCAGCTCCTGCGCATGGGTGTTGTTGAATGCGCCGCGATAGGCTTTGCCGATCGGTGTGCGGGCGGTGGAGACGATAACTGCGTCACGCATGGGTTTGGTCCTTTTCCTTTATGCGCCCGGAAGCTTGATGCCGCGAAGATCGGCGGCGAGCTGGACGTATTTCTGTGTCTGGGTGAAGGCGTTGGCCATTTCAGTGGCCCCGTTGGGGTCGCGGATACGATCCATCGCGGCAAGCACCCCTTCGAGCGAGATATCGTCGTCAGCCAGTGCCACGCCTTTGGTTTCGGTGATGCGGGTCTCGGCAAAGCAGCCGCCGCCAGCCCCCAGGATCATCTTGGTCGGCGCGTCTTCGAGCACGAGGGCGAGCAGACCCGGGGTGATGGTTTCGGGCTTGAGAAGCGTGAGCACCTCTTTGGGCAACAGATCCTCGGTCATCCGGGTCGCCGCCGTCGGGGCGAGCGTGTTCACCCGGACGTTTTTCTTGGCACCTTCCTGGGCCAGAACATTCATCAACCCGACGACACCGGCCTTGGCCGCGCCGTAGTTCGACTGCCCGAAGTTGCCATAGACACCGGAGGCCGAGGTGGTCATCACGATCCGCCCGTATTCTCGCGCCATCATGTGGTTCCAGACCGCCTTGGAGCAGTTGACCGACCCCATCAGGTGAACATCGACAACCTTCCAGAAGTCATCGAGATCCATCTTGGAGAACGTCTTGTCGCGCAGGATGCCCGCGTTGTTGACGAGGATGTCGACTTGGCCGAATTCGGAGATAGCGTCATCAACCATCGCCTGCGTGTCTTCGCGCGAGGTGACATCCGCGCCGTTGGCAATGGCGTGGCCGCCCTTGGCGCGAATTTCTTCGACCACCGCATGGGCCGCATCGGACCCGGAGGATGTACCATCTGTCGCCACGCCAAGATCGTTGACCACGACCTTGGCTCCGCGTTCGGCCAAGCCCAAAGCGTGGCTGCGCCCCAACCCAACGCCCGCGCCGGTTACAATGGCCACGCGGCCTGCGAATTCATTGCTCATGTCGTCTCCATGTATCTGCGGCCGATCCACTCAGCGATCAGGGCGGGTTTTTCCGCGCCTTCGATTTCGACCGTGACATTGGTTATCGTTGTAAATTCTCCGGGTTTCGAGGTGTCGCAGGAGGCAAGGACGAAACGGCCCCGCACCTTGGCGCCCACCGGGACCGGAGAGATGAAACGCATCTTGTTCATGCCGTAGTTCACGCCCATAGCGACGCCGTCCACGCTGGGAAGTGCGTCGTAGACCATGGCAGACAGCAGGCTGAGCGTCAGGAAGCCATGGGCGATGGTGCCGCCAAAGGGCGTTTTCGCGGCTGCTTCCGGGTCCGTGTGAATGAACTGCCAGTCTTCGGTCGCGTCAGCGAACTGGTCGATCCGCTCCTGCGTGATTTCGAACCACTTGGAAACGCCGACCTCCTGGCCTTCCATTGCTTTGAAGTCTTCGAGTTTCATGATCTCACTCCGCAAAAAGGCTGCCGCCGGCATGACAATTGATGCCACCCGAAATCGGGATGATCGCACCGGTCACGTAGGAACCGCCCTTGCCGCACAGGAACTGCAGCGTTGCGGCAACGTCGGACGGCGCGCCGAGGCGGCGAAGCGGAACGCCTTCCGCTGTCTTCTCGGCGCGGCGCTCGTCCGCCAGCGCGAAGGCGGTCATCTTGCTCTCGAAGGGTCCGGGGGCGAGCGCGTTGACGGTGACGTGGTTCTCGGCCAATTCGTTGCCCAGGATTCGCGTCAAGTGGTGCACGCCAGCTTTCGAGACCGAATAGCTATAGGCCCCGGCGCCCTTCGGCACGTCGCCCATCACGGACCCGACGTTTACGATCCGGGCCGGGTCATCGAAGGAGGACGACGCAACCAGCATGGGCAAAAGCGCTTGCGTCAGTTGAAACATTCCCGCGTTGTTGAGGTCCATGACCTTTGTCCAGGCCTCGAACGGGAATTCGCCCAGCGGCGCCCCCCAGGTTCGACCTGCGTTGTTCATCAGGATGTGGAGCGTGTCGGTGCGTTTAGCGACCTCGGCGGCAAGCGCATCGACCCCCTCTTGGCTGGCCACGTCACCGCCGAAACCTTCGACCGTGCCAAGATAGCCCAGCGCATTCACCTCTTTGGCCACCGCTTCGCAGGCGTCCGCCTTGCGCGAGGCGATCAGGACGCGCGCGCCCGCAGCCGCCAGCCCTTCGGTCGCCATACGGCCGATGCCTGTCGCGCCACCCGTGACGAGCGCCACCTTGCCCGTGAGGTCGAAAAGATCGTTTGGTGCAAGGCTCATGCGGCCATCCCCCGGATACGTGCGACGCGGGCGGCGTGGTAGCCATAATCACCCAGCCATTCCGAGGCCACCCGCGCGCGTTTCATGTAAAACCCCATATCGTACTCGTCGGTCATGCCGATCCCGCCATGCATCTGCACCCCTTCGCGAACGGCGAGTGAGGCGGTTTCCGTGGCGCGGGCCTTGGCCACCGAGACCGCAAGGTCGGCCGCGTCCGGTTCTTCGTCCAGCATCCGCCCCGCGTTCATGATTGCCGACGTCGTGACTTCGATCTCGGAGAACAGATGCGCCGCGCGGTGTTGCAGAGCTTGGAAGGTGCCGATCACGACACCGAACTGCTTGCGTTCCTTGAGGTAGCCGGTGGTCATTCCAAACGCCCCGGCAGACACCCCGAGAAGCTCTGCGGAGACGGCGGCTTGTCCAGCGCGAAGCGCGGTTCCAAGCGCACCCATTCCGTCGCCAACTTGGCCCACCACATCCTCGCCCGTCACCTCGACATTGTCGAACAACAAATCGGCGTGGTCGCGGTAATCCACAAGCTCCAGTTTCTCGCGGGTGAGGCCCGTGACCTCCGCGTCGATATCAAAGAGCGTCAGACCGGCCTCCGCTTTGGCAAGGACAAGCACGCGATTGGCGCTCATGCCCTCTGCCACGAAAGTCTTGGTGCCGGAGAGCTTGAAGCCATTGCCATGCGCCTCGGCGGTCAACGCGGTGGCCTCGGGGTTGAACTTCGGTCCTTCGTCGATGGCGAGCGCATAGGTCGCCGCACCCGAGGCAATGGCGGATGCGTCCCGGCCAGCGGTGCGCAGCGCGGTCGCGGCAATTACGGCCGTGGAGAGGAACGGCGACGACACCAGCGTCTTGCCCATTTCTTCGGCCAGGATATTTGCCGCGGCAAAGCCCATGCCCGAACCGCCCTGCTCCTCGGACACCAGAACGCCGGCCCAGCCCATTTCGACCATTTCGGACCAGAGCTTGGGATCATAGCCGCGCCCGGCTTCGCGGTTCTCGCGCAAATTCCTGATGGCGCCCGCTCCATCAAGGAACCCTCGGGCCGCATCACGCAGCATCACTTCGTCTTCGTTTGCAATCAATGTCGTCATATCGTCCTCACCGGGTCGGCAGCTCAAGCACACGCTTGGACAGGATTTCGAGCATCACCTCGGAGGTGCCGCCCTCGATAGAGTTGGCCTTGGTGCGTAACCATTCGGGCGCAAGCGTTCCGTGATCGGCGCTGTCCCATTTGAGCGCCTCGGAGCCGCCCGCACTCATCAGCAGCTCGAAACGGTCTTTGTTGAGCTCGGTGCCGTAGTATTTCAGCATGGCCGAAGCGTCCCCAACGCCACCCTGTTTGGCGAGGTCTTTGTAGCGTTCCAGCGTGAGGCCCATCGCGATCGAATCCACTTCCAGTTTCATCGCACGCGATTGGATCACCGGGTCATCTTGCCCACTGTCCGCAAGCACCGTCGCGACCGTGCGTCCACCAGTC
>DOUP01000290.1 GCA_003520545.1 Maritimibacter sp. | reverse complement strand
GTGGCCGCGGCGCTCCTCTCCGCGCGCGAAGACGTGGCGATCCCGCGCGAAACCGTCGTTTTCGGTGAAATCTCGCTCTCCGGGGCGCTGCGTCCGGTTGGCCAGACCGAAAACAGGTTGAAAGAAGCCGAAAAACTTGGTTTCACAACGGCCATCCTCCCCGCCCGCTCCAAGCAGGGCGACAAGGGAGGTCTATCGGTGCGCACCTTCCCCGATCTGGCGGGTTTCGTGGGCGACATGTTTGGCGCTGGTTGAGCGCGTAAAGGGGACGAATATGGACGGGTTCACGATTGTCGACGGTGTTGTCGCACTGGTCATACTGGTGTCGGCCATATTGGCCTACTCGCGTGGGTTCGTGCGCGAGGGCATGGCCATCGTCGGCTGGGTCGCGGCGGCTGTCATCGCCTACCTCTTCGCACCCCGGTTCGTGCCGCTCATCAAGGAAATCCCGATCCTGCGTGATTTCATCGCCGACAGTTGCGAGTTGAGCGTGATCGCGAGCTTCGCAGGGGTCCTGGCTTTGGCGCTCGTGGTCGTGTCCCTCTTTACCCCGCTTCTGTCGAGCGTCATTCAGCGCTCCGCACTGGGCGGTATCGACCAGGCGCTTGGCTTCGTCTTCGGTGTGCTGCGCGCGATCCTGCTCATCGCCGTTGCTCTGATCGTCTATGATAACGTCGTGACCGCGGACACGATCCCGGCGGTCGAGAACTCGCGCACCGCCAAGGTTTTTGCCCGTTCCAAGGACAATCTGAACGAAAATATCCCTGACGACGCGCCGGGCTGGATCGTTCAGCGCTATGAAGAGCTGGTCTCCACCTGCACCGCTGCCGGTCCCGGCACCAACTGATCGAACATAAAACCGTTACAATCCCTTCGCAGCCCCGTGACACAGAGGTGACCCGGGGGTATGGAGAGGGTGCTCCTGAAACGGATTCGGACCTGCTGCCCATGCCTGCAAGCTCCCGCGCTATGCCGCCCGCCCATCCCTTTGATGATGACAAGCTGAAAGAGGAATGCGGCGTCTACGGCGTTATCGGTCTTTCTGATGCCGCGAACTTCGTGGCACTGGGCCTTCACGCGCTTCAACACCGTGGCCAAGAAGCCGGGGGGATCGTCAGCCACGATCCGGATGTCGGCTTCAACTCCGTCCGCCGCTTTGGCTACGTCCGCGACAACTTCACCAAGCAATCCCTGATGGAAACCCTGCCCGGCCCGCTGGCCATCGGGCATGTGCGCTATTCCACCGCCGGAAAGAAAGGCGCCGCGATCCGCGATGTGCAACCGTTCTTTGGCGAGTTTTCCATGGGCGGCGCCGCGATCGCGCACAACGGCAACATCACCAATGCCGACGAGCTGCGCCGTGAATTGATCGACCGTGGCTCGATCTTCCAATCGTCGAGCGATTCCGAGTGCATCATTCACCTGATGGCCCGATCCCTGCAGAAAAATATCGGCGAACGGCTCGAAGACGCGCTGCGCCGGGTCGAAGGGGCGTTCTCGGTCGTGGCCATGACGCGCACCAAGCTGATCGGTGTGCGCGACCCGCTGGGCGTGCGTCCCCTGGTGCTGGGCCAGCTGGGTGACGGCTGGGTCCTGTCGTCGGAGACCTGCGCGCTCGACATCATCGGGGCCAAGTTCATCCGCGAGATCGAGCCGGGCGAAATGGTCGTCATCACGTCCGAGGGCGTAGAGAGCCGCCGGCCCTTCCGCCCGAAGAAGTCGCGGTTCTGCATCTTCGAGCATGTCTATTTCTCACGTCCCGACTCGATCATCGGGGGCCGCTCGGTTTACGAGACGCGCCGCCGCATCGGGGTGGAGCTTGCGCGGGAGAACCCGGTGGATGCGGATCTTGTCTGTCCGGTGCCGGATTCAGGAACCCCTGCCGCCATCGGCTTTGCGCAGGAAAGCGGTATTCCCTACGCGATGGGGATCATCCGGAACCAGTACATGGGCCGGACCTTCATCGAGCCGACCGAGCAGATCCGGAATATGGGCGTCCGTCTGAAGCTCAATGTGAACCGGGCGCTGATCGAGGGCAAACGCGTGATCCTGGTCGACGACAGCGTCGTGCGCGGGACCACGAGCCGCAAGATCAAGGATATGATCCTGGACGCGGGCGCCGCCGAGGTGCATTTCCGCATCGCCTCCCCGCCGACCGCATGGCCGTGTTTTTACGGCGTCGACACACCGGAACGCAGCAAACTTTTGGCCGCCAACATGTCCGAGGACGAGATGTGCGAACATCTTGCGGTGGACAGCCTCAAGTTCATCTCGCTCGATGGTCTCTACCGCGCAGCGGGCGAGGCCAACGGACGCGACCCGGAGCAGCCCGCCTATTGCGACGCCTGTTTTTCTGGCGAATACCCGGTGGAGCCGCGCGACATGATCGCCAAGGGATTTGAGCTGAAGGCCGCTGAATAGGCGGCTTTCACCCGTTCCAGAGGCCGTCAAACCCCGCGTCACAAGCCGGATCGGCCATTTTTCGCCAGATCTCGTGAACCGTTCGGCCATTTGGCGCGCAGGCGGTTTTCGCGCTCTTTCCTTTATTCCTCACCCGGTGTTAACCGCCCGTCGCTAGATTGAAGCGAGGTCCACTCCCCTCGCGACCCAAAGGTGACAACATGGCCAATGACGCTTCGCCCGTACACTCGGGCGGAATATCCTCCCTCGTGGCTCGGGAAGCCACGAAACCGGACGAACTGCCCCTGGATCGGGCCGCGCTCATCGGGACGATGGGCAAGAAAGGCGAAATGACGGCACTGTTTCGCTCCGGCGGTGGGCGTATCCATGCGCTGAAAGAGGGCGATGTCAGCCCGCTTGGACCGATCATCGAGATTTCCGAGGCCGGGGTCGTCGTCGAACGTATGTCAGGCAATGCCATGTTCATCCCGCCGATCCCGGTCGGCTGACGGGACGCGATCCGGTCACGCCGCGGTGCGCGCCCCGCGTCTCCGGGTTTCGGGCCGCTCTGTCGCAGGCGGGCCACTGGACAGGCCTGCACACGGGTGACATAGGTGCGGGCGAGCAAAAGCGGAGTGAAGAATGTCCGACAAAATCGTCCTCGTCACAGGTGCGTCTCGCGGTCTTGGCGCCGCGCTGGCGCTGGAACTGGCCCCCGAATACCACGTCATCGCCGTCGCCCGCACCACCGGGGCGCTTGAGGAGTTGGACGACCGGATCAAGGCCAAGGGCGGTGAGGCGACTTTGGCGCCGATGGACGTCACCGAAGACCACGCGATGCAGCAGCTCTGCGCGGCCATTCACGGGCGTTGGGGCAAGGTCGATCTCTGGATTCACACCGCGATCGAGGCGCAACAGTTGATGCCCACGGATCACGTTGCTTTGGCCGAAAAGGACTGGGCCAAGTCGATGGCCGTCAACGTCGACGCCACCGCGCGCCTGATCGCCTATGTCTCGCCGCTTCTGGGGGATGCCGGCACCGCCGCCTTCTTCTCTGACGATCACGCCGGCGAGAAATTCTTCGGCGCCTATGGCGCGACCAAGGCGGCGCAGATGGCACTGGCAAAATCCTGGCAGGCAGAGACCGCCACTATCGGACCCAGGGTGAAAATCCTGGAACCCAAACCGCTCGCAACGGCGATGCGGGGCCGGTTCCATCCCGGCGAGGATCGCGATGCGCTGGCGAAACCGGCTGACGAGGCGGCGCGGCTGTTGCCCGAACTCCTCGCGTAGCGGATACGCCGGGAGCCTTGCCCCCTTCATCTTGTGGCCCGCTCATGGCTCCCCTACTAAAGATGAAAGACAGGGGTATTCATGCGCATTCTCATCACCAATGACGACGGGATCAACGCTCCGGGACTGAAGGTTCTGGAAGAGATCGCGGCGGAGGTCGCCGGACCGGATGGCGAGGTCTGGACTGTCGCGCCCGCGTTCGAGCAATCCGGGGTCGCCCATTGCATCAGCTATTCGCGCCCGATGATGATTGCCGAGCTTGCGGATCGCCGTTTCGCCGCCGAAGGGTCGCCCGCAGACTGCGTGCTTGCGGCGCTGGGCGAGGTGATGCCGGGACACCCCGATCTGATCCTGTCGGGCGTAAACCGTGGCAACAACGCCGCCGACAACGCGCTTTATTCCGGCACGCTGGGTGCCGCCATGGAAGGCGCGCTTCAGGGGCTGCCCGCGATTGCCCTGAGCCAGTTTCTCGGGCCCAGGAACATCGACCCGGATGTGATGTTCGAAGCCGCACGCGCTTATGGCGTCCAGGTGGTGAAAACGCTGCTCGACAAGGGGCCTTGGCAGGAAACCGCCGACTACAAGCTCTTCTACAACGTGAATTTTCCGCCCGTCCCGGCGGCCGATGTGAAGGGCGTCCGCGCGACCGCCCAAGGCTGGCGCGACGAGTCTTTTTTCGGCACCGAACCAACGCAATCCCCGCACGGACGACGCTTCATCTGGATCAAAGGCGGACCGCAGCACAAGCCGACGGCACCGGGCACGGACGCGGCGGCGAACCTCGACGGCTACGTGTCCATCGTGCCGATGCGTTGCGACCTGACCGCGCATGACGTGTTGAGCGAGGTGGAGAATGCCTTCGCATGATTGATCCCGACGCCTCTGACGCCGAACGGAAGATGCAGTTTCTGTTCCAGCTCCGGCAACGGGGTGTTACGAATACCCGTGTTTTGAACGCGATGGAGGCCATCGACCGGGGCCCGTTCGTCACCGGTGTCTTCTCGCAACGCGCCTATGACGACACGCCCCTGCCCATCGCCTGCGGTCAGACGATCAGCCAGCCGAGCGTCGTGGGACTGATGACGCAGGCGCTCGACGTGCAGCCGAAGAACAAGGTTCTGGAGGTCGGGACCGGGTCCGGGTACCAGGCCGCGATCTTGGCCAAGTTGGCCCGCCGGGTCTATACCGTCGATCGCCACCGCTCGCTCGTGCGGGCCGCGCGCGACATTTTCGAGGACATGGGCCTGCATACGATCACGGCGATCACCGGGGATGGCTCCTTCGGTTTGCCCGAGCAAGCGCCGTTTGATCGCATCATTGTCACCGCCGCGGCCGAGGACCCGCCCGGCCCCCTCTTGGCTCAACTGGCCATAGGCGGTATCATGGTTTTGCCGGTGGGACAGTCCGACCATGTGCAGAGCCTGATCAAGGTGACGCGCCGGGAGGATGGCTTCGACTACGATGAGATCCTGCCGGTCCGGTTTGTGCCGCTCGTAGAAGGTCTGGGAAAAGACTGAAGCGGCGCTTTGGCAGTGAAGGCCCGGGACAGGGTCGGATAAACGAGGTCGGCAGATGAATTTCCGTGCGAATGCCCGTCGTGGCGCCCGCGTCTCCGTGCTGGGGGGCAGCCTTCTTGCGCTTGTCGCCTGTGGGGATGGACAGGGTTTGAATTTCGATTTCGATCCGGACTTGCGGGGGTTGGGGCGCGGGTTTTCCACCGCCGACGCCGCAAGATCCGCGAGTTCCCCCCGCCCGAATGCGGATGCGCGGGGCATTATTTCCTACACCGACTACCAGGTCGCGGTGGCGCAAAAGGGTGATACGCTCACCTCGCTGGCATCCCGCGTGGGCCTGTCGGCCAACGAGCTTGCCCGTTACAACGGGTTGGAGCCGGGCGCGACGCTGCGCGAGGGCGAGATCATAGCGCTGCCCGAACGGGTTTCGGCGGACAACGTCGATGTGACCACGCTGGCGGGCAATGCGCTCGACCGCGTCGACTCGACCCAGCAGTCCCAGGCCACGCCACAGCCGCAAGCCACGCCGAAACGCCACCAGGTGTCGAGCGGCGAGACGGCCTATTCGATTTCCCGGCTCTACGGTGTCTCGGTCCGCTCGCTTGCGGAATGGAACAGCCTGGATAGTGCCCTGACCGTGCGCAAGGGTCAGTTCCTCTTGATACCGACAGCCGCGCAACAGGCGACGACCGCGTCCAACTCGGACACCACGCCGGGCGTGGGCACGCCGACGCCGCTGCCGCCCTCTTCTTCTGCCCCGCTTCCCTCCGCACCGGCGCAAAGCGCGAATGAAGCCAAGGCGGACACGCCAGAGCAGCCGAACATGGCCCAAGACCGAAGCGCCGCCTCCAATGCAGCCATGTCGATGCCGGCCGATGGCCGGGTCGTTGGCGCTTACGTCAAAGGCAGTTCGGACGGGATCGACATCGGCGCCCCGGCGGGGAGTGCGGTGCGCGCGGCCCAGGCGGGCACCGTGGCCGCGATCACGCGGGATACGGACCAGGTGCCGATCCTCGTGCTGCGGCATGAAGGTAACCTGCTGACGGTCTACGCCGGGATCGACAATATCAGTGTGAACAAGGGCGATAGCGTGAGCCGTGGCCAGACCATCGCCAAGGTGCGCAAATCCGACACCCCCGCCCTGCACTTCCAGGTGCGCAAAGGCACGGCGAGTGTCGACCCGATGGACTACCTGAACTAAAAAAGCCGACCTCTTGCGAAGAGGTCGGCTCGATTTCGTGCCACGAAATCCCACGAGCGCCTGAAATCATCGCATGATTTCAAACCGATGTCGTCCAACGACATCGCGCGCCTATTCGTCCGCACGGCCCTTTCCCAGGTGCTTGCGCAGGCGCGACGGCGTGGATTTCGTCTTGTTCTTATAGGGGTTCTGATCCGCCTGCGAGCGCATGAACAACCGGATCGGCGTGCCGGGCATGTCGAAATCCTCGCGCAGTCCGTTGACCAGGTAGCGCGAGTAGGCCGCTGGCAGCTTTTCCGGATTGGAACACATCACCACGAAAGCCGGCGGCCGAGTTTTCACCTGTGTCATGTAGCGCAGCTTGATGCGACGCCCCGAGGGCGCGGGCGGTGGGTGCTGGGAGACCATTTCCCCAAGCCAGTCGTTCAGCTTCGCAGTGGTCACACGGCGGTTCCAGACCTCATGCGCGCGCATCACCGCGTCGTGCAGACGGTCCATACCACGCCCGGTCTTGGCGGAAATCGTCACCAGGGGTGCGCCGCGGAGCTGTGGAAGCAGTTTCTCAAATCCTGCGCGCAAGTCTTTGAGTTTCTGTTGTTTTTCCGGCTCCACGTCCCACTTGTTTATCGCCACGACCACCGCCCGGCCTTCGCGTTCGGCAAGGTCCGCGATGCGCAGGTCTTGCTGCTCGAAAGGGATCGCGGCGTCCAGAAGCACCACCACCACTTCGGCGAACTTCACGGCGCGCAAGCCATCTGCAACGGAGAGCTTTTCCAGCTTCTCCTGCACCTTGGCGCGTTTGCGCATCCCGGCAGTGTCGAAGATCTTGGTGGGCGTTCCATTCCAGTCGAAGGACAGCGATATCGAGTCGCGCGTGATGCCGGCTTCGGGACCGGTCAGCAGGCGTTCCTCACCGATCAACTGGTTGATCAGCGTCGATTTTCCCGCGTTGGGGCGACCGATCACGGCCACCTGTAGCGGTTTCTCACGGGTCGGCCTGCGCGGACCTGCGTCCATGTCTTCATCGGTGACGTCGACATCAACTTCGGGGCTGCTGTCCGTCTTCTCGGCGGCGCTTTGCGCGATGGGTTCGAGCGCTTGCGCCAATTCCCAGATGCCTTCGCCATGCTCGGCGGACATGCGGATCGGTTCGCCCAGGCCAAGGCTGTAAGCCTCGATCATCCCCGCCTCGCCGGCGCGACCCTCGGCCTTGTTCGCGGCCAGGATCACATGCGCATTCTTGCGGCGCAGGATGTCGGCGAAAATCTCGTCCGTCGGCAGCACCCCGGCCCGCGCGTCGATGATGAAGAGACAAGCGTCGGCCATCTCGACCGCGCGTTCGGTCAGGCGCCGCATCCGGCCTTCGAGGGATTCGTCGGTCGCCTCTTCAAGCCCGGCCGTATCAATCACCGTAAACCGCAGGTCGCCGATCCTGGCATCGCCTTCGCGCAGATCGCGGGTCACACCGGGTTGGTTGTCGACCAGCGCCAGGCGCTTGCCGACCAGCCGGTTGAACAGGGTGGATTTGCCCACGTTGGGCCGCCCCACAATGGCGAGGGTGAAACTCATCTCTTACTCCTCGGACGTCGAAGCCGCCCGCATACGCCCCAAAGCGTATCAGCGCAAGGCCAAGAGCGTGCCCTTCTGGGTGACGATATAGGCGACACCGCCCACGATCACAGGGCGCGAGGCCGCGCCCGCGGGCAGTTCGACCGCGCTGACGAGCGTGCCATCGGTTGGGCTGAAGGCGCGGAGATATCCGTCGCCGGACGCCACCCAGAGCCGCCCGCCCGCGAGCGTCGGCCCGAAGGATGGGTAGATCGCCTTGCGGCGGCGCTGGTTGCTCTTGGTGTAGCCCGGCAGCGGCGCTTTCCAGATCGTCTCACCAGTCGACGCGTTGACGCGCACCAGTTGCAGGTAGTTGTTCACGGCAAAGAGCGATCCGCCCGCGACGGTCACGGGGCCCATCGCGCCTTCGCCCGACTGCCACCGGACCTGGCCGTTCGTGGCGACGGATGCGAGCGCACCTTGCGCAGTGCCGACATAGACGGTGGAGCCGGAAACGACCGGAGCGCCAGTGAATTCGGACACGGTGTTGAAGGCAACGCCGTTTCTTTGGCCCTGGATCTGCGCGGCCCACTGGGGCGACCCGTCCGAAGCGGACATACCGACGAGTGCGCCAATGGAGAACGG
>DOUP01000150.1 GCA_003520545.1 Maritimibacter sp. | reverse complement strand
GGTGGCATCTTGCGGGCCTGGGCCCATTCCTGAAGCGCTGTCTTGGGATCGCGGGCGTCGGCCTCGACGCTGTCGATGCGTTTGCCCCAGAGCCGGATCACCATCTCCTTGGCCGCCTCGAACCCGCCGTCGAGATAGACGGCGGCAATCACCGCCTCCATCCCGTCGCCCAGGAGCGCCATCTTTCGACGACCGCCCGACATCATCTCGGACCGCCCCAGTTTCAGGACCGCGCCCAGATCGACCTCGCGGGCAACGTCGGCGCAGGTTTCCTTGCGCACCAGCGCGTTGAAACGGGGGGCGAGTTGGCCCTCAGAAGCGCCCTTGTCGGCGGCGAGCAGCGCTTCGGCCATCACCAGCCCCAGCACCCGGTCGCCCAGGAATTCCAGCCGCTGGTTGTCTGGCCGGGTGTCGGTCGAGATGGAGCCATGGGTCAGGGCGCGGATCAACAGGTCCGGGTTCTGGAAGCTGTGACCAAGGCGACCTGCGAAGGCGGAGAGATCGGCAGAGAGTTTCATTGCAGCGACCTCATAAATCGCAGGAGCGGCCCCGACAATGGCAACGTCGTCCGGGTCGGACGCTGTTGCCGCGCTTTACTCGACTTTTTCGAAGAATCGATCACCACGCCAGGTCCAGAAGAACAGGAGACGCTTGCCGGCGGCGGAAAAGATCACGCGGTCGACGCGGCCCAGAAGGTATTCCTCGGAGACGAAGCCCACGCCGTTGGCGCGCTGGCTCACGCGGCTGTCGGTGGAGTTGTCGCGGTTGTCGCCCATGAAGAAGTAGTGACCATCCGGCACGGTGAACACGTTGGTGTCGTCGAGACGTCCGGGACCCACGTTCAGGATCGAATGCTCGACCCCGTTGGGCAGCGTTTCGATGTATTTTTCTTTCTCGCAGGTCGCATCCTCGCCCAGGGCAAGCGGACCGTTGGTGCAGAGCGGGATCGTGCCGAAGCGGCCCTGTTTCACGTAGGGCTCGGTGAAGATGCCGTCGCGCACCTGCGTGGCTTCTTCGCCGTTGATCGAAAGCACGCCGTCGGTCACCTGGATCTTGTCCCCCGGCTTGCCGATCAGGCGTTTGACGTAATCGGTGTCGAGCGTCGGATGGCGGAACACCACGACGTCGCCCATTTCCGGCTCACGGTCCAGGATACGACCGGTGATCGGGCACATGGCGAAGGGGCAGGAATACTTGGAATAGCCGTAGGCCATCTTGTTGACGAAGAGGAAATCGCCGATCAGCAGCGTGTCCTTCATCGACCCGGTCGGGATCCAGAACGGTTGAAAGAAGACCGAGCGGAAGATGCCCGCGATCAGCAGCGCCCAGAACACCGTTTTCAGGGTTTCCATGATACCGTCTTGTTTCTTTTCTGCCATGTCCTGCCTCCGGGCTTGGGTTCGCGCCTATGTGAGCGGATGGGTGGGCTAAGTCAACCAATCGACCGATCAAGGGGACGTGCTTCGATCACCACGAAGGCCTGTGCCCAGGGGTGATCGTCGGTGAGCGTCACGTGGATGATCGCCTCGTGGCCCTCGGGCGTCATCGCGGCCAGACGGTCCGCCGCCCAGCCGGTCACGTGCATCACGGGCTGGCCAGTCGCCAGGTTGGTGACGGCCATGTCCTTCCACGCGATGCCCATGCGCAGGCCGGTGCCGAGCGCCTTGGAGCAGGCTTCCTTGGCCGCCCAGCGTTTGGCGTAGGTGCCGGGCGTGTCGGCGCGGCGTTCGGCCTTGGCCTGCTCGATGTCCGTGAAGACCCGGTTGCGGAACCGGTCGCCGTGGCGCTCCAGCACCCCCGCGATACGGTCGATATTCGCCAGATCGGTGCCGACGCCCAGGATCATGGATCAGCGCTCCGGGGCGAGGCGCAGGCCGAGACGGTTGAGAAGGAACTGGATGCCGAAGAGCACGACGAAACCGCCAAGCATCTGAAGGATCGGCAAGGCGACTGCCTGTTGCCGGGACACCGCCATGAGCAGGACGCCCGCGACGACGATATAGATGGCAGCCCCCAGCACCGCCATGATCAGAGCGCCGCGCCACGCAGGCTCGCCCCGCACGCGCGCGCCCTGCGCCTTGGCATAGGCTTGCCCTTCGACGATGGAGCCGATCAGGGGCGGCAGCGCAACCGTGATCCCATAGGCCGCGTTGAGCCCCAGCATTTGGGGCAAGAGCGCCAGCACGAAAGTCGCCCCGCCATAGATCAGTCCATAACGCATCAGGTTAATCTGCATCGGCGCGGTGGTGTCGGTCATCTTGATCCCCAGTCTAGTCCGCGAGACCCTAATTGGCCGCGCCGTGAAGGGCAATCAGCACCGCGGACGCGGGAGATCGGCCAGGGCGCTGGGGGGCAGGTCATGTAGGGCCGGGTGGTCAAGAGGGTCCGGCGGCTGCCGTTTTGGGAAGGGACGGTGTCGGAACAGGCGAGGAAGCGGGTAGGGCATTTGGTATCCTTTCATTTCGGTAAAGGAATATGCCATATACCATCATAAAAATATGGAGAAGGACGAAACAATCATATAGAAAAACTATATGAACGAATTTGCCAATCTGCCCCTCACGGCGCTACAAGCTGTCGAAGCCGTCGCCCGCACCGGATCGCTCGTCGGTGCGGCTCGGGAGCTTGGGGTGACTGTCGGCGCGGTCAGCCAGAGGGTCGCGAAGGCCGAGGCTGCGCTGGGCCTTGCGCTTTTCGTCCGCGAGTCGCGGGGGATGCGGCCGACGGCGCAGGGTGAGGAAATGGTGGCTCACCTGACGCCGGGCTTTCGCCAGCTTGCCCGCGCGGTCGAGGCCGCGACACGGGACCGCCACCACACGCTCACCGTGTCCGTCGCGCCGATCTTTGCCGCCCGCTGGCTGGTCTGGCGCCTCCCCCGGTTCACCGAGCGTCACCCCGATATCCGTGTGCGGATCGACAGCGCGACGGCAATGGCGGACCCGAACACGACGGACGTGGACCTGTGTCTGCGCGTGGGGAAGGGAGGCTGGACCGGGATGCGGGTGGAAAAGCTCTTCGATCAACGGATCACGCCGGTCTGTTCGCCGGACATGGCAAAGCGGCTGTCGACGCCCGCCGACCTCGCCCATGTGCCGATCATCACCGATGTGAACGCCGCCTTCGCGTGGGACGACTGGTTGAAACCAGAGGGGCTGGATGCCTCGATCGTCGGGGACGGCCCGTCGTTCTCGGATGGGTCTGTCGCATTGGACGCGGCCATGTCCGGGGCGGGCGTGTTCCTGGCGTGGGAGACGATTGATCTCCACGCGCTCAAATCCGGTCGGATCGTTGCGCCCTTTGCGCGGCGCGAACCCACCGGGCAATCCTATTGGCTGCTCTCGGCGGAAGACCGGGCGCCGGGGCGGGCGCAGCTTTATTTTACGCGATGGATGAAAGAGGAGCTGGCGGCGGATGGGATCGGGGTGACCTGAACCCGGTCACTCGCGACCCAGATCCACACGCGTCCCGATCTCGCCCGTGGCCTGGTTCAGCGACAGGCGCAGCATCGCGGAATGGGTGGAATTCGGCCCGGCGGCGATCTCCACCGGCAGGGTAAACATGAGACCGACAGCGGGGTCATAGGCGGCCTCGATGGACTGGAAGTCGAGCATGGCGAATCCCATGCTGTTTTCCCATGTCACCACCCTGCACTGGCGATCCCCAAGCTCGGCATGGGGCGGCGACAGAACCAGCAAGTGAAACCCGCCCAGGGCGGGCTCGATCGTATCCAGCTTGGCCAGCCGCACCGCGCCGTTGGAAAAGGTCGCCGTGTTCTCCACCCAGGGTTCCACCAGGTTTCGCGCCGAGGCCTGCCAATTGCACTCCACGACATCCTGGGCATGGGCCAGCGTGGGCAGAAAAGTGAGCGCGGCGATCAGGCGTTTCATATGGACCTCGTGGTGAGGATGGAAAACGCCGCGAAGCCAAAGAACCCGGCAAAGGCGGTTTCAAAGCCGCGCCGGGCCTTGAGATAAAGCGCCGAAAGATGGGCGTTGGAAAAGGCGAATGCGTAGAGCGTGACAACTGTTGCCGAAACCGAGAGGCAGGCGAGACCGACGGTGAGAAGATCGCGCGGCGGTGCGGTCGGCTCGATCACCACGGCAAAAAGCGAACCCCAGAAGAAAACCGCCTTGGGGTTGGCGATATGGACCGTCGCGCCCTTGGCCCAGCCTTTGCGAAACCCGATCCGGGCGTGGGTCGGCGCGACCTCGCGCGCCCCCGACCGAAGCGCGGCGCGGGCGGATTTGACGGCGAGGAACAAAAGGTATCCGGCCCCGAGGTAACGCAGCACCTCGACGCTCCAACTGTTCGCCATCATGAGCGCGCCCAGCCCAAGCCCGGCAGCGGTGGCCCAGGTTGCCGAGCCGGTGATGATCCCGGCAGCGACGCCAAAGGCTGCACGTCGTCCGGCACCCAGCGCGGTGGAGATCAGCGTGATGATCGCGGGACCGGGCGAGGCAACGCCGACGGCCCAGACCACCATGATGGGCAGGAGATCCGAGGCGGTCACGCGCGCGCCTCGTCCATCAGGCGGCGCATTTCGGTGATACTGTCGGGCAGGCCCCGGAAAATGGCCTCACCGATCAGGAAATGACCGATGTTAAGCTCCATGATCTCGGGAAAGGCCGCGACAGGTTTCACGGTGTCATAGGTCAGCCCATGGCCCGCGTGGACCTCTAGCCCGAGCGAATGGGCAAAGGCCGCCATGTCGCGCAGGCGTTCAAGCTCCGCGTCCCGCTCGTCGAATTTCTCTTCGGCGTGGAAGTCGCAATAAGCGCCTGTGTGAAGCTCCACCACGGCCGCGCCGATCCGGTTCGCCGCCTCGATCTGGGCGCGGTCCGCCGCGATGAAGATCGACACGCGACAGCCGGCATCCGCCAACGGCGCGATGAAATGGGCGAGCCGGTTTTCCTGCTTGGCCACTTCCAGCCCGCCTTCGGTCGTCACCTCCTGGCGCTTTTCCGGGACAATGCAGACCGCGTGCGGTTTGTGCTTGAGCGCGATGGCCTGCATTTCGTCCGTTGCCGCCATCTCGAAATTGAGCGGCACGGAGAGCTCTTCGGCCAGCCGTTCGATGTCGCGATCCCCGATGTGACGGCGGTCTTCGCGCAGGTGCGCGGTGATCCCGTCCGCGCCGGCCTCTTCGGCCAGCTTGGCCGCGCGCACCGGGTCAGGGTAGGCCGACCCACGCGCATTGCGGACGGTTGCCACGTGGTCGATGTTCACGCCGAGGCGCAGCTTGCCGGTCATTTCCTGGTCTCCGTCTTGCGCTTCGCCTGGGCGGCGAGACGCTTTTCATATCGCTTGCGGATCTGTTTCACCCGCCGCTTTTGATAGGCCGTCAAAACCGGGCGCGACAAATAAAAAGCTGTGATGGCAGCGATCAATCCCGGAACAATACCGCCCACCAGGTAGGGCAGGAACACCCGGTCCAGGAACAGATCCAACCCGGTCCAGTTCGCGGTGCGTTCGGTAAACACGGCGAGAAAGTTGTGCCAGATATCGCCAGAGGCCCGCGCGAAGGCTTCGACCACTTGATGCAGACGCACCTCCTGGGCGGGGTGCCCCAGAATGACCGCCCCGGTCTTCAGGCTGATCCCCGCGATGATCGGAAAGGTCAACGGGTTGCCGACGAAGGTCGCCAGAATAGCGGCCAGCATATTGCCCCGGATCGCCCAGGAGATCAGGACGGCGGTTACGAAGTGCAGCCCGAAGAGCGGAGAAAAGGTGACGAACACCCCTGCCGCGATACCGCGCGATATGCGGTCGGCCGGATCGGGCAGGCGGCGCAGCCGATGGATCACGTAGCGCGAGGCCCGATACCAACCGCCGCGCGGATAGAAGAACTCGGTCACGATCCGAAGGTAGGAACGTGGGTTGCGTTTGAACACGTCCGACCTCCTTTCGTGTCGTTAGGGTGCTCGGCTCAGATCGCGATGCCTGCGGATCTCGGCCACCTCGGTTTCCGCTTCGAGAACCAGCATCACCGCGTGCAGATGCTCGACATCGCGCAGGTCCACATCGACGAGGATACGGTAGTAATCCGGTTTCCGATCCATGAAGTGCAAGTCCGAGATATTGGCCTTCTGCTCGCCGATCAATGTGCAGATATGCCCAAGCACCCCTGCATCATTGGCGATGGTCAGTTCAAGGCTGACGGTGTGGACCGCCGGATGGGTCCCGGAGTGCCAATGCACGTCGACCCAACGGGCACTTTCATCCTCGACAGCGGTCAGCGCCTGGCAGTCGATGGAATGCACCATGACACCCTTGCCGCGATAGGTGATGCCGACGATGCGCTCGCCCGGCACCGGCTGACAGCACTTGGCGCGCGCGAAGCTCTGGCCCGGTTCCAGGCCGATCACCGCGCGTTCCACGTCGATATGATCGGTGCCGCTTTGCGCGTCGGGATACAGGATCGCCACAACGTCCCGCGCGGCGAGGTCGGCAGAGCCGAGACGCGCCAGAAGCTCGTCCGGGCCATCGAGGCCAAGCTGCTTCGCGGCGGTGGTCAGCGCCTTGTCCGTGGATTTCCGCCCGACATGTTCGAAGGCAACCCGCGCCAATTCTCGGCCCAGCTTGATGAACCGACCCCGGTCCTCTTCCCGAAGTCGCCGCCGGATGGCCGACTTGGCGCGCCCCGTCACGACGATGTCGAGCCAGGTGGTCTGCGGGCTTTGCCCCTCTGCCGTGATGATCTCGACCGATTGACCGTTCTTGATCCGGGTCCAGAGCGGCACGCGGATGTTGTCCACGCGGGCACCGACGCAGCTGTCGCCCACGCGGGTGTGGACGGCATAGGCGAAATCCAAAGGAGTCGCGCCGCGCGGCAGTTTCACAACCTCGCCCTTGGGCGTGAAGCAGAACACCTTGTCGGTGTACATCTCGAGCTTCACGTTCTCCATGAACTCATCATGGTCCTCGGCGTTCTCGAACCGCTCGGTCAGCGTTGCGATCCATTTGGCCGGGTCGACGGCGAAGGGGTTCTCGCTCTTCTCCCCGTCCTTGTAGGACCAATGCGCCGCAACGCCGCTTTCCGCCACCTCGTGCATCTGGCGGGTGCGGATCTGGATCTCGACCCGTTTGCCGTCACGCCCCGAAACGGTGGTGTGGATCGAGCGGTAGCCGTTCGACTTCGGCTGGCTGATGTAGTCCTTGAACCGTCCCGGCACCGCCCGCCAGCGTTGGTGGACGACGCCAAGCACATCGTAACACTCTGCCTCGGTCGCGGTGATGACACGGAATCCGTAGGTATCGGACAGGCGCGAGAAGCTCTGATCCTTCTCCTGCATCTTGCGCCAGATCGAATAGGGTTTCTTCGCGCGGCCAAAGGCCTCGGCCTTGATCCCCGCCTTGTCCAACTCGATCCTGATATCGCCGGTGATCTTCTCGATCACATCGCCCGACTCCTGCTGAAGCCGGATGAAGCGACGGATGATGGACGACCGCGCCTCGGGGTTCAGGACGTGGAAGGCGAGGTCTTCCAGCTCTTCGCGCATCCACTGCATACCCATCCGGCCCGCGAGCGGAGCGAAGATATCCATCGTCTCCCGCGCTTTCTGGGCCTGCTTCTCGGGCCGCATGGCGCGGATCGTGCGCATGTTGTGGAGCCGGTCGGCGATCTTCACCAGGATGACCCGCAGGTCCTTGGACATCGCCATGAACAGCTTGCGGAAGTTCTCGGCCTGCTTGGTCTCGCTCGACGAAAGCTGAAGGTTGGTCAGCTTGGTGACGCCATCGACCAGTTCGGCGACGTCCTTGCCGAAGAGATCGGAGATTTCCGAAAAGGTCGATCCGGTGTCTTCGATGGTGTCGTGAAGCAGCGCGGTGATGATCGTCGCATCGTCGAGCTTTTGCTCGGCCAGGATATGCGCGACGGCGACTGGATGGGTGAAATAGGGCTCGCCCGAGTGGCGAAACTGCCCCTCATGCATACGCCGCCCGTACTCAAACGCTGCGGCGATCTGCTTGGAATTGGACTTGGGATTATAGGCGGCGACCTTCGCAACAAGCTCGTCAGGGGATAGCTCGCTCATAAAGGTACGCCGTCTGTCAGAGTCAGCCTTGGCCCTGAGCCTCCATCAGCGCGCGAAGCAGCTTCTCGTCGGTCATGTCGTCATCGTCCGGCTTATCCGGCGTTTCCTGACCCATGAGCAGCGCCATCTGGTCGTCTTCCGGCTCGTCCACTTCGATCTGGGTCTGGTTCGCCTCGATCATCCGCTCGCGAAGCTCGTCCGCCGTCTGGGTCTCTTCCGCGATCTCGCGCAGGGCCACGACCGGGTTCTTGTCGTTGTCACGATCCACGGTGAGCTGACCGCCAGCGGAGATTTCGCGCGCACGATGGGCAGCGAGCATCACCAGATCAAACCGGTTCGGGACTTTGTCAACGCAATCTTCAACCGTCACGCGGGCCATGGGGGACTCCAATATCTTTGGGCGTGTGAGGGGCCTATCTATGGGCGATTGGGCATGAAGACAAGGGAAAACACGCGCAAAACAGGGGGGAACACGGGTGAACCCGGTGGATTCGCGCCGAGATGGCCCCTCTTTAGCCTCGGCTATGGCGGCGCAGGGTTCAACAGGCGAACCTTGGCCACATCGGCGGGGTCCAGGTCCGCCAACATCTCGCGAATCGTTTTTCCGAGAAGCGGGTGGCGCCAATCCGGCGCAACGTCGAGGGCGGGGACCAGAACAAATGCGCGATCCTGCATTCGAGGATGCGGAAGCAAGAGTGTTTCAGGCGTGCGAGTTCGTTGTTTTTCCAAAGGTAGCTCGACCCATTCACGAAGCGTGGACTGGTCAGGGAGCATTTTTTGGTCCAGATTGAGCAGATCGAGATCGAGCGTCCGGTTCGTCCAGCGCCCAATGCGTTGGCGGTCGAACGCTGCTTCGATGTCGTGCAGGCAGGACAGGATTGCGTCCGCAGTGAGTTTAGACTCACATAAGGCGACCGCGTTCACAACATCAGGCTGAGCCCCTTCGGGCACAAAAGGAGATACATACAATCGACTGCGGGCAAGAACATTGATCGACCCGTTGTCCAACGAAGAAAAGGCAGCGTTAACCGTGTCCGCCGGTCCGCCGGCGCGTGACTCGGCGTTACTTCCAAGTGATACGAGGAAGTTTCCCCTAGGTAAATTCGGCTCGGAGGCTTGCGACATGGCGTTCGATCCTTATTTTCCGCGAAGATTCGTCGGTGCCATTATTTTTTTCGCTTACCACTCACAGCAGCAACGACGAACAGAATTCGGAAGGAAGAATTATGTTCTACAAAGATGAGCGCCTCGCGCTCTTCATTGATGGATCGAATTTGTATGCGGCGGCAAAGTCGCTTGGATTCGACATCGACTACAAGCTCCTGCGTCAGGAGTTCATGCGCCGGGGCAAACTGCTTCGGGCTTTCTACTATACGGCGCTTTTGGAAAATGACGACTACTCGCCGATCCGGCCGCTCGTCGACTGGCTCCATTACAACGGTTTCTCCATGGTGACGAAGCCCGCCAAAGAGTTCACGGACTCGATGGGCCGTCGCAAGGTGAAAGGGAACATGGATATCGAGCTGACCGTCGATGCCATGGAGATCGCGCCACATGTGGATCACATCGTGCTCTTCTCTGGTGATGGCGATTTCCGCCCGCTGGTCGAGTCGCTTCAACGCAAAGGGTGCCGGGTCTCCGTCGTTTCAACGATCCGGAGCCAGCCGCCGATGATCGCGGACGAACTTCGCCGCCAAGCCGACAACTTCATCGAACTCGATGAGTTGAAGGACGTGATCGGCCGTCCGCCGCGCGAAGACATGCGCGTGTCGACCAACCACGAAGAAGACGCTGACGCCTGACGGCGCAGGTCATCATGATTGTCATCGCCCGGCGTCCACTCCCGCCGGGCGATTTCGTTTTCAGCGTTTCGCGAGGGTCCACGGGTCAGCGCCGCCCTTGGTCGGCCGTTTGCACTTCGCCACATCCCGCGCATCCGTGATTCCCGGCCCCTAGACCTCGCAGGCCCGCCCTATTAGGTGTGGGACGAACAGGAGCGCGATATGACCAAACAGCCTTTGTCCCTTGTCCTCGCGGCCCCCCGCGGCTTTTGCGCCGGCGTCGACCGGGCCATCAAGATCGTCGAAATGGCGATCGAGAAATGGGGCGCGCCGATTTATGTCCGGCACGAGATCGTGCATAACAAGTTCGTCGTGGACAGCCTGCGCGAACAGGGCGCGATTTTCGTCGAAGAGCTCGAAGAATGCCCGGACGACCGCCCGGTGATCTTCTCGGCCCACGGGGTGCCCAAAGCGGTCCCCGCCGAGGCCGCGAAACGCGAGATGATCTATGTCGATGCGACCTGTCCGCTCGTGTCCAAGGTCCACATCGAAGCCGAACGCCACCACGCGAACGGCTTGCAAATGGTGATGATCGGCCACGAAGGCCACCCGGAAACCATCGGCACCATGGGCCAGCTTCCCGACGGCGAGGTTCTCCTGGTCGAAACGGTCGAGGACGTGGCAAAGATCACCCCCCGCGATCCCGAACGGCTGGCCTTCATCACCCAGACCACGCTGTCGGTCGATGACACCATCGACATCGTCGCCGCGCTCAAGGATCGCTTCCCGGCCATCATCGGGCCGCACAAGGAAGACATCTGTTACGCCACCACCAACCGCCAGGAAGCCGTGAAGGCCATCGCGCCCAAGGTGGACGCGCTGCTCGTCATTGGCGCGCCGAACAGCTCCAACTCGCGCCGCCTGGTGGAAGTGGGCGCCTCGAACGGCTGCGCCTATTCCCAACTCGTGGGCCGCGCGGACGAGATCGACTGGCGCGCGCTTGACGGGGCCAAGGCGGTCGGCATCACCGCCGGGGCCTCGGCCCCCGAAGTGCTGATCAACGAAGTGATCCAGGCCTTCAAGGACCGCTACGACGTGACTGTCGACATGGTGGAAACCGCGAAAGAGAACGTGGAGTTCAAAGTCCCGCGCGTGTTGCGCGAACCGGCCTGATGGGCATTCCCCGCACGCCCCTGTTTCTGGGGCTCGCGGGCCTGATCCCCTTCGTCTGGGGGCTGGTGACGAGCTTCGTCCCTGTCTCGTGGATGAGCGACTATTTCACCGGCTACGGCATCCTCGCCGACTACGCCATGGTGATCCTGCCCTTCATGTCCGGCGTGATCTGGGGCTTCGCCACCCGTGCCACGGGCAAACAGGCGGCCACGCTCTACATTGTGTCGGTGATCCCCGCGCTCTGGGCGTTTTTCTTCATCCTCGGGGAATACGCGCTGATCTCGGCGGCGGTCGGTTTCCTTGTGCTGCTTCCCATCGACAACGCCGCGATGAAATCCGGCCTTGCGCCCGCGTGGTGGATGAAGCTGCGTCTGCTCCTGACCTCGGTTGTCGTCGCCTGCCTCGTCATCGGCCATTTCGCCGCATGAGTGCGGACGCGAAGACCCTCGCGGTCTACGACGCCCGCTCGCCTGATTATGCGACCATGGTCAGCGCGTGGGAGACGCCGGGGCTGGATAGCTTCATCGCGGTGCTGCCGGGCGCCGCCCATGTGCTCGATCTCGGTTGCGGACCCGGTCTGGACGCCCGCCGCATGATGGACGCGGGGCTGACGGTCGACGCCGTGGACGCGAGCGCCGCCATGGTGGCCACGGCGAAAAAGGCGGGCGTCACCGCGCGCCAGGCCACCTTTGACGACATCGCAGGAATGGATCTCTACGATGGCATCTGGGCCAACTTTTCCCTGCTTCACGCCCCGCGCGCGGCCTTTCCGTTTCACCTCACGGCGCTCAAACAGGCGATCAGGCCCGGCGGCCTCTTGCACATCGGTATGAAACTGGGCGAAGGAGAGGGCCGCGACCGATTGGGTCGTTTCTATTCCTATTATTCCGAGGACGATCTCGTGCGCCATCTGACCATGACAGGCTTCACGCCCGCCGCCCGGTTCAAGGGCACCGGCAAAGGGCTCGACGGCACAAAAGGCCCGTGGATCTGGGTGCAGGCCCATGGTTGATCTCGTTGCCCATACCGATGGCGCCTGCTCCGGCAATCCCGGCCCCGGCGGCTGGGGGGTGCTGCTCGAAGCCAAGGAGGGCGACACGGTCCTCAAGGAACGCAGGCTCAGCGGCGGCGAAGCGCAAACCACCAACAACCGGATGGAGTTGATGGCGGCGATCATGGCGCTGGAAACGCTGGAGCGCGCCTCGTCCATTACCATCGTCACCGACAGCGCCTATGTGAAAAACGGCGTTACCGGCTGGATCCATGGCTGGAAACGGAACGGCTGGCGGACCTCGAACAAGAAGCCCGTGAAAAACGTGGAGCTGTGGCAACGGCTGGACGAAGCCCAGGCTCGCCACAACGTCGCGTGGAAATGGATCAAGGGCCACGCCGGCCACCCCGAGAACGAACGCGCCGATGAGCTTGCGCGCGCAGGCATGGCGCCGTTCAAGTAACCCACGAAAAACGGGGACACCGAAGCGCCCCCGTCACATTCATCGTGCTCCAAATATCCCCGCCGGAGGCATCGGCCATCAGGCCGATTTCATGTTCGCGAACTGCCTGTCCCGCCCATGCGGTTCGGACCAGTCCTCGTCCGGCCCGATCGGGACGATTCGATGCGGGTTCACCATGTCGTGGCTGTAGTGGTAATGTCGCTCGTAATGCGCCGGATAATCGGTCCCGGCCACGCCCGGCACCTGGTACAGCTCGCGGGCATAGGCCCAGAGGTTCGGGAACTCGATCAGCTTGTTGCGGTTGCACTTGAAGTGGCCGCGATACACCCGGTCGAACCGCAGGAGCGTGGTCAGCAACCGCCAGTCGGCCTCGGTAATCTGCTCGCCGACCAGGTAGCGCTGGGTCGACAAGCGCTCTTCCAACCAGTCGAGCGACGCAAAGAGCGCCAGAACGGCCTCGTCATAGGCTTCCTGGCTGGTCGCGAACCCCGCCTTGTAGACGCCGTTGTTCACCGTGTCGTAGATTCGGGCGTTCACCTCTTCGATCTCGTCACGCAGGGGCTTCGGCCAGAAATCCTGGGTGTCGCCGGTGATGTCGTCGAAGGCCGAATTCAACATCCGGATGATCTCGGCCGATTCGTTCGACACGATGCTGCCGGTCTTCTTGTCCCACAGGATCGGCACCGTGACGCGCCCCGAAATCCCGGGGTCGGCCTCGGTGTAAATCTCGCGCGCGAACTCTTTGCCCATGAGCGTATCGCCGGTCGCGCCGGGAAAGTCGTCGTCGAAGGTCCAGCCGTCGTCCAGCATGTCGGGATGCACGACCGAGACCGAGATATGATCCTCCAACCCCTTGATCGCACGGAAGATAAGCGTCCGATGCGCCCAGGGGCAGGCATAGGAAACATAGAGATGATAGCGCCCGCTTTCGGCCGGATAGGCCGTGGCGCCGTCCGGGGCCTCCTCGCCATCTTTCACGATCCAGTCGCGGAACTTGGTGTCGCTACGCACGAATTTGCCGCCGTGCGCCTTGGTGTCATACCAGCCGGTTTGCCATTCGCCATTTTGCAGATAGCCCATGAGAGACTCCTTCCGTTTGTGTCTTGATAAGGAAACGCAAAGGTGCGCGATACGGTTCACTCGGCGCAGGCTTCGTGCACTCATGCACAGAGCGCGACGAGATGCCTGCCCCATGGCCGGTTCCCATTGAGCCACCTGGAAGTTTCCGCTAGAGCTTCCCGCGACGATGCCCCGAAACCGGGGCCGGAAAGGTGGACCGCCAGGGATCGACCCAGACAGGGGATCGCGGCGGCGTCGTCGGGTTTTGGCGGGGAACCGCCGCTTCCGCTTGTCCTTTCCGGCCTCAGCCATGCGAAGGACAAAGGTATGAAACACCTGATCATTGCTCTTCTGGCGCTGACGCCGCAGACCGCGCTCGCGCACATCGGACACCTCGGAGAGGTTGCCGGGCACGACCACGTCGTCGCGGGCGTGGCGATTGGCGTGGCAATCGGCGTGGCCGTTTGGGGCGCGCTGAAGGGGCAGAAGGACGACGAGGTCTCGGACGAGGCCGAAGAGGAAGAAACCCCCGACGCGGAGCCGCAGGAAGCCTGACCAAATGACGAAAATCGGAGTGATGATCTGCGGCCACGGCTCGCGCAGCCAGGCTGCGGTGGATGAGTTTGCCGTGCTGGCCGAGAAGCTGCCGGGATATTTCCCGGAGGATTGGGTGACGGATTACGGCTATCTCGAATTCGCCAACCCGGTGATCCGTGTCGGGCTGGACAACCTGCGCGACGCGGGCTGCAAGAAGATCCTCGCCGTGCCGGGGATGCTCTTCGCCGCGATGCACTCGAAGAACGACATCCCCACCGTGCTCAACACCTATGCCGAGGAAAACGGGATCGAGGTCTCCTACGGGCGCGAGTTGGGCGTGGACCCGAAAATGGTCGCTGCCGCCGGGGATCGTATCGGCACCGCGATTGCACAGGCCGACGCAGCGCAGGGCCCAGTCGCGCTGGAGGACACCTGCCTTGTTGTCATCGGCCGCGGCGCGTCGGACCCGGACGCCAACGGCAACGTCTCCAAAATCGCGCGGCTCTTGCAGGAAGGCATGGGCTTCGGCTGGCTCGAAGTCGGCTATTCCGGCGTGACCTTCCCGCTGGTGGAACCCGCGCTGATCCATGCGGCCAAGCTGGGCTACAAGCGCATCGTCGTCTTCCCGTATTTCCTGTTCTCCGGCATCCTGATCGACCGCATCTACGGTTTCACCGACAAGGTGGCGGAGGCGAACCCCGACATCCAGTTCGTGAAGGCGGGCTACCTGGGCGACCATCCCAAGGTGCTGGAAACCTTTGCCGAACGCGTGACCGAACAGCTCTCGGACGTGCCCCCGCCCAACTGCGGCACCTGCTCTTACCGCGAACAGGTCCTGTCGCTCGAAGGCAGCCACAAACACATCAAACCCGAAGACCGCCTGGGTCACCCGGCCACCGGATCGGTCGTGCCGCCGACCTGCGTCATGTGCAAATACCGGGTCGAGGTGCTGGGCTTCGAGGCCGAGGTCGGTGCTGTGCAGGAAAGCCATCACCACCACGTTGAAGGGCAGGGCGCCCAGGCCCCCGGCTCCAACGTCGAGGACTGCACCTTCTGCACCACCTTCTGCACGGGCGAATGCCGCCTGCACATGCAGGATCACCATCACCACCACGATCATGGCCACGGTCATTCCCATGACCAAGATCACGCGCACCACCATCACCACGCCGAATACCCCCACGCGAAACACCCGCACGGCCCGGAATCGGCGCGTTCGAAATGACCCGCCCTCCCCTGCGATACGAGCGAGACCCGGCAGCGATCTATGCCGAGAGTTTCGCGACCGTCGAGAAAGAGGCGCGTCTTGACCGCTTCACGCCCGGCATGGCGCAGCTCGCGACGCGGGTGATCCATGCCTGCGGGATGGTCGAGGTGGCGGATCGGCTGGCCTCCTCCGAGCGCGCGTTCGAGGCGGGGCAAGC
>DOUP01000082.1 GCA_003520545.1 Maritimibacter sp. | reverse complement strand
TCCCGCAACACTTCCTGGGGCGTCAGGGCATGCCACGTCGTTACATCGACTATCCGGAAGCTTTCGCGCAGTGGAACTACGTTTCCTCCTGGGGTGCGTTCCTCTCCTTCGCGTCGTTCATCTTCTTCTTCGGCATCATCATCTACACCCTGCGTGCAGGTCGCCGCGTGACCGAGAACAACTACTGGAACGAATACGCGGACACGCTGGAATGGACCCTGCCCTCCCCGCCGCCGGAGCACACCTTCGAGCAGCTCCCGAAGCGGGAAGACTGGGACAAGTCGCACGCTCACTAAGGGCATACGGCGAAAGAAACCGAAGGCCCGGAGGTAACGCTCCGGGCCTTTTTCGTTGGAAGGACCCCCATGCTGCCGCACGCCGCCCTGCTTCTCCTGATCCCGGCCCCGGCCCTCGCAGCCCTGGCGCTGCACCTGCGCGCGTCGCTGGTGATGGCCGGAGGGCTGATCGGCGCGGCGGCCTACATGGTCACCGCCATGACCTGGCCTGTGGATATCCCTGATACCTATGCCGACACCTACTACGTGACCGGCTCCATCGTCTTCGTCCGTAGCCTCGTGATCCTGAGCTTCCTTCTGCTCGTCGCCCAAGGCGTGAAAGAGCGTCTCGGGACCGAAGACCGACTGACCACGGTCACGCTTTTCCTCATGGTCCTCATCGGCGGCGCGGTCAGCCTCCTGCCCCTGACCTCCCAGCCCCCCGGCACCGACGGCTGGCGTACCGCCGCCGCCAACCTTGGCGGCACTCTCTTCATGGCAGGCCTCATGGGCCTCGCCTTCGTCATCCTCATCCGGCCCCTCCTCCGCCGCCTCCGGAGGGCTCGTTGATGCCCTATGAATGGGACCATCCGATCACCGAAGCCCCGGCCCAGGACGCCCCCGGCCACGACGACGGCGGTGACCCCATCGCCGTGCTTCACCTCTGGCCCTACCGCTCGCTCCCCAAGCGCGGCTTTGCCTTCGCCATCGGCTTTGCCTACTGCGCCATGATGATCCCGGTCGCAGGCTTTGTCGGCACTGCGGCGCTCTGGTGGCTCCTGATCCCCGGCCTCATCGCGATCTTCGGCCTGTGGTGGTTCATCGGCAAAAGCTACCGCGACGGCGAAATCCTCGAAGAACTCACCATCTGGCCCGACCACATCCACCTGACACGTACCGGCCCCAACCGAGAATTCTCGGAGTGGGAGGCCAACCCCCACTGGGTCACCGTCCAGCGCCACCCGCAGAGCGGCAATCTGAAAGACTACATCACGCTCAAGGGAAATGGCCGCGAGGTCGAAATCGGGGCTTTCCTGTCGGAAGACGAACGCCCCAGGCTCTACGACGACCTCGCCCGCGCTCTCACGCTCGCCAAGTCGCGCCGCGCCTGACCCTTCACCGTTTCAAAAATACTTCGGGGACGTGACCTTTGCGCGCAAAGGTCACCTGGGGCAGCGCCCCATCCGCATGGGCAAAGCCCATGCTCATCCGGCGCGCGCCGCAAGGCGCGCACCTTTTGGCACCATCAATGCCCCGGCGGCGGACCACCGGCGCTGTCGGGCGGGCGGCGCACGAAGAACCCGGCGACGATCAGGCCCAGTGACGCGATCGCCCCGCACATGAACCCCATCGACAGACCTTGGGACAGCGCATGAACCGCGTCCGCGCCCCCGGCCGTGGCTCGCGCCGACACCACCGACATCACGGAGACGAAAAGCGCGATCCCCGCCGCGCCCGACACCTGCTGCAACGTCCCGATCATGGCGCTTCCGTGGGAATAGAGCTTCGGTGGAAGCGCCCCCAGGCCGGAGGTGAAGAGCGGCGTGAAGAGAAACGCTAGGCCGATGGATAACAGGATATGCGCCCCGAGCACCCAGGCGATGACGGTTTCGGGTGTGAAGGTCACCATCGTCCAAAGCGCGGCTGACACGGCCACCGCGCCGGGAATGACCAGCTTGCGCGCCCCGAAGGCATCGAACAACCGCCCCACGATGGGCGCGAGCAGCCCCATGGTCAGCCCGCCGGGGAGCAGCATCAACCCGGCCTGCAACGGCTCCATCCCCAACACGTTCTGCATGTAGATCGGCAGCAGGATAATCATCCCGAAGAGCGCCATCATCGCCAGCGCCATCATGATCACGGCCACCGTGAAGACCTTCTCGCGAAAGGTCCGCAAGTCCAGCAAGGCCCGCTCCTCGGGTCCAAGCACCAGCTGCCGCCAGATGAACGCGGCCAGCACCACGACGCCGACGACCAGCGGCACCCAGATCGGCATCCCGCCCTCGGTGCCGTGGCCCTCCCCGATGGTGGACAGGCCATAGACCAGCCCGCCAAAGCCAACAGCCGCCAGTGGCACCGAGATCACATCCAGCGGCACCTTCTTCGGCTCCGTCACGTTCACGAGCTTGGCATAGCCCAGCGCCAAGGCGCTTAACCCGATGGGCAGAATCAGGATGAACAGCCAGCGCCAGTCGAGCAGGTTCAGGATGATCCCCGAAATCGTCGGCCCGATGGCGGGCGCGACCGAGATCACGATGGAGATATTGCCCATGACCTTGCCCCGGTTGTCCGGCGGCACGAGCGTCATCACGGTGGTCATCAGGAGCGGCATCATCATCGCCGTGCCACAGGCCTGGACCACCCGCGCGAAGATCAGGAGCCCAAGCCCCGGCGCCAAGGCCCCGATTAGAGTTCCGGTGCTGAAAAAACTCAGCGCCATGAGGAAAATGGTCCGCGTGTGGAACCGCTGGATCAAAAACCCCGTGATTGGAATCACCACCGCCATGGTCAGAAGAAACGCCGTCGTCAGCCATTGTGCCGCATTGGCCGTGACCCCCAGGTCGACCATCAGCCGGGGTATCGCCACCGCCATGACGGTTTCGTTCAGGATCATGACGAAGGTCGATATCAACAAAAGCGCGATCACGAGCCGATCCCGCGCGGCATTGTCCGGTGCATCGCCGTCAAGCGGCGGGCGCGCAGGCGTTGTGGTGGCGGACATGACGAAACCTCTGAATGAAAAATGGCCGGTCGCCCGGCCTCGCCCCTACTTCACGCGAAAAGCCGGGTGGGTCAATCTCCACAGGTGCAACCCGACTCAGCGGCCCCCGGCATTAACGCACAGGTTTCGGGAGGCTGAAAGCACCGCCCGCCCGCGTTAATTGAGATCCTCGCATCGTTTCGGTGCATGGGAATCATATGGATGTCATATGCTTTACATATGCTTTTCACGGCGTAGCGCGCGCGGTACCTGGAACGGTAACCGCGTCGTGACGCCGCGCTAAACACTTTTAAAACCGGCGTGAAAGCTCAGCCGAGCCGCGACTTGACCATCGGGCCGACCACGCCGAAATCCATCTGGCCGGTGTATTTGGCCTTGAGCACGCCCATCACCTTGCCCATATCGCGAATCGACGATGCGCCGACCTCTTTGATGGCCCCGTTTACCGCCTCTTCGACCTCTTTGTCGGACAGCTTCTTGGGCAGGAACTCCTGGATCACCTTGATCTCTTCGAGCTCCTTTTCCGCCAGCTCCAGACGCCCGCCTTCTTCGTAGGCACGCGCGGATTCCTGGCGTTGTTTCACCATCTTACCGAGGATCGACAGGATTGCGTCGTCACCGACTTCGCCCGCATCCTCGCCCTCTCCACGCAGGGCGATCTCGCGGTCCTTGATGGCGGCGTTGATGAGACGCAGGGTCGACAGGCGGTCTGCCTGCTTCTCTTTCATCGCGGTCTTGAGCGCTTCGTTCAAACGGCTGCGCAGGTCCATGGTTTCGCTCCACTCTGGCTGTGACGAAGCCCCGTGAATACGCAATCCGAGAGTGGAAAACAAGCGCTCTCGCCCCTTGACCCTCCGCGCGCGCGACCGTAGGTACCACGCGATCCGCCGGGGAGTTTCGTCATGCCTGCTACGCAAAAACCAACCGCCTGCCTCGCACTGGCAGACGGAACCATTTTTTACGGCAAAGGGTTCGGCGCCACGGGCGACACCACCGCCGAGTTGTGCTTCAACACCGCGATGACGGGGTACCAGGAAATCATGACCGATCCGTCCTACGCGGGCCAGGTCGTGACCTTTACCTTTCCGCATATCGGCAACACCGGTGTGAACCCCGAGGACGACGAGACCCAGGACCCGGTCGCCGAAGGCATGGTGGTCAAATGGGACCCGACGGAACCGTCGAACTGGCGCGCGACCGAAGACCTGGCTGGCTGGCTCGCCAAACGGGGCCGCATCGGTATCGGCGGCGTCGACACCCGCCGCCTGACCCGCGCCATCCGCCAGCAAGGCGCGCCGCATGTGGCGCTTGCGCATGACCCCGACGGCACCTTCGACATCGAGGCGTTGGTTGCCAAGGCCCGCGCCTTTCCGGGCCTCGTGGGTCTCGACCTCGCCAAGGGCGTGACCTGTGCGCAAAGCTATCGCTGGGACGAAATGCGGTGGGCCTGGCCGGATGGCTTCCCGAAGCTGGAAAACCCCAAGTACAAGGTCGTCGCAATCGACTACGGCGCGAAGCGCAACATCCTGCGCTGCCTTGCTTCCGCTGGCTGCGACGTGACCGTCCTGCCCGCCACCGCGACGGCGGCAGAGGTGCTCGCACACGGTCCCGACGGCGTGTTTCTGTCCAATGGCCCCGGCGACCCGGCGGCCACGGGCGAATATGCCGTGCCGATGATCCAATCGGTTCTGGACGAGACCGACCTGCCGATCTTCGGCATTTGCCTCGGCCACCAAATGCTCGCCCTCGCGTTGGGGGCCAAGACCGTGAAGATGAACCACGGCCACCACGGCGCGAACCACCCGGTGAAGGACAACACCACCGGCAAAGTCGAGATCACGTCCATGAACCATGGGTTTACGGTTGATGCACAAAGCTTGCCTAAAGGTGTGACCGAGACACATGTCTCGCTCTTCGACGGGTCGAACTGCGGCATCGCCATGGACGAACGCCCGGTGTTCTCGGTGCAGTACCACCCCGAAGCCAGTCCGGGTCCGATGGACAGCTATTACCTGTTCGAACGCTTCGCCGACGCGATGTCCTCACGGAAATAGCCGCGTTCGAAGGCGACACGCCGGTTTCGTTAACACAACATTAACCATCCGCGCTGCAAGCTCCGGTTGAACGGAGTGGGGTCAGTGTGGACAAATGACGATCACCATCCATGATCGAAACGCCTTGCATGCGGCCCAGCCCGCACAGGCGTTGTCGTTTTCGCAAAAGGCTTCGTTTTCAAGGCCTCCCGTCACCCACCCCCACCGAAATCGCCGCAAGCCCCTGGGCCAGATCCTGCTCGACCATGGCGCCATCACCGAAGTTGCCCTGTCCGAAGCGCTGCTGCGCCAAACCAAGGAGGATGCACGGCTCGGCGACATTCTCCTGGCCAACGGAATGGTCACAGAGACCGCGCTTTACCGTGCCCTGGCCGAGCGTCACAAGACTGTCGTCGCCGACCTCGATCGCGACCCGCCGGACGTGCGGCTGGTGGACGAGGTCGGGACGGAGTTGTGTATTCGGCATGGGGTCGTTCCCTGGAAACGGGTCGGCGGCACAGTTGTTCTGATCTGCTCCCACCCGGACGAGATAGACCGGATTGCCCGCCGCCTGCCCGCCGCGTTCCGCGACGCGCGTCTCGCCGTCGCCCCGGAACGCGCGATCCAATCCGCACTAGTCGCCATGCGCCACCGAGACCTCGCCGGACGGGCCGAGACACGGGTGGACAGCGACCAGTCCTGTCGCTCGTGGAACCCGAAATCGGCCGGTCGATTGGGGATTGCGATCGTGTTGGCCATCACCACGCTCTTTGTGCTCTCGCCCGTTCTGGGGTTCGCCGTCGTGACCGGCTGGGCGGTGCTCACCCTCCTCGCGAATTCCGCGATCAAGTTTCTCGCGGCCACCTTCTACCTGAGGCGAAAGCAGCACGGGCGCGGGTCACAACCGCCGACGGAAGAGGCTGCCGGGGCACGGTTGCCCACGGTGTCGGTCCTCGTGCCGCTTTTCAAAGAGACCGAGATCGCAGGGCGTTTGGTCAAACGGTTGAGCAAGCTCAATTACCCGCGCGCCCTTCTCGACATCTGTCTGGCCGTCGAAGAAGACGACACGCTGACGCAGACAACACTGGCGCGGTCCGATCTTCCGCCATGGATGCGTCAGGTCCGCGTCCCCCGGGGCACCGTGAGGACCAAACCCCGCGCGCTCAATTTCGCGTTGGATTTTTGCCGGGGCAGCATCATCGGTGTTTATGACGCCGAAGATGCGCCGGACGCCGACCAAATCCGCAAAGTCGTGGATCGGTTTCACAACGCCGGGCCTTGGGTCGCCTGCCTTCAAGGCATCCTGGACTTCTACAACCCGCGCACCAACTGGCTCGCGCGCGCCTTTACCATTGAGTACGCCACCTGGTTTCGCGTCGTCCTGCCCGGCATGGCCCGCTTGGGGTTCGCGATCCCGCTTGGCGGAACGACACTCTTCTTCCGCCGCGCCGCGCTGGAAAGCCTTGGCGGATGGGATGCGCATAATGTCACCGAAGACGCCGACCTCGGCATTCGGCTTGCCCGGCACGGCTTTCGCACAGAACTGATCGAAACCGTCACGAAAGAAGAGGCCAACTGTCGGCTCTGGCCATGGGTCAAACAACGCTCCCGCTGGATCAAGGGCTACGCCATGACATACGGCGTGCACATGCGCAGCCCGGCGCGTTTGTTCGCCGACCTCGGTCCGAGAAAATTCTTCGGCGTGCAGATCCTGTTTCTCGGGTCGCTGAGCCAGTTCATCCTCGCCCCGTTCCTTTGGTCCTTCTGGATCGTCGTGTTCGGCATCCCCCATCCGCTCGTCAAAGCAATGCCGACCTGGATGTTCCTGGCGTTGGGCGTGACCTTTGTCGCCGCCGAGATCCTCACCATCACCGTCGGGATGATCGCGGTGGGCGGGCCCGAACACAGGTTCTTGCGAAAATGGGTGCCGACCCTGCATTTCTACTTTCCCCTCGCGTCGCTCGCCGCGACCAAAGGGCTGATCGAGATTGTCGTGAAGCCGTTCTACTGGGACAAGACCCAGCATGGACATGCCGACCGGGTGCGGGAAACGCTCGACACCGTCCTGGACCCGATACAGAAGGCCGGTGGCGAGATCAGACCTCGTTAAGAGCCAGGCTGTCGAGCTTCAGGCGGGTTTCGAACGCCTTGGAAATATGGGTGCGCAGCGCTTCGTCGGCGGCGTCACCGTCCCGCTCTTCGATAGCGCGCACGATGGCGTCATGCTCGGAAAGCGCGTCCTCCGGCCGACCCGCCACCGCAAGCGAGGTGGTCGCCAGGAGCGCCATGGTCCGATGCACAAGGTCGAGTTGCTGAAGCAGGTAGCGGTTGTGCGAGGCCAGATGGATTTGCCGGTGAAACCGGCGGTTGGCCCGGGCCATCGCATCCGGGTCGTTGACCAGTGTCTTGTCGTTGTCCACCATCTCGCGCAGGACACGTTGCTCCTCGGGTGCCGCATGTTGGGCGGCCAACCGCGCAGCGAGCCCCTCCAGTTCAGAGCGCACTGTGTAGAGCTCGTGAAGCTGGTTGTGGTCGAGCGAGGCGACAATCAAAGACCGTCCGTCGCGGTTCAGGAGGCTCTGGGTCTCCAGCCGTTGCAGGGCCTCGCGGATCGGGGTGCGCGACATTCCGAACCGGTCGGCAAGCTCGCTCTCCACCATGCGATCGCCGGGCTTGTACATACCTTCGTCGATCGCATCGAGAATGAGTTCATAGGCGTCTTTTTGACCGTTTTTCGTCTGCCGCACCGGATGTCCTCCCATCAATCCCGCGATTTTGCACGGGGGCCTGCGACATTCAAGCACGGGGGCAAGCGCGGGGGGCCGATCACGCGCTTGGGCGACTTTGTGACGCAGTCGTGCTTCCGCTTCTCCACCGCCGAGATTAAAGCGTCCCGACATATTCCCGGGACAGGGATGCGGTGGCGCGCAGCGCATCATATGAACGTTTCACGCGTTCCGCAAAAAAAAACCAGTGGTTCAGGTTCTTGGCGGAACGCTTTAGGGTGCGCGCATGGTTTCAGAACGCTTCAGCCACGTCACCACCTGGGTCTTTGACCTGGACAACACGCTGTATCCACCGGAGCAGGGTTTGTTCGACCAGATCCAGATCCTGATGACCCGCTGGGTAATGGACACTCTGGGCATCGATCATGCCGAGGCGGACCGTCTGCGGCTGCATTACTGGCGTGAATATGGCACCACGCTGGCCGGTCTGATGGCCGAGCACCACATGGACCCCGGACCATACCTGGAGGCGGTGCACGACATCTCTTTCGCGCCCCTGGAGCCTGACGCCGAGCTTGCCGCGCGGATCACCGACCTTCCGGGGCGCAAGATCGTCTATACGAACGCCACCGTGCCCTATGCCGAGCGCGTGCTGGAGGCCCGTGGTCTATCGGGCCTGTTCGACCAGCTTTACGGCGTCGAGGAAGCCGCGTTTCACCCGAAACCGATCCGGGAGGCGTTTGAAACGGTTTTCGCGTTGGATGGTCTCGACCCCCTTGCTGCGGCGATGTTCGAGGACGATCCCCGCAACCTCGCCGTGCCTCACGACATGGGGATGCAAACCGTGCATGTGGCCGCCGAACGGGCAACGGGCGATCACATCCACCACCATACGACACACCTTTCGGACTTTCTGTCGCAACTCGGCGACTTGGCCAGCGCGCGCGGCGGGAGTAAGGAATGACCATGGAACGACGCGAAGCGGACATTTTCATATCCGGCGGCGGGATCGCCGGGCAAGTGGCGGCGGCAAGCTTTGCTGCGCGGGGTTATTAGCTCGTGATGGTCGATCCGGTGCCGCCAGTGACAGAGGCGGACCTCGACGGTTCCGACCTGCGCTCCACCGCCTTCTTGCAGCCCGCGCGCGACCTCTTTGAGGCTTGTGGATTGTGGGACCTGCTGGAGCCCTATTCCAAACCCTTGGAGCAACTCGCGGTCATCGACACCGTGGGCTGGCCGCCCGAGGTGCGCGAGCGCAGGGCCTTCCGCGCGAGCGACGTCTCCGACGAGCCTTTTGGGTGGAACCTGATGAACTGGATGGTGCGGCGCGAATTGTGGGGCTACCTGCAAAACGCCGAAAACATCACCGCGCTATACGGCACCGGGTTCAAAAGCCTCGTCAACCGCACCTCCGAAGTGATCGTCGCGCTGACCGACGGATCGACCGTGCGCGCGAAACTGGCAATCGCGGCAGACGGTAAATTCTCGCCTCTGCGAGAGGCTGCGGGGATCGAGGTGACGACAACGCGCTACGGGCAGAAGAGCCTCGCATTCACCGTCACCCATGACGTGCCCCACGACAATATCTCGACCGAGATCTACAACGAGGGCGGCCCTTTCACTATCGTGCCCCTGCCCGACATCGACGGGCAGCACGCCAGCGCCATTGTCTGGATGAACCTCGGCCCGCGGGCGGTCGAGCTGATGGAGATGCCGGTCCCGGCCTTCGAGGATGTGATGCAGGCGCGCTCGACGAACCTCCTGGGCCGGATGCGGCTCAAGGGGCGGCGCTCGATCTGGCCGATCATCACGCAGACCGCCGATCGGTTGGTCGAAGGACGCGTCGCGGTGATGGCCGAGGCGGCCCATGCGCTGCCCCCCATCGGGGCGCAGGGTCTGAACACCTCGCTCAACGACCTGGCCGAGCTTCTGACCCAAGTGGAGTCCGCACCGAACGATCCCGGCGCGCCCGGTGTGCTGGCCGCTTACGAGGCGGCGCGCAAACCTGACATCGCGCGCCGAGCTCGGGCCATCGACCTCTTCAACCGCGTGGCGCGGTCCGGCGAGGCGGGCCTGCAAGCGGTGCGGCTGCTTGGACTGAAGGCGATCCACGACATCAAGCCGGTGCGCACGAAAGTCATGCGGGCGGGTCTCGGGCCAAAGTAACCCGCCACGCACGGGCGACTTTCAGCCGCCTGCGTCAGGCTGTCGCGCGGCGGTTTTGCACATTTCAGATTCACCATTATCCTTTAGGGAAACAGTCCAACACTTGCGCGAACAGGAGACGCTGCCATGAGCACCGAACAAGCGAATTTCGACGAAAAGAAAGCCACCATATGGTTTTTCGCCATCGCCCTTCTGGTGGTCGTGGCGCTCGTTGTCGGCTTCCTGACCCTCGGGCTCGCGGGTGTCGCCCTCGTCATGGTCGCAGCGACCCCGGTGATTTACATCGTTCTTATCATGATTTCAGTCGGGGCCTGATCCCGATGCACGAAGGCCGGAGCGTGCAGAGCACCCCGGCCTTTTCCCTGTCTCGCGGTTGGTTTAGATGACCGCGTCGAGGGCCGCCTCGAGCCGCGCGACAGACGCATCAACGTCATAGAGCTTATCAAGCCCGAAGAGACCCAGGCGGAAGCTCTTATAGGCCTCGCCCTCATCAATCATGAGCGGCACGCCTGCCGCGATCTGCACCCCTTCACCAAGGAAGGCGCGACCGGTCTGAAACTCTGGGTTGTCGGTGTAGACCACCACCACGCCCGGTGCTTCGAACCCCGGGGCCGCGACGGATTTGAAACCGCGATCGGACAAGAGCGCGCGCACGCGCCGTCCCTGCTCCCACTGTGCTTCTTTCAGCTGGTCGAGACCGTAATCCCGCGTTTCGACCATCGCGTCGCGGAAGGCGCGCAGGGCGTCGGTCGGCATTGTCGCGTGGTAGGCATGGCCACCGGAAAGATAGGCCTCCATGATCGTGATCCACTTGCCCAAGTCGATGGCGAAAGAGGTGGACTGGGTCGCCTTGGCCGTGGCCAGCGCGGTTTCGTTCATCATCACAAGGCCGGCGGAGGGTTGCGCAGACCAGCCCTTTTGCGGGGCCGAGATCAACACATCCACGCCGAGCGCCTTCATATCGACCCAGATCGTGCCCGAGGCGATGCAGTCCAGCACGAAGAGACCGCCGACCTCGTGCACCGCCTCGGTGACGGCAGCAATGTAGTCGTCCGGCAGGATGATGCCGGAAGCGGTTTCCACATGCGGGGCAAAGACCACGTCGGGCTTTTCCTCGCGGATTTTCGCCACGACCTCGTCCACCGGGAGCGGCGCGAAGGGCGCATCGTGATCGTTGCCCACCCGGCGGGCTTTGATCACCGTTTCAGAAGCGGGGATCGACCCGGCTTCGAAAATCTGGGTCCAGCGGTAGGAGAAAAAGCCATTCCGCAGAACCATCACCGACTTGTCGGTCGCGAACTGCCGCGCGACCGCTTCCATCGCGTAGGTGCCGCCACCGGGGACCACGGCGACCGCATCCGCGTCATAGACCGCCGACAACCCGTCGGAGATGTCGCGCATCACCTGTTGAAAGGACTGCGACATGTGGTTGAGCGAACGGTCGGTAAACACCACCGAAAATTCCAAAAGCCCATCGGGGTCGATGTCATGACGAAGCGCCATATGCGGTCTCCTTGCGTTTGAAGGGCGGATCACGCTCAGCGGCAATAAGCGCCGGAGCGATAGCTCGCCGTGTCGAAATGGAAATGGTTCTGGTGGAACCGGTCGGAGTTGGGCCCAAGCACCGTGCCGAAGTTTCCGCAGGCCTGTTTGTGAAGCGCCTTCATCACCTTGCCATGGGGCGAGCGCCAGTCATCGAGCACGCTCAATTGCTCGCCGTTTTTCAGGATGATCCCACCCACGTCCACCGCGCGGCCCCGCCCGTGTTCCGAGACCTTCGCACCGCGCTGGTTGTTGCGGGTCCGGCAGGCGTAGCTCGCCATGATATGAAGCCCGGAGACGCCCCCGCCGAGTTTTCCGACTGTCGGGATCACCGAGAATTGCACCCATGTGTCGAGCGCCACGGCCGTGGGACAATCGACCGTGATCGGTTGGCTCAGCCCCACGCCTGCCACCGAGGTCACTTTGACTGGTTCCGCGACACCGCAGCCCTTGATGCGTCCGGGGATCTGCTGAAGCTCGACGCCCTTGATCGTGTTCACGCCGCAGACCGAGCCTCGGGACGTGGTCCGTCGCTGGTTATTTTGTAGGATCGCGGCAAAGCCGGTGCGCTGCACCGTGTTGCGACGTTGCAGGTTCTCGGGACGGGCCGGCGGCGTGGGCGAGCGTGCGACGCCGGAGACCGTCGAGCTTGCGCTTGCGGTCTTTTGCACGACGTTGGTGTTGGTCGGGTTGCCGCCCGTGCCGCCATTGCCGGTAAACAGGGTGTTCAGGAAGGTGCCAACCGGGTCTTTGGTTTGCGTTTGCGACTGCGGCGTCACGACCCGTGTCTGGGTTGCCGCCGGTCCGGTGACGGGGCGCGCTTTCGGGCGCGGCACGGCAATGGGCGCGGTCGTGGTTTGCGGGACGCTTTGGGAAGCAACCGGGCCGGGGCGCGCGGGCGGTGTGGGCGAAGCGGACGGCGCCTCGGCAAATGCGGCGGGCGCCGTTGCCAGAAGCGCTATGATCGCCGCCCTGATCACTCCGGCTTCACCCGGCCAAAGTCGGGCGCATCGGTGTCTTGACCGGCCTCGATGATGCCCCGGCGAATGGCGCGCGTATGTGTGAAATAGTCAAACAACTGGTCGCCATCCCCGGTCCGAATGGCTCGTTGAAGTGCGAAAAGTTCTTCCGTGAAGCGCCCGAGGATTTCGAGGGTCGCGTCCTTGTTGGTCAGGAACACGTCGCGCCACATGGT
>DOUP01000097.1 GCA_003520545.1 Maritimibacter sp. | reverse complement strand
AACCCCGGGTGGACCCGCCGCAGGCGGGACCGCGCAAGACCTGTGCGCGCGTCAGCGCGCTCCTTACGCGGGCGGCTGCTTGAAACGCCGGGACTTTTCGCGGCTCATGCCCAACTGCCGTTCGCGGTAGATGATCAGGATACCAGCCACGATGACGATGGCCGCGCCCAGAAGCGTGGTCGACGTCGGCACCTCGTCGAAGAACATCATGCCCAGCGCGGTCGCGAAGAAGATCGAGGCATAGTCAAACGGCGCCACCACGCTTGCGGGCGCGTAGCGGTAGGAGGTCGAAAGCATCCCCTGCCCGGCCCCGCCGACCAATCCGCAAAGCACCAGCATTGTCGCATCCAGCGCACCGGGCATCACCCAGCCGAAGGGTAGGGTCAGAAGGCTCAGAAGCGTCGAGGAAAACGAGAAATAAAGCGCCACCGTGGCGGGACGCTCGGTCGCCACCAGCTTGCGCACCTGCACCTGTGCAAGCGCGGCGGCAATGGCCGATCCGATCATCAGAAGCGCCCCGATGGCCTCCATATGGCCGATCTCACCACCGAGAGAGGACAGGCGCGGATAGAGCACGACGAGCACCCCGACCAACCCGATCAGGACGGCGGAGATCCGGAACACGCGGATCCGTTCCCCCAGGAAAACAGCTGCGAAGATCACGATGAACAGCGGTGTCGCATATTGCAACGCCGTCACCTCGGGCAGCGGCAGGATCGTCAGCGCCGTGAACATCAGCCCCATCGCCGTGGTCCCGATCACGCCCCGCCACATATGGCCGAAGAAGCGCTCGGTCCGGATGCCTGCATGAAGTTGCCCGACGTAGGCGAGGTATCCGACCAGCACCGGCACCGCGAAAAACGACCGGAAGAACACGACCTCGCCCGTCGGCACACGGTTTCCCGTCGCCTTGATGAGCGCCCCCATCACGACGAAGGCCAGCACCGCGCCGATCTTCAGCGCGATGCCAAGTCCGGTCCGCTGTTGATGCTCACTCAAGAGCGGCCATGACCCGCGTCACGAAATCCTCGCCGCGTTTCTCGAAACTGTCGTATTGGTCGAAACTCGCCGCGGCGGGCGCGCGGAGCACCACGTCGCCCGCCTGCGCCTCGGCCATGGCCCGCGCGACCGCGGTTTCCATGGTGGTGCAGACCTCGGCCTCCACGTTGCCCAGGTCGCGCGCGAAGGCTTCGGCCTCGCGTCCGATCACATAGGCCTTGGCGACATTGCCCAAACCCGTGGCCAATCCGCCGAGGCCACCGTCTTTCTGCAAGCCCCCCACGATCCAGCGGATGTTCTTGAACGCCAGAAGTGCCATCAGCGCCGCGTCCACGTTGGTGGCCTTGGAGTCGTTCACATAGGTCACGCCGCCCGCCTCGGCGACCACCTGGCTGCGATGCGGCAGGCCGGGATAGCTTTTGAGCCCCGCCTCGATCACCTTCGGGCTGATCCCCAATGTCCGGCAGGCGGCATAGGCGCAACAGGCGTTCTGGTGGTTGTGCACGCCCGGCAATCCCTTGATGTCGCGCAGGTCGATGGCGCCGACCTGCCGTTACTTCCGGGTCTCCGACAGGAAGCCTTTGCGCGCATAGATCAGCCAGCCGGAGCCGGTCAGCTTGCGCTCCACCGACACCCGCATCACGCGGTCATCCCCCGGCCCCTGCGCCATCTGCCCGGCGAGGAACAATCCCTCCGGCTCATCTACGCCGATCACGGCCCGATCCGGCCCGCCCTCGGAAAACAACCGCCGCTTGGCCGCGAAATAGCCACCCAGGCCGCCATGACGATCCAGGTGGTCGGGACTGAGATTGGTAAACACCGCCACATCCGGCGTCAGCGCCCGTGCCAATTCGGTCTGGTAAGAGGACAGCTCCAGCACGATCACCTCGCCCTCGCGCGGCGGGTCCAGATCGAGCACGCCGCGCCCGATGTTGCCTGCCAGCTGCGCGGGCCGCCCGGCCTCGGTCAGGACGTGGTGGATCAGCGCGGAGGTGGTGGATTTGCCGTTCGATCCGGTCACGGCGATGACACGCGGCGGCTGGTCAAACTCGACCCAATCGCCGGTCCCGAAGGACGCGAAAAACAGCCCGATATCGTTGTCGACCGGGACGCCTTCTTCATAGGCGCGCGCGATATGCGGGTTGGTCGTCGGGTAGAGATGCGGAATACCCGGGCTGGTGATCAAGGCGGCCACGCCTTGATACGCCTCGCGCCGGGTCAGATCGTGGAGCGTGCGCCCGGCCTCTTCGGCCCGCCCGCGCGCCTCGGCCCCGTCGTCCCAGCACAGCACCTCGGCCCCGCCTGCCTGCAACGCAGCCGCCGTCGCCAGCCCGGAGCGCCCCAGCCCCAAGACAATGACCTTCTGGTCTTCAAATCCGCTGACCGGGATCATGTCACGCTCCTTGTCCGTCAGGCTACTTCGTAACCCGCGGCGCGAGGTTTTGCCAGTGGTCGGAGCGGTTCGCCAATTCCCTGAATTCTCCTCATTTTGGACGTTCTTTGGGCGACCTTCCCCCTTTCAAGGGACTATATTCTTTCGGGTAGGGAGAACCCCATGGGCGCGTCGAATACACCGCTTTACGATCTGGTCGAATTGCAGGGTCTCAACGCCTATGCGACCTATACCACCACCCCCGGCGGCGGCGGTGATATCCTCGGGTTTGTCGATAATGCCACCTATTCCGACAACGAGTTCTCCAACTCCTCAACCCAGATCAACGAGTTGAACGAAACGTGGGACGCGGATAATGGACGCCTGTTCATTGAGGGTGTCGAGTATTCCATTACCCTGGCCGACCCCGACCATACCAATGTCACCATCACCTACGACGGGGGAGCGTCCACGATCGACCTGACCGGCGACAGTTTTTCGTCACAGGTCGTCTTCATTCAGGCGACGCCGACCGGCGGAGGCAGCGCACGTTGGTTCATGGCGGTCGACGACAGCGTCGGCGACCTGCCCGACATCACCTCTATCCAGATCCGCGCGCTCGATTACACGCCGGCAGGCGGTGACGTTCAGATCAACCTCGATGAGAACAACAACGTCACGGTCTGTTTCGCCGCCGGCACCATGATCGAGACCCACGCGGGCCTGCGAGCGGTCGAGAAACTCCGCGCGGGCGATCTGGTCCGCACGCTCGATCACGGGTTGCGCCCGGTGGTCTGGGCCGAAGCGCAGGAGCTCCCCCTCGACAATTCCATGCGGGCGCGGAAAAACGCCCCCGTCCGTGTGCATCGCGGCGCGCTGGGGCCGGGGATGCCGACACGCGATCTGCTTCTGTCGCCCCAGCACCGCGTCCTCATCGCCTCGAAAATCGCGGCCCGCCTGTTCGGCTCGGACGAGGTACTGGTTCCGGTCAAGAAACTCGTAGGCCACCCCGGCATCATCCGTGAACGACGGCTGAACCGCGTGACCTATTGCCACCTCTACTTCGGCACGCATGAGGTGATCTGGGCCGAGGGCACCCCGGCGGAAAGCCTGCTCCCCGAGAAGGACGCGCTCTTCGGTCTGTCCGCCAGCGCACAGGCAAGGCTCGCGACACTTGCGCCGGTGACGCCAGCCCGCCCCATCGTCGAACGTGGCCCCGACATTCGGGAACTCCTGCGCCGTCACAAGAAGAACGTGAAACCCTTGGTGGACCCCAAACTGGTCAACCACACGGCTGTTGAACCGCTCCTCAAGTTGGCCTCGAACAGCTAACCGGACCGGGGACCACGGCTTTACCGGACCTTCAGCGTCGCCAGGCCGATCAGCGCCAGAACCAGCGAGATGATCCAGAACCGGATCACGATCTGCGGTTCGGCCCAGCCGCGCTTCTCGAAGTGGTGGTGGATCGGGGCCATCAGGAACACACGCTTGCCGGTGCGCCGGAAGTAAAGCACCTGGATGATCACGGAGAGCGCTTCGACCACGAACAGCCCGCCCACGATGCCCAGCACGATCTCGTGCTTGATCGCAACGGCGATGGAGCCCAAGGCCCCGCCCAAGGCCAGCGACCCGGTGTCTCCCATGAAGACGGCAGCAGGCGGCGCGTTGTACCACAAGAACCCGAGCCCCCCGCCAATGAGACCGGCGGCGAAGATGAGAAGTTCGCCGGTGCCCGGCACGTAGTGCACTTCCAGGTATTCCGTCACGTCGACCCGGCCTACCGCATAGGCAATCGCCCCCAGCGTGGCGGCGGCGATCATGACGGGCATGATCGCAAGCCCGTCCAGCCCATCCGTCAGGTTCACCGCATTGGCCGCACCGACCATCACGAAAATCCCCATTGGCAGGAAAAACCAGCCCATGTTCAAAAGCAGGTTCTTGAAGAATGGGAACGCCAACTGCCCGGTCAGATCATCGGGGTGCAGCAGCATCACCACATAGACCGCCGCCAGCGCGATCAGCCCCTCCAGAAACAGCCGCAACTTGCCCGACAGACCGGAATAATTGTCGTTCTTGGTAATCTTGGAATAATCGTCGGCGAACCCGATCAGCCCGTAACTCATCGTCACGCCGAGCACGACCCAGACGAACCCGTTGTCGAGCCGCGCCCAAAGCAGCGTCGAGACCGTGATCGCCCCAAGGATCAGCGCGCCGCCCATGGTCGGCGTGCCCGCCTTGGCTTCCAGGTGGCCTTCGGGGCCGTCGGCGCGAATAGGCTGTCCGTTTTTCTGACGCTTTTTCAGAAGGTTGATCAGCGGCTGTCCGAAGATGAACCCGAACAACAGCGCCGTGAAGAAGGCCATGCCCGCGCGAAAGGTAATGTAGCGGAACAGGTTGAATACATCCCCGCCGTCGGACAGTTCGGTCAGCCAATACAACATCTTGTGTCTTTCCCGTCTTAAACGCCTTGCCGATGGCCCAGTTTTCGTACCGCGTCAACCACCAGCGAGACCTTGGAGCCCTTGGACCCTTTCACCAACAGCACATCGCCCGCGTCGATCAAGTGGTGCGCCGAAGCGGCAAGATCAGCGGCGCTCTCGGACCAGCGGCCTTGCTTTTCCGCCGGCAAAGCCGCCCACAACGCCTGCATCATCGGCCCGGCGCAATGGACGAGGTCGATCTCATCCATCTGTGGCAAACGGGCCAGATCGGCGTGCATCGCGATCTCGTCCGCGCCAAGTTCCAGCATATCGCCCAGAACCGCCACGCGCCGCCCCTGCCCGACGCGGCCGATCCCATCGGTCGGCTGCGTCGCCGCGAGCACTTCCAGCGCCGCCGCCATCGACGTGGGGTTGGCGTTGAACGCATCGTCGATCAGCGTGATCGCGTGATGTTCGACCGGGTCCAGAACCACCGTGTCCCGCGTGCCGCGCCCCTCGGGCGGCTGCCAAAGCGCCAGGTCACGCGCGGCGAGCGTCACGTCACCGCCCAGCGCACTGACCGCGCCCAGCACCGCGACCGCGTTCATCGCGAAATGACGACCGGGCGTGGCGAGCCGCACAAGCTGATCGGTGCCGTGGATATTGGCCTGCAACACCGTCGCCTCGTCGCTCAGGTCCACATGGGTCAGGCGCAGCGAATTGCTTGCCCCTTCGCCAAAGCTCTCCACCCGACCGGCGCGCGCCTGCGCGGCTTCCAGCAGGACCGGCGTCGTTTCAATGTCGCCATTCACCAGCGCGACGCCCGCAGGTTCCAGCCCTTCGAAAATCGCCGCTTTCTCCCGCGCGATGCCTGCAACATCGTCGAAGGCCTCCAGGTGGACCGCCGCCACCGTCGTGACCATGGCCACATGCGGGCGGGCAAGGCGCGCGAGCGGTTCGATCTCGCCGGGATGGTTCATGCCGATCTCGATCACCGCGAAGTCCGTCTCAACCGGCATCCGCGCCAGCGTCAGCGGCACGCCCCAGTGGTTGTTGTAGCTTGCCTCCGCCGCGTGGCAGCGCCCCTGACGATCCAGAACCACCGCCAGCATTTCCTTGGTCGAGGTCTTGCCGACCGACCCGGTGACCGCCACGACCCGCGCCTGCGTGCGCGCGCGCCCCGCGGCCCCCAATGCTTCGAGAGCCTCCAGCACGTCCTCAACGATCAAAAGCGGCGCGGACCTGTCCACCCCCTCCGGGATACGCGACACAAGCGCGGCTCCCGCGCCCTTCTCCAAAGCCTGTGCAACGAAGTCATGCCCGTCGCGTGCCGCCGTCAAGGCGACGAAAAGATCACCGGGCGCAATCGTGCGGGTGTCGATGGAGACACCTTCGACGGTCCAGTCGCCGACCGCTCGCCCACCCGTGGCCGCCGCAGCCTCCGCCGCCGTCCACAGGCTCATGCCAGGCGTCCTTCCAATGCGGCCACGGCAACGCTCGCCTGTTCGGCATCGTCAAACGGCAGCACGTCATCGCCGATGATCTGACCGGTTTCATGCCCCTTGCCCGCGATCAAAAGCGCATCGCCCGGGTCGAGCATATCGACCCCGCGCAGGATCGCTTCGGCCCGGTCGCCCACCTCGGTCGCCTCGGGACAGCCTTCCATCACCATGGCACGGATCGCGGCCGGATCTTCCGAGCGGGGGTTGTCGTCTGTCACGATCACCACGTCGGCGTAATCCGCCGCCGCCTTGCCCATCAGGGGCCGTTTGGTGGTGTCCCGGTCTCCACCGGCGCCAAAGACCACGACGATCTTGCCCATCACGTGCGGACGCAGCGCCTCCAGGGCGGTGGACAGCGCCCCGGGCGTATGGGCGTAATCGACGAACACCGTCGCCCCCCCGGCCCGCGTCGCCGCCAATTGCATCCGCCCGCGCACCGTGGTCAGCTGATCGAAGGTCGCGAACACCTGTTCCGGATCGCAGCCGCCACCGATGGCAAGCCCCGCCGCGACCAGCACGTTCTCCGCCTGGAAGCCGCCGATCAGGTTCATCTGCACGGTGTTCGGACGCCCGTTATACAGGAACCGAAGCTGCTGCCCGGTGGCATGGTAGCGCTGCGAGGTCAGGCGCAGGGTGCAGTCCTCGGTGCGCCCGATGGAAATCACCTCCAGCCCGCGCAGCGCGCAGATCTCTTCCAACTCGCGCCCTTTCGGGTCGTCCACGTTGATCACCGCCACGCCGTCATCCGGCAGCACACGGTTGAACAGCCGCGCCTTGGCGTGGAAATAGGCCTCGAAGGTCTCGTGGTAATCCAGGTGATCCTGCGTGAAATTCGTGAACCCCGCCGCCGCCAGGTGCACACCTTCCAGCCGCCGCTGCTCCAACCCGTGGGACGACGCCTCCATCGCGGCATGGGTAATTCCCTGCCGGGCCATCTCTGCCAGCAAACGGTGCAGCGTGATCGGCTCCGGCGTAGTATGGGCCGAGGGGGCGGTATAATCCCCTTCGACCCCGGTGGTGCCAAGGTTCGCGGCCCGCAGGCCCAACTCCTGCCAGATCTGGCGGGTGAAACTGGCGACCGATGTCTTGCCGTTGGTCCCGGTCACCGCGACCATCGTTTCCGGCTGTCCGCCGAACCACAAAGCCGCAGCATAGGACAGCGCGGCGCGCGGGTCTTGCGTCACGATCAGGGCCGCCTCAGAGGCCGCCAATTCATCGGCAGCGATCCGCGCACCTTCCGGATCGGTCAGGATCGCGGCGGCCTCCATGCGAAGCGCGTATTGGATGAACTCGCCGCCATGCACCCGGCTACCGGGCAGAGCGGCAAAGAGAGACCCCGGCTTCACATCGCGACTATCGACGGAAAGTCCGGTAATCTCAACGTCTTGCCCACCCTGCGCGGTCAGACCCAGCGTTGAAAGTCTCACAGGTTCACGCTCGGTCATTTGGCCCCCGCCGTCGGTGTCAGTTCGCTGTGAGTGTTACACCCATCGGGGCAGGAGGTTCAATCTCCGGCCGCAGACCCAAGAGCGGCGCAACCCGCTTGATGATCTCGGCAGCGACCGGAACCGCGGTGTAACCCGCCGAGCG
>DOUP01000096.1 GCA_003520545.1 Maritimibacter sp. | reverse complement strand
AGGCCTGAAACATCTCCATCGACCGGACATTCAGCCCATCGGCGCGCCCCTTGTCGATCGGGCCGGGGCCGCGCTCGACGATCTTGGTCTTGATCTCCGGGAACGCGGCAAGCTGTGCCGCCAGCGTGAGACCCGCCGGACCGCAGCCAACGATCAGCACATCGACCTCTTCCACCCCGTCCTTTGCGATCGTCGCCGGACGTGTAGGCGCGGCGGGAGAAATTCGGGGATCGCCAGGTGTGAACCCATTGAGAAAATACTGCATTCGCGCTGTCCTTTGTTTAGGTTTTGGCTCCGGCACAATCCTCATCGACGACTGCTCGCGGAGATAGACACAATACTTATTACTTTTTGTAGTACTCAGATAATCAGTACACAATGTATTTTTCGGTGTCTAAGCTCGGTCGCCAGCGTTAGAAGGTATCTCACAGCCGATGAGTAAGGGATTTTAACTATGGAAATCAACGGTATAGTTGGGCATATGGTGCGCCGCCTGTATCAGCAGTCCTCGCGCATTTTCTCGACCCGTGCGCTGGAAGCCGGCTTTGATCTGACGTCGGTTCAGTTCGCAGCGATGGGCGCGATTCGGGCAAATCCCGGCATCGGTCAGGCTGGGGTGGCGACCGCGATCGCCTATGATCGCACGACGATCGGGGGCGTCATCGACCGGCTCGAAAAAAAGGGCTTCGTCAAGCGCTCGGTCGCTCAGCAGGACAAACGCGCCCGCGAATTGTTCCTGACCCCCGAAGGCGAGCAGGTCTTCACGACTTTACGGCCCGTGGTTCAGGGCTTGCAGAGCGAAATCCTCCAGCATTTGGAAGAGGACGAGAAGGCGACGTTTCTGAAGCTGCTGCAAAAAGCCGTCAATGATGAGTGACGGCGGGTCGGTCGGAGCTCAACGGGGGCTGGGCATCGCGTGAGAAAACGGCCTAGCCGGTGAAGATCATCAGACGTCGGGAAGCCGAAGCGACGGGGCACCCAATTTCTCTGACAGGAGGATCGCCTCGCGTCGCACGACCTTGGCGTTCTGTTTCAACACCTTAGCCGTCATCCGGCTGCGCGGCCCACTGACGTTGAGCGCTCCGATGAGCGTCCCGTTCAGGTCAAAGACCGGCGCGGCCGCCGCAGCCATATCCGCATGGCGCTCCCCGATTGAGGTAAAGGCCCATTCCATCGTCTTGCCGTCTGCGGGCAGTCCTTCGGCATAGGTGCGCAGGGCCTTGCCGCTCGCACCTTTTTCCAGCGGCAGCGCATCGCCGACGCGAACATGGTCGCGCAGAACCTGCGGCGCCTCGCGCCGGAACAGGCAGACGCGGCTGTCCCCCTCGGCAACATAAAAGGTCGCGCTTTCTGTCAATTCCTCGACGAGCGTGTCGAGGACCGGCACCACATATGCATCAAGGTTGAAACTCTCGCGATAGACGGCCGCCAATTCGGCGAGCTTGGGGCCGAGCTGATAGCTTCCGTTCTCCAGACGCCGCATATAGCCGTAATCGTCGAGCGAGCCGAGCAACCGAAGGATGGTGCTCTTGTACAATCCCGTCGCGTCCGCAATTTCCTTGAGCGTCAACGTCCCCGAAGTCTGTCGAAACGCATCAAGAATCGACAGAGCCCGGTTCACAGCAGCGACGCCGCCGCTGGATTTCGGTTTTTCACTCATCTGTGCCGACCACTCCTAAACATTCCTTCAACTGGAGTACCTATTTTTGGAACGTGGGTCTACTGCGCAGAAATAATTCCTTTTTCTATCAGAGCGGAAATCTCGGCATCGTCGATCCCCAGATTGCGCAGCACCTCGACCGAATGTTGCCCGAGGCGAGGGGGGTGCGTCCGGGCCGCGGGCTCGCTGTCCTCGAAACGATACCCGGTGCGCAAGACGCGGGTTGCCTGCTCGCCTTCGTCGATGGACCCGAGATCCTGAACGAGCCGGCGCTCGATGATCTGCGGATGCGCAAGCACGTCCCCGACATTCAGGACCGGACCAGCCGGCACCCCGGCGTTGGTCAGGGTCTCGACCCAATGGGCTACGTCGTTGCGGGCGAGGGCCGTGTTGATCTCGGCGCTGAGCGCGGCGCGGTTCTGCTTACGGGCCTCACGTTCGCTGAACCGTGGGTCGGTCAACAGATCCTCGCACTCGATCAGGACACAGAGGTTTGCGAAATGTTCATCCTTGTTGGCCGCGATGTTGAGCGGGCCGTCTCGCGCAACGAAGGTCCCGGACGGGGCGGCGGNNGACGGTCTCCGCACCCGCCGACAGGAAATTGGACATCACCCAGCCCATTGCGGCGATGCTGGAATCGAGCATCGACACGTCGATATACTGGCCCTTGCCGGTGCGGCTGCGGGCATAGAGCGCGGCCAGCGTCGCCATTGCCGCGTTCAGACCTCCGATGGAATCCGCCGCCGGAAAGCCAACGCGCAATGGGTTCACCTCGGCAGTCCCGGTCACGCTCATGATCCCCGACATTCCTTGGATGATCTGGTCATAAGCTGGCTTTTTGCGCAGCGGCCCATTCTGTCCAAAGCCCGAAATCGCACAGAAAACGAGGCCAGGATTGATCTTGGACAGCGTGTCGTAATCCAACCCGAGCCGCGCCATGACGCCGGGGCGAAAGTTTTCCACCAGCACATCCGCCGTCTGAACCAGCTTCAACAGAACCTCTCGCCCGTTCGGCGTTTTGAGGTCGATCGCCAGCGACTTCTTCCCGGCGTTCTGAGCCTGGAACGATGCGCCCATCATGTTGCCGTTCAGCTTCGCAGAGGCACCCAGTTTGCGCGCTAGGTCGCCACCCGAGGGGTTTTCAACCTTAATCACCTCCGCGCCGAGTAGCGCCATCTGATAGGTCGCGAACGGCCCCGAAAGAACATTGGTCAGGTCCAGCACCCGCACGCCGTCCAGAAGCGCTGCGGGAGGCCGGGCCCCTGTGGTCCGAAATGTCGATTCTGTCATGGTATGGCGTCCGATTGCTGTCGTCATTCAAAAAAAGTTCTGTTAAGCAGAACCATATTCTATTTTTAATCAGCCTTGCGCGAAGCTGTCAAGAAGCCCGAATAGCCATTAAAAAAGAAACCTCCGAGCAACGTCTCCACGCAACTGTGGACCGGAACATGACCGAGGACCGGCAGAGAGCCGTTGACAAGGCCAAGCTTCACCACATAACCTGATAATCAGAACGATGTTCCGCTAGATAGAATGGATTGACTGTGAAACTTGCTCGCTACAATAATGGACGCATCGGCGTCGTTACCGAATCCGGCCTCGTTGACGTGACAGAAGCAGCGGGAGTTGACCCCGCTCAATGGCCTCCGGTCGGGCCGACACAACTGATCGCGGATTTTGACCGCCTGCGCCCGGCGATCGAGGCCGCCCTTGCATCCGGCACCCCGATCCCGCTTTCCGAAGTGAGGCTCAAAACCCCGGTGCCGTGGCCCAACAAAGTCATTGCCTTTCCGGTCAACTACCAGGCCCACGGCGTTGAAATGGGCGCCGGCTACCGCGCCAACAACCAGGGTTTCTTCTTGAAGCCGAGCTCGTCGCTTTCGGGCGAGAGCGAGCCTGTTGTGCTCCCTGATCTGCCGGGCCGTGAAGTCCATCACGAGAGCGAGCTCGCGGTTGTCATCGGCAAGACCGCCCGCAATGTTGCGCCCGAGGACTGGAAAGACGTCGTCTTTGGTTATGCCTGCCTGCTCGACATGGTGGTGCGCGGCCGCGAAGAACGCGTCGCGCGCAAGGCTTACGATACCTTCTGCCCGGTCGGCCCTTGGATCACCACGGCCGATGAAGTCAAAAACCCCGACCAACTGCAAATGCGCCTGTGGGTCGATGACGAGCTGCGCCAAGACGCAAACACCCGTGACCTCGTGCTGGACCTCCCTGGCATGATCGCCATGGCCTCGGCGGTGATGACGCTCTATCCGGGCGACATCATCGCCACCGGCACTCCCGAAGGCGTTGGCCCTGTCGTCGCTGGCAACAAGATCCGCATCGAGATCGACGATCTGGGCGAAATGGTGGTTGACGTGGTGCAGGGCGAAGGCGGCCAGGCATCCATGTTCGACGAACCCTATCAACTCGTAAAGCAATCGTGAGGACATCATGACCGGACCGAAAACGCTCGACGATCTGTACGCCGCCTTTGATGGCCTTCATATGGAGGGTGGCTGGCACCGCAAGTTCCCTGCGCTCTGGCCGGTTCCCGAGGAGAATTTCCTGCCTTACATCTGGCGTTACGGTGATGTGAAGCCGATCCTCGAGGCTGCCGGCGAACTGGTCAGCACCGAGTTTGCGGAGCGGCGCAACCTGACCATGCGCAACCCGGTCGAGGGCAATCGCTACGCCACGGTGCGCACGATGGTTGCCGCTTACCAGATGATAAAGCCGGGTGAGCTGGCCAAGGCACACCGCCACACGCCCAACGCGCTCCGGCTGATCCTCGACGGTCATGGCACCTACACCACGGTCAACGGAACCCGCGTCGAAATGCGTCCGGGCGATGTGCTGCTGACCCCAAACTGGGCCTGGCATTCCCACGAGAGCGTTGGCTCCGAAGATTGCTACTGGCTAGATTTCCTCGACGTTCCTGCCGTCCACCTGCTCGAACCGATGTTCTTTGAACGTCACCCCGACGGGCTTGAATCCGACCCGGTCGACGCGGACACTTCTGATATTGCCTTCCGTTGGGAAGACAGCGTCAAAGGGCTGGAGCAAAGCACCGACACGGCCGACGGCATGTGCCAGTCGCAGATCGAGCTTGGCAACCCTGCGCTCGATACCATCCGGCTCTACATGCAACGGCTTGCGCCGAAGACATCGACCCGCCGGATGCAGACCACAGCCAACAGTGTTTTTGCCGTGGTCGAAGGCTCCGGGCAAACTCAGGTCGGCGACGAAACCATTCCCTGGGCGCGCGGCGATGTCATTGCCGTGCCCGGATGGCGGCCCTACCAGCACACCGCGTCCGAAGACGCCGTGCTTCTGCGGGTCACCGATAAACCGATCTACGAAAAACTGGGCTGGCTGCGCGAAGAGGTCTCCTGACCTTTCGCATCCGGCCACCAAACGCCCGCCGATGAGCGCGGAATCAACGAAGGACACATCATGGCAGAACAACTCCCGATCCTCGTCGCAGGCTGCGGCATCGGCGGCGCGGCCGCCGCGTTGGGTCTGTTGAAACAGGGGCTGGACGTCGAAGTCTATGAACAAGCGCCCGCCCTTGGCGAAGTCGGAGCAGGCGTGCAGATCAGCCCCAATGGCGCACGCGCCCTGGATCATCTCGGTGTCTTCCAGCGGCTCAGCGAATTGTCGTGCAAGCCCGAGGTCAAGCAGTTTCGCCTGTGGAACACCGGCACTTCGTGGCCGATGTTCGACCTCGGCGAAATCGCGGTCAAGGAATACGGCTATCCCTATCTCACGGTCTACCGGCCCGACCTTCTGACCGCGCTGACCGAAGGCATTCAGGCGACCAAGCCGGATGCGATCCATCTCAACAAACGCGCGATCGGCTTCGAGGAAACCGACGAGGGAGTCATTCTCAAGTTTGACGACGGGACTGAAGCGCGGGGCAGGGCCCTGATCGGGGCCGATGGCGTGCGCTCGCAGATCCGCGAACAGATGTGGGGCGGGGCGCAACCGAGCTTTTCCGGCATGGTCACCTGGCGCGCCGTCGTGCCGATGGAACAGCTTCCCGAGCATCTGCGTGCCATGGTCGGCAACACCTGGATCGGGCCGGGCGGCCACGTGGTTACCTATCCCCTGCGCGGCGGCGAGCTAATGAATTTCGTCGCCACCGTCGACCGTGACGACTGGACCGAAGAGGGCTGGAACATCCCCGGTACGCCCGAGGAATGCGCCCGCGATTTCGAAGGCTGGCACGAAGACGTTCACGCGATCATCCGGCGCGCGCCGTCGCTCCTGAAATGGGCGCTCATGGTGCGTGACCCGATGCCGCAATGGACCCAGGGCCTCGTCACGCTCTTGGGCGACGCCTGCCACCCGACGCTGCCGTTCCTGGCCCAGGGCGCGGTGATGTCGATCGAGGACGGCGTTGTGTTGTCGCGCTGCGTGAGGGAGGCCCCCGAAGACCTCGCCGGCGCCTTTGCCCGCTATGAAGCGGCGCGGATCGAGCGCACCAGCAAGATGGTTTTGGGCGCCCGCGAAAACACCGGCAGGTTCCACGCCAGCGAACTGCGCACCGAGAAAGAGGCTCAAATCTACCTCGAACGCGAGATGAGCGATGCTCCGATCCGCGAGCGTTATCACTGGCTTTACGATTACAAGGCAGACGAAGTCGCGATCTGAGCCGTATCGGACCAATCAAGGAGGCGATCGTGAGCGATCTTCCCAAACATATCCACATCAACGAAGAAGGCCCGCGCGAGGGCTTTCAAATCGAGCCTGGTCCGATCCCGACTGCGCGCAAGATCGAGCTGTCCCAACGGCTCGCCTGGACCGGTCTCGGGCATGTGCAGGTCGCCTCCTTCGTCAATCCCAAAGCCGTGCCGGGAATGGCCGACGCCGATGACGTGATAGACGGCCTCGACCCTGTGCCCGGTGTCGAGTTCACCGCGCTCTGGCTCAACCAGCGCGGTTTTGAGCGCGCCTTGACCCATGCTGACCGGCTCACGCTCAACGGTTCGCTGAACCTCTATGCGTCCGACGCGTTTCTCAAACGCAACCAGAACCGCACACCCGATCAACAGCGCGCCGCACAGCCAGAGTTGATCGAAATGTATCGCGCCGCCGGCGTGCCGGTGAAACGGGGCTTCATCACCGCCGCCTTCGGGTGCAATTTCGAAGGTGATATCCCGGTCGATCGCGTGGTCTGCCTCGTTGGCGAACTTCTCGACATCGCCGAGGCGGGAGGCGAAAGCATCGACCATATGGGTCTGGGCGACACCATGGCCTGGGCCACGCCCAGCTCGATCAAGCGGGTTGTCGGCGCGATCCGTGAAGCGCATCCCCATCTCCGGCTGCTCCTCCACCTACATGACACGCGCGGCCTCGGCATCGCGAATGCCTATGCTGGGCTGGAAATGGGTGTGGACATGTTCGACACCGCCGTCGCCGGACTCGGGGGCTGTCCGTTCGCTGAGCACAAGGGCGCTGCGGGCAATGTCTGCACCGAGGATCTTGTGTTTATGTGCAACGAGATGGGGATCGAAACTGGAGTGGATCTCGACGCGCTTATCGATTGCGCGAAGCTCGCCGAAGATATCGTCGGACATCCGCTTCCCGGTGCGGTGGCACAAGGCGGCGCGCTCGAACGTTACCGCGAAGCCCTCGGTCACGTCCGCTGCGTCTGACCGGGCAAATCGGCCGGGCTCTTTAGCTGTAAATTGCCGTGACCGGCACCGGACCCGGGTACACGCGCAAGGGGCGCCATTCCATTCCGGTGGTCCTCAATCTAGATCACCTCGGCCTTTATTAGATTGGGGCAGGCGAAACCGAAAAAGTGATCATTCCACGCTTCCCCGGCGTCGCTTTGCGCCTCTTTTCGGATCACGATAGCAGGTTCATTTAACGGAGTACCTTGCGATCAGAGGTTAGGACGGAGTGTGCACTCCGGCTGGGTCTTTCACTTCGAGGCTCCCGTCGCCGTTAACGCAGCCGTTTCTGCCAGCGTTGATGCGAGCCAGTTTCCCAGAATTATCTCTTCTTCACGTGTTCGCGTTCCGTAAATCCGACCGTGTCTTATTTCAATTGGGTCCAGATCAATTCCAAACGAATCCCTCACACCTCCCGTTTTCTTTGGGTGGCTCGAGACCCGTTACTGCAGGCCGGGCAGGAATAAAGATATCTTCGGGACCGAAAACAGCGTCATCAGCACCATCGCCTCGCAGACCAAAAACCAGCCCACCCCCCGGAAGATCTGTCCCAGAGAGACATCGTCTCCAACGACGCTCTTTACCACATATACGTTGAAGCCTACCGGCGGGGTCAGCAGCCCGATCTCAACGAGTTTGACAACAATGACGCCGAACCAGATCAGGTCAAGGTTCGCGGCTTCGTAGAAGGGTAACAGGACCGGGATAGCGATCAGCATGACCCCGATTGGGTCCAGGAACATCCCGAGGAAAAGGAAGAAAACTGTCGTTACCAAGAACAGCGCAAAGGGGCCCGCAATGTATTCCTGCGCCACTTGGCCAAGTCCGAAAGCGGCCCCGCTGATGGCGAGGAACTTGGTAAAGACGGCTGCCCCGATGGCTACTATGAAGATCTTGGCCGTGGTCGAGGCAGCATCGACGAGGCTTTCCACCAGTACTGGCCAAGAAATCCGCCGCTGAAGTAATCCAACCGCGATGGTAACGGAAGAGCCGTAAGCGCCTGCTTCGGTTGGGGTGACGAACCCTCCGTACAGTCCAACTGTGATCCCGACCACCAGAAGAATGACGGGCCAAGTATCGACCATCGCGCGCCACTTTTCCGAGGAATCTATATCGGTGATTTGGGGCGCCAGCTCCGGCCGGAGGGTGCAGCGTAGGATGATCATGCTCGCAAAGACCGCGGCTGTCAGCAGGCCGGGAATGATGCCGGCGAGGAACAGTTTGGCGATCGAGACCTCGGCAAAAACCCCATAGAGCACGAAAAGAATGCTGGGCGGGATCAATGCCCCAAGCGTCCCGGCACTGGCGACCACGCCAGTGGCGAGGCCCTTGTCGTAGCGCGCCGCCAGCATCTCGGGAATTGCGATCTTGCCCATCGACGCGGCGGTGGCGGTGCTTGATCCGGACGCTGCTGCGAAACCCGCACAGCCGATATTCGTCGCCACGGCCAAGCCTCCAGGCAGCCGTGCCAGCCAGATGCGCGCAGCCCGAAAGACGGACGAGCTGATGCCAGTATGATAGGCTAGCGTGCCCATAAAGGTGAACATCGGGATCGCCGACAGAGACCAATGAGCAGAGAACTCGAATGGCACGGTGCGGATGACGGCCAGCGCTACATTGACGTCAGTCACGTAGTAAACCCCGAAGAAGGAGACCAGCAGGAGCGCAATGGCGATCGGTACGCGCAGCGCGATGAGCACCAGCACGGCAAATAAGGCCACCCCGCCAGTGGTCAGTTCATTGGCGAATTCAGAAATCATGCGCTAGGATCTCCGTCTGCATCGTCCCCGCCAAAGCTTGAGAGCAGCCGCGACAGGCTCACTAAGGTTGCGAACCCGAAGCCAATTACCAGCGTCCAACGCGCTGGCCAGACCGGGATTAGCCCCTGCCCGGATTCCCAAACTTCGTTGATCGCGGTCTTGGATAACGCCTCTTCGAAGCTGAGCGCCGCGAGGGCAGCGAAGGACATCAGAAGAAGGACTTCGACAGCCGTGTCCATTCGGTGGACTTGGGTCGGTGACAATCCGGTCGTGAACAGTTCGACCCGGATGTGTTCATTGCGCAGATGCACATAGGCTAGGGGAAGGGCGATCACCGCCACCATGTAATATGCCGAGACGATCTCAATCGTACTGGTTAGAGGGGAGTTGAAGAAATACCTCATCACAACATCGATCGTGATGTGAAGCACCATCAACGCAAGCGCCGCGGCGCCCAGGTAGTTGGTCCATCGCGTCAGATGGTTTGTCGCGCGCCGGGCCTTTGCGAAAGTAGAGTGCATGGTTCTTTCCTGTTAGGTGCTGGAGCGCAAAAGCGTCGCGCTCCGGACAGGAGTTTGCGGAAGCCGAATGGTTTCCCGCTTACTTTATACCGAAACTGGAGGGGTCGAGCTTGTCGAAGATCTCGCGTTGGTAGGCGGCGCCGACCAGTTCGATGTCTGCCGCGGTCTCTTCGGCGATCACGACCCATTTCTCATAAAGCTCGTCCATCTTGGCCATTAGGGCCTTGGGATTCTGGACGCCGCTTTCCGATGCCGCCCGCAGAAGTTCGGATTTCTCGGTCTCGCTGAAAGTTGCGAACAAGGGTTCGAAGCTGCCATCCCCTGCGTTTGGATGCAGGTTCAATTCCTCGGCCTGCGAAAGAAGCTCTTCGTCTGGTTTCAGATAGGCGTCGATCGTCGCCCGCGCGCTCAGCTCACCCATGTGAGACAAAACGGCGGCCCGGCTTTCGTCAGACAGGTTCGACCAACGGTCTTGGTTCATCACCATCAGGCCAAGCCCTTTTGGGTAGCCCATCGGCACGGTCAGGATGTGCGGTGCGGTGTCGACATAGCCAAAGGAGGTCATCCACGCGAGTGGGCCGATAATGCAGTCTAACGTGCCGCGTTGGATGGCAGTGACACCCTCGTTTGCCGGCAGGTTCAGCGGGGTGGCCCCCATCAGTTGGACAAAGCGGGCATGGGCGCCGACCGCGCGGACCTTGCGGCCCTGCATATCTTCCACCGACTCGACGGGATCCTTGCAGTAAATATGGTACTGGCCACCCGATCCAGTCGCCAGAGGCACGGTGTTGTGGGCGGTGTAATTCTCGATGCATTCCGGGCAGTTCAGATACATCGCTTCAAGCATCGCGCCGGTGCCGGCCACGACATTGGGGCCGAAGGCAATGTGTTGAAAAAAGAAATTGATCTCGGGTAGTTCGGTCCGGTTATATACCGGCACGACAAAGGTCAGGTCGGCCAAACGGTTCTTGACGCCTTCCAGGGATTCACGTGCTCCGAGCAGCTGCCCTCCCGAAATTAGCCGAATGTTGAATTCAATCGCCGGATCGGCCTCGAAATCTTCGATCAGCGGCTCTAGCGCCCGGTCATGGAACGGATGGCTCGGCGCCATGTAGGCACCATAGGTGAAGGTTTCGGCCTTTGCCGATCCCATAAGGGCCGCCGTCACGCCGGCGGCAGCGAGTATCCGTTTCATAGAGCCCGCGCCGAACTGAAAGTTATACATGTCTTGCTCCTAACTCACCCCGGGGCGGGGCTTCCGTGCTAATTCTAGTAGATAGAACATAATTCTATTATAGAGAAAACTGTTTTTCAAGTGACCTACCACGGGATTTTTCCTTCACCGTCGATTAGAGTCTGACCCAACGAAGGGACGAACAATGAAGCGAACGAAATACACGGAAGAGCAGATCATCGGCATTTTGACTGAGCATGAGGCCGGCGCGAAATGCGCTGACCTGTGCCGCAAGCACGGGATGTCGGAAGGGACCTTCTATGCGTGGAAGGCGAAGTTTGGCGGGATGACGGTTTCCGATGCCAAGCGACTGAAGGCGCTGGAAGATGAGAACAGCCGACTGAAGAAGATCGTGGCGGACCTGACGCTGGACCGGGAAATGCTTCAGGACGTCATCCGGCGAAAGCTCT
>DOUP01000238.1 GCA_003520545.1 Maritimibacter sp. | reverse complement strand
CCTTCTCGATGAAGGTGTCGGAGCGGGGGACGTAGGCTTCGGGCTGGTAGTAGTCGTAATACGAGACGAAGTATTCCACCGCGTTGTCGGGGAAGAAGCCTTTGAATTCGCCGTAAAGCTGGGCCGCGAGGGTTTTGTTCGGGGCGAGGATGATGGCCGGACGTTGGGTTTCCTCGATGATCTTCGCCATGGTGAAGGTCTTGCCGGTGCCGGTCGCGCCCAGAAGCACCTGGTCCTGTTCGCCGTCCCGGATGCCCTGTGCCAGCTCGGCAATCGCGGTTGGCTGGTCGCCCGCCGGTTCGAACGTGGTGTTCATCACGAAGCGCTTGCCGCCTTCGAGTTTCGGCTTGGGCTTGGGGATGGATTGCATCAGGGGGGCGTCAGACATCGGGGGCTCCTTCGGCCCCCAACTTGGTCTCTTTTTGTTCTTTTTCAAGGGCGAAACGGCGGGATGCTGACATGAGGTGGCGGGAACCGGCGTGGGCCGGGTCGGTGCCCTTCGGTGGGGCGGTGGCGTGGTTGGCATAAAACCCTCAATTTCAGCCGTCCATATGGCTCATTTCCCCGAATTTGTTGACGTATTCGAACATTCAGGAAACTTCGGCTCAAACAAAAGAGGCATCCCGAAAGATGTCGAGCAGACAGAGCACATCCCCACCGCGCGGACACCGTGCGGACCCGGCGCGTCCGACTTACGACCACCTGCTTGCCCTTGGCAAGCTGAGTTACCCTGCGGCCCAATGCCCGATGCATAGGCATTTCCCCGGACACGGGCTCGCACCGCCCGAGCTGTTGAGCCGTACGCTGGGCGACCGGGCCGCCTGACCCCCCGAATCCCCCCATATCTGGCGAGGTGTGCAGCGAGGCGCCTGCGTTACTCTGGATGCCGAGGCGCGATCTGGCGAAAGCCGGACACCCATTCATCTGAATGGGGCGGGATGGGCGTTTACCCGTTTTCCAGGATTTGTTCAGGGCTTGGTCATAGGGGTAAAGAAAACCCTACCACTTTAAGGAGAAAGATTAGAAAAAACCGTCGTAAAAGTTGTATTTCCGGTTGCGGGCCACGGGTCGAGGTTGATAAGTTCTAAGGGCAAGCAGCAGACTGGCTGCCGACCTTGGCGAACACCCACCCCACCCCTCGCTCCCTCGCCTTGGTCGGCAGCCAACCCTCCCCGGACAGAACCAGGATTTGAGTGTTCGGAGCGTCCCCGCCCGGTGCTTTTCCCTTGCGTCTTCCCCGCCATTTTCCGATAAATCCCGCAATCCAAGAGGAGCTGTCCATGCGTGCACGCATCTATAAACCCGCCCGAAACGCGATGACCTCCGGTCAGGCCAAGACCAAGGAATGGGTTCTGGACTACGTGTCTTCCGAGGCGAAAGACATCGACCCGCTGATGGGGTGGACCAGTTCGTCCGACACGCAGCAGCAGGTGCGGATGCGCTTCCCGACGAAAGAGGCCGCGGTCGCCTATGCCGAGAAGCACGGGATCGACGCCATCGTGACCGAACCGCACAAGCGCAAGCCCAACGTGCGTCCCGGTGGTTACGGCGACAATTTCGCGACCAGCCGTCGGCAGGTCTGGACCCACTGAGGCCCCTCAACGAACGCTTTCAAAAGGTGCGGGCCAAGGCCCGCTCTTTTTTTGCGCCGGGGCTCTGCCCCGTCCCGGTGGCAGGCGGCGGGTGCCGCCTCGGGAGGATCCTCCTCCCGACCTCCTGAAAGCGTTCCGCCAGAATTCTGACTCTTTGGTATTTGGCGGAACGCGTGAAACGCTCATATGATGCGCTGCGCCGCGCCTCATACCTGTCTCGGGAACAAGGCGGGACGCTTTAGGTATTTTCGGAACGATGAAGGGGCACCCGCCCTGATGCTGGGGCCTTCGCAGGAATGGGTAAGACGGATATGCGACCGATCAACTTGATGAAATCTCTCTTGGGCCGGGTCGAGACCCTGACGCTGGTCGCCGGTCTGGCACTGGTGAGCGCGCTCTGGGCCTTTGTTGCGCTGGCCGACGAGATGATCGAGGGCGATCTTCACGCCTTTGACGAGAGGCTTCTGATGGCGTTGCGCAAGGCGGGCGATCCGTCCGATCCCATCGGCGGCCCGGAGGTGCAGACCATGATGCGCGATGTGACGGCCATGGGGGGCATCACGGTTCTGACGTTCCTGACGATCACGGTGTTGGTCTATCTCGTCCTCAGGCGTCACGCGGCCTCGGCGGTGTTTCTCGGGGTCGCGGTGGTGGGCGGTCAACTGGTGTCCCATCTGGCGAAGATGGGGTTTGACCGGCCGCGTCCCGACCTCGTGCCACATGGGGTCGATGTTTCGACCGCGTCGTTCCCGTCGGGGCATTCGATGATGGCGACGGTGACTTACCTGACCCTTGCGGTGATGCTTGCGCGGCAAGAGCGGCGCTGGTCGGTTCGGGCGTTTTACGTGGGGGTTGCGGCGGCGGTCGCCCTGTCGGTCGGCATCAGCCGGGTCTACCTTGGCGTGCATTGGCCATCGGACGTGCTGGCGGGCTGGACGCTGGGCACCGCCTGGGCCTTGATGGTCTGGCTCACCGCGCGGTGGCTGGAGCATCGCGGGCGGCTTGAACCCGAAACGGAAATGATCAGGTGATGCCGAAGAAGGCGCGCACGGAGGCTTCGAAATCGCGCGGCTTTTCTGCGTGGAGCCAATGGCCGGTGCCCGGTATCTTGGCCTGCTTGGCCTCGGGAAACAGCGCCTTGATCCGGGCGCGATGGTGGGGCTGGACATAGTCGCTGTCGCCGCCGGACAAGAAGAGCGTCGGTCCATCGTAGTGGCCCGTGACCTCCGGGAACCCCGTGATCAGGTCCATGTCGCGCGCCAGCACGTCGAGGTTCAGTTTCCAGCGTTTTGCGCGCAGGTCGAGCGATTGCAGAAGGAAGGCGCGGACCGATTTCGTGTCGATCGAGCAGGCAAGGGCCGCGTCGGCGTCGGTCCGGCTGTCCAGCGTGCCGAGGTCCAGCGCCTGCATCGC
>DOUP01000233.1 GCA_003520545.1 Maritimibacter sp. | reverse complement strand
ATGTCATCGTCGGCACGTTCATGCCACTCTTTTCCTGGAGGCATGTGATGCGGAATAACTGGAAAGACTGGATGGAAGTGACGAGCGCATTGGGTGTGGCTGTGCTCCTTCCGAGTAACCTCGGCGGGGCTATCAGCTTCGGTTTTTCGCTGGCGATTGCTGTCGGATTCTGGATGGTCGGGGCCACGTTGGCCATGGCTTTGACCGACCCGTCGAGTGACAGTTAGACCCGAATCACGAACGCCAAGCGCCGCCACGGGATGCGCCAAGCGGTGGAAGGGGCGATCATTGGTGACCTAAAGGCACAAAATCGCACGGAAAAATCGGCGGATTGCTGCAAAATTACCGGTCTGCGGACTGCGAGACAGGTTTCCCGATCATCGCTTTGCGCCTATAGTCGATCCATGAACGGCGTGCTGCCAACAAGCGCCGCACATTTCCTTTGGGGGGATGATCTGCATGATCCGGTCCGAATTGATCCAAAAAATCGCCGACGAAAACCCGCATCTGTATCAGCGGGACGTGGAGCGCATCGTGAATACGATTTTCGAAGAGGTCATTGAAGCCATGGCGCGGGGCGACCGAGTCGAGCTGCGCGGTTTCGGCGCCTTTTCCGTCAAGAAGCGAGATGCGAGGATAGGACGGAACCCGCGCACGGGTGAATCGGTTGAGGTGGAGGAGAAGCACGTGCCTTTCTTCAAGACCGGCAAACTTCTGCGCGACCGACTGAACGGGAACTGAAAGGCTCTCATCCATGCGTTACATTCGCTACGCGTTTCTTGCCGCGCTGGCCGTGGTGTTGATCACTGTCGCTCTCGCAAACCGCGAGTCCGTTCTGGTTCGGCTGCTGCCTGAAGAGTTATCGGGGTTCTTGGGTTGGTCGTGGAGCGTGACCTTGCCGCTTTTCGTGGTCATCTTCATGGCGATCATCGCTGGCGTGATGATCGGCTTCATATGGGAATGGCTGCGCGAGCATAAGCATCGTGCGGAGGCCTCCCGTGCCCGCAAGGCGGCGGTGAAGCTCGCAAACGAAGTGCAGGACCTCAAGCGTGAGAAGGGCAAGCCCGGCGATGACGTTCTGGCGCTTTTGGAGGATGGGCGGTAAAACCCGCGCATGGCGCATGTCTCTGTCAAAATCTGTGGACTGACCCAGCCTGACCAAGTTGCGGCTGCAGTTGCGGCCGGCGCACGGTATCTTGGGTTCAATTTCTTTCCGAAATCGCCGCGCTACGTCGATCCCGACACCTGCGCGCGCCTCGCGGTCGAGGTGCCGCCGGGTGTGGCGAAAGTGGCGTTGGTGGTGAACCCCGACGATGCACTTCTGGATGAGATCACCGCCAAGGCCCCGATCGATATGATCCAGCTTCACGGGCAGGAAAGCCCGGAACGCGTCGCCGAGATACGGGCGCGCTACGGGCTGCCGGTGATGAAGGTTGTTGGCGTTGCGGGGCCCGAGGACGTGGCAAGGCTCGACGACTACACCGACGTGGCCGATCAACTTCTCGTCGATGCCAAGGCTCCGAAAGGCGCCGATCTTCCGGGCGGGAACGGTGTGCCGTTTGACTGGACGCTTTTGCAGGGGCGGCACTGGACGCTCCCATGGATGCTGGCCGGGGGGCTGACGCCCGCGAACGTCGCGTTGGCGGTCCGGCTCACGGGGGCGCGCCAGGTGGACACGGCGTCGGGCGTGGAAAGCGCGCCGGGGGTCAAAGACCCGGAAATGATGCGGGCTTTTGTCGAGGCGGCTGGGTAAGCTTAATCCCCTCTTTACCAGAATCGGGTCAGGGTCCGGATATGGACCCTTTGTTTGCACATCGCCCCGCCTCCGCTCTGGACCCGATCAGGGTGCCAGTTGTCGCCAACCTCGATGACATCGCCCGCTGTGATCCTGATCCCGACGTTTGGATGGAACAGGCGTTCACCTGCCCGACGGCCCGAAAAGGGGGCGTCATCAAACGCAGCCTCGACGATGTCGAACGGATCGTCGGACGCAGGCGTTTCATGGAAGAGGTGCGCCGGCGCGGGTTTCAAGCGGTCGAGAACGGGCGGGCGCTTGTCATTTTCTGCAACGACGCCCCGGTGCGGCTCGCCGCCGCGCGTGGACCGCTTCTCTTGCGGTGATGAGGATCAACAGGACGTGACATCGCTCGCTTGCCCTTCGCCGGTCTGATCGGTAGGAGTTTCCAAAGCTTCTGGAGGCTCCACCGATGGCAGACGATCTTTTCAATTCCTTCATGAACGGCCCGGACGAAAAGGGACGGTTCGGCGATTTCGGCGGGCGCTTCGTGTCCGAGACGCTGATGCCGCTGATCCTTGAACTTGAAGCCGAGTACGAGAAAGCCAAGACGGACCAATCGTTCTGGGACGAGATGGACGACCTGTGGGAACACTACGTGGGTCGCCCGTCGCCGCTGTATTTCGCGGAGCGGCTGACCGAGGAACTTGGCGGGGCCAAGATCTATCTCAAGCGCGACGAGCTGAACCACACCGGCGCACACAAGATCAACAACGTGCTGGGCCAGATCATCCTTGCCCGTCGCATGGGCAAGACCCGCATCATTGCCGAGACCGGGGCCGGTCAGCACGGCGTGGCGACCGCGACCGTTTGCGCCAAGTTCGGGCTGAAGTGCATCGTCTACATGGGCAAGACCGACGTGGAGCGTCAGGCACCGAACGTGTTTCGCATGAAGCTCCTGGGGGCCGAGATCGTGCCGGTGACCTCGGGACGCGGTACGCTCAAGGATGCGATGAACGACGCGCTGCGCGATTGGGTGACCAATGTGCGCGATACTTTCTACTGCATAGGCACGGTCGCCGGGCCGCATCCCTATCCGGCCATGGTTCGTGATTTCCAGGCGATCATCGGCAAGGAAGCGAAAGAGCAGATAATGAAGGCCGAAGGCCGTCTGCCGGACAGCCTCATCGCGGCGATCGGTGGCGGGTCCAACGCCATGGGTCTCTTCTACCCCTTCCTCGACGACAAGGATGTTCGCATCATCGGCGTCGAAGCGGGCGGTCACGGTGTAAACGACAAAATGGAACACTGCGCCTCGCTTACCGGCGGTCGTCCCGGCGTGCTGCATGGCAACCGGACCTATCTCCTGCAGGACGACGACGGTCAGATTCTGGAAGGTCACTCGATCTCCGCGGGTCTCGATTATCCGGGGATCGGACCGGAGCACAGCTGGCTGCACGATACGGGGCGGGCCGAATACGTCTCTATCACCGACAAGGAGGCGCTGGAGGCGTTCCAGTTCCTGTGCCGGACAGAAGGCATTATCCCGGCGCTGGAACCGTCTCATGCGCTGGGCCATGTGATCAAGCTCGCGCCGACGCTGCCGAAGGATCATGTTATGATCATGAACCTCTGCGGACGCGGCGACAAAGACATCTTCACGGTGGCGAAGGCACTTGGCACCGATATGGACGGTCTCGCCGACTAAAGCGCGTCGCGGTCGTTCGCAGGCACGCGCCACGCGCCTACCTGTCGATAACGCACGTCTTGGAGCATGTCGCACAAAAGTGGGAACCGGTTTTGTGCGCCTCGGACATGCGAAATCAGAAGGTTGGAGTATGTTGCATGAATGCGAATGAACGCGACATACTCTAGACGCGAAAAATCGACTCACTCTGTTGCGCGACAGGATCATAAACTCAGGTTTATGGCCTTTGATAGCGGGTTTATGCGGGCCCGCTTAAACCTGTGGTCAATGGATTCATCCTTTCATTGGTGGCTCTCTTTTCCTGTGCCGGCCATGTCCGGGACAGATTTTTGAAAGCTTGAAAGGAACGCAAAATGAAACTGAAACTGATTGCCGCCACCGTCGCAACGGCGCTTGTCACATCCTCCGCAGCCGTCGCCGACGTGCAGGACGTGGTCAACAGTGCCGTCTCCGATCTGACCGCCCAGGGCTATACCCGGTTCCAGGTCCAGGAAGGAATGCGCGGGATCAAGATCGAAGGCACGGGACCGTCCGGCAAGATCGAGCGGGTCTATAACTCGGTCGGCGAGCTTCTGAAAGAAGAGGTCGGCGGACGCCACACCGGGTTGCGCGGGACCAGCGCAGGGCGCGGCGATGACGACCAGAGCCGCGGGCGCGGCGATGACGACCAGCGCCGCGGGCGCGGCGATGATGACGATCACCGGGGACGCGGTTCCAGTGACCACGACCGCGATAACGACCATGGCCGCGGTGGCCGGAGTTCGGACAACGGCGACCATGATCGCGGCGGCGATGACGATTGCTATCCCCGCATGACACACCGCCCCGGCCCGCTTGACCGCAGGCCGGGGCGCGACGATTGTAAGGGGCGGGAGGACAAATGGATCGACGTGCATTTCTGACAGCGGCTTTCGGGCTCGTCGCAACGCCTTTATGGGCGCGTGATCCGTTGCCTGACCTCCAGACGCAGCTGGCGTCACAGGGCTTCACCCGGATGCAGGTGACCCGGACCTTGCTCGGGCGCACACGGGTTTTGGCCTTTTCGCCCAAATTCCGGCGCGAAATCGTGTTCAACGCCTCGACGGGCGAAATCCTGCGCGATTACTGGCAGGCCCTGTCCCCCTCCCAATCGACGCAAAACCCACAAATCGTAGATCCCAACAGCGGCGGCTCGTCCTCGCAAGGGTCTTCGTTCGGCGGCGGCGGTAATGATCGTAACGACGACCGCGGTAATGATCGTAACGACGACCGCGATGATGACCGCGACGATGACAGTAGCAGAGGTCGGGGACGTGGACATGGCGGAGAAGACGATTGACTGAACTGGCAAAAGGCAGACGACATGCGTGAACGTACCATCATCGCCGGTGCGCTTGGCGTTCTGGCGATCTGTGCCGGCTTTTTCATCTTCGATATCCTGTCCTCTATGACTGGTTGGCGCAGCAAGCCGATTTCATGGCAGGCACGCGAAGTGATCGAAATCGGTGCGGTCGTTGGTCTCGTTCTGGGGCTGGTGTTGGGCGGATTGGCATTGCGGCGTTCGCGGGTCCGCCACCTAGAAGCCGAGGCCAAGCTGCGGCTCGTGTCGATCGCCTTCATGGAGGTTGTCGAAGAGTATTTCGCGGATTGGGCGTTGACGCCTGCGGAACGTGACGTGGCGCTGTTCGTGATCAAGGGACTTTCGACAGCCGAAATCGCGACGTTGCGCGGGACATCGGAAGGCACGATCAAGGCGCAGACGAATGCGATCTATCGCAAGGCCGAGGTGTCGGGTCGCGCGCAGCTTCTGTCCCAGTTTATCGACGGGCTGATGGATGACAGGCTCATGGCGCAGATGTCGGATGCGCCCGAGGCCGTCGGTGACGCGCTCGGCGCGGCGCGACCCGACGCGCGGCCGATTATTTGAACTTGTCGATGAGCTTCTGAAGCGCGCTCCGGTCACCGCCATCCGGCTCCGGATCGGGCGGCGATGCCGGCTCCGGGGTTTTTTTCGCGAGGCGTTGTTCGCGCGTCGCGGCCGGTTTGGGTGCGGCACCGTTCGGGTTCATCCTGAGTGCCACGGCATTGGTAAACTTGGCGTTGTCATCGGTGACGAGGTATTCCGCCCCGTCGGAAATGCCGCGCATCATATCGTCGAGCCAACGGTATTCCTGTTTGGCGAAATCGCTCAGAACCCAGGGCGACACCTTGTCCTTGTGTCCCGGATGGCCGATGCCTAGCCGCACCCGTGCATAATGCGGTCCGATGTGTTGGTGTATCGAGCGAAGTCCGTTGTGGCCCGCGTGCCCGCCGCCGAGCTTGAGCTTCAGCTTGCCCGGAACGAGGTCCAGCTCGTCGTGGAAGACGGTCACATCGGTGGAGTCGAGTTTGTAGAACCGCATCGCCTCGCCGACCGCTTGGCCGGACAGGTTCATGAAGGTGTCTGGCTTCAGGAGCAGCACCTTTTCACCGCCAAGCACGCCTTCACTGACCTGGGCCTGGAACTTCGACCGCCCCGGACCGAAGCCATGGCCATCGGCAATGGCCTCCACCGCCATGAAGCCGATGTTGTGACGGTTGTTTGCGTATTTCGGGCCGGGATTTCCCAAGCCGACAAAGAGTTTCATGCGCGTCTCGCTGGACTTTGATCCAGCGCCCTCTAGGATTGCCCGAAACCTAGGGCAGGCGGGCGCGCTTGCCAAGAAGAGGCGGCAAGACAGGCAGGATCATGGCGAGTTTTACGTTAGACGACATCAAGTTGTGTGTGCCCGACAAGGCTTTGACCGAACAGCTCCGCAAGCATTTGGAGAACGGGAACTACGAGTGGAAAGAAGCGGGTGCCGTCAAACACCATGTGAAGGCAGGGGATACGGTGCTCGATATCGGCGCGGGGGCTGGCTACATTTCCCTTCTGGCCGGTCGTGCCGCGGGGCCGGAGAATGTCGTTGCGGTCGAAGCCAACCCGATGATGATGGAGGCGCTGCGCCATAACCTCGACGACAACGGGGCCAAGGAAACGCGGCTTTTGCACGGGGCGGTGGTCGCGGACAATTTCGACGAGGACAGCGTGCTGTTTGCGTCGCGCCCGGCGTTTTGGGCATCCAGCATTGCCGATGAAAACACCGACCCCTCGCGGATCGTGGAAGTGCCGGCGCTCAAGCTGTCCGCACTTCTGGAAGAGCACCAGCCCTCGGTCGTGTCGATTGATGTCGAAGGCGGTGAGCTGGAACTGTGTCAGCAGCCGTGGCCCGCCTGCGTGCGCCTTGTGGTGATGGAGATTCACTCCAGCCTTTACAAGGCGGCGGGGATCAAGGCGATCCTCGACGGGATGAGTGCGAACAACATGACCATCATGCCCTGGGGCACCCGGGGGGAGCTGTTCGTTCTTCAGCGCGTCAAGGACTGATCCACGCACGTTCAGGTCCAAAAGAAAACGGGGCCCCGAAAGGCCCCGTCCCAAAATCTCGGTTCGCGGTTACGCGATCAATCTTCGGCGTCCACCGTTTCGGCGTTCTGCTCGATGACTTCCGTTTCCGGCGTCTCTTCCTCGTCATCGGCGGCCTTGAGGCCGGACGGAGCCGAGATGTTTGCGATCACGAAGTCACGGTCGATCGTCGGGCGTGCGCCTTTCGGCAGGTCGATGTCCGAGATGTGGATCGTGTCGCCGATTTCCTTGCCGGTCAGGTCGACGACCAGCTTCTCGGGAATATCGCCAGCGATGACCGAAAGCTCGACTTCCGGGCGGACGGTGACGAGCGTGCCGCCTTTGCGGAAGCCCGGTGCCTCGTCTTCGTTCTCGAACTCGACGTGGATGAAGAGGTTGATGCGGGTGTCACGGTGCAGGCGCAGGAAGTCGAAGTGCGTCGGCAGGTCTTTCACGACATCACGCTGGACCCAGCGGCAGATGACGCGAACGTCGTCTTGGCCTTCAACCTTGAGGTTGAAGAGCGTCGACAGAAAGCGGCCGTCTTTCAGCTTTTTCAGCATGACGTTGAAGGGGACTTCGATTGCGAGCGGATCAGTGCCGCCACCGTAAACGATGCCAGGTACGTTGCCATCACGGCGAGATTGACGAGCGGCCCCCTTGCCTGTCCCCGTCCGTACGTTGGCGTGAAAATCAGGAATCTCACGTGCCATTGGGTTTCTCCAAATTAAGATGTGCGGGGATCCTCCAAGGGTGCATCGCCCGCGTGAAGTCGCGCGTATAGACGCGAATCGTGCGTGAGGGAAGGGAAAAGTCGCGTTGCAGGCGGCTTTACCTGCCTATAGCGATGTTTCCGCTTACGAGGGTATCATGTCAGCATTTGAAAGTCTCCGCCTGTCGCGCAGTTCCGGCTTCGTCTTGATGGCCACCGGTGTCTACTGGGGCGGGCTCGCGGGCATGATGCCGGACGTCAAGGCACAAGCCGGGGCGAGCGATGCCGAGATGGGGGCCGTCCTTTTGGCCCCGGCGGCGGCCTCTGTTCTGGCGATGGGCGTGGCCCCTTGGGCGAGCGACCGGTTCGGTGGGCGGGTTTTGCCGCTTGCAACGCTTCTGATCGCAGGCGCGTTTTTGCTGTACCTCACCGCGTTCTCCGTGCCGTCCCTTGCGATTGCGCTGTTTCTTGGCGGTTTCGCCGTGGCCTTCGCCGATATGACCGCGAACGTCCGCATTGCGCATGTCGAGGTTGAGCGCGACGTGCACCTGATGAACCTCAACCACGCCGCCTATTCCTTTGCCTTCGGGATCACCGCTCTCATCATCGCGTTCCTGCGCCAGGACGGATGGGCGGTGAGCGATATCGTCCCGATCCTCGCAGGCATGGCCTTGCTCTACGCCGTGCTCGGGTGGGATTCCAAAGGGCCGGTCGTGGGGGATGACGAGGACGAGGTGAATGCTCCGACCTCCCGCGTGTGGCCGGTGGTCCTGCTTGCGGGACTCGTGCTGTTTTGTTCCTTCGTGGTGGAAAACGCGACGGAAGCCTGGTCGGCGCTCCACATTGAACGCACGCTTGGCGCGCCGGTGGGGGAGGGCAGTTTCGGCCCCGCGCTTCTGGGCTTCGTCATGGGAGCCGGGCGCCTGTCGGGTCAGGCGCTGTCACGCAGGCTTGGGGCGGAGCGGCTGATCTTGTCGTCGGCCACGCTGGCGGTCGTCGGCGGGATCGTCATGGCCGCCGCGCAATCGCCGGGCATGGTACACATCGGCGTAATCCTTGCGGGGCTTGGCGTGGCCGTGATCGTGCAATCGACCAATTCGATCATCGGGCGGAAAGTGCGCACCCGGCTCCGGGCTTGGGCCATTTCGCGGGCTTGGATGTTTGGGCTGATGGGCTTCTTCGTCGGTCCTGCAATGATGGGGGGCTTGGCGGAAGTTGGCGGCCTTCGCTTGTCTTTTTCCGCCGTCGCCGTCATCGCAGCCGCGATTATTCCCGCGATCCTTGCCCTTTCGCGACGTTAGCGCCCGTCGGTCTCAGCCTTCCCAACGTCCCGAAAAACCTTCGGGAATGCGCAGGATGTCGCGGTTCACGTTGCCTATGTCGCGATGCCCGCAGAAGGCCATGGAGACGTCCAGTTCCTTGTGCATGACCTCGAGCGCCCTGGTCACGCCCGCTTCGCCCATGGCGCCGAGGCCGTAGATATAGGCCCGGCCGATCATGGTGCCCTTGGCCCCCATGGCGATGGCTTTCAGCACGTCCTGACCGGAACGAATGCCGCTATCCAGGTGCACTTCCACTTCGTCGCCCACCGCGTCGAGGATCGGGTCGAGCGCGCGGATCGAGCTGAGCGCGCCGTCGAGTTGCCGACCGCCGTGATTGGACACGACAATGGCATCGGCACCGACCTTCGCGGCCATGCGCGCATCTTCCGCTTCCATGATACCCTTGAGGATCAGCGGGCCGCCCCACATGTCCTTGATCTTCTCGATGGCTTTCCAGTCGAGCGCCGGATCGAATTGTTCAGCGGTCCATGCCATGAGCGACGAGGGATCGTCGATGTTGTCGACATGCCCGACGATATTGCCGAATTGGCGGCGTTTGGTGCCCAGCATCCCCAAACCCCAGCGCCATTTGGTCGAGAGGTTGATCATGTTGGCGAGCGTTGGCTTGGGCGGAGCGGAGAGGCCGTTCTTGATGTCCTTGTGGCGCTGCCCCAGAACCTGGAGGTCCAAAGTGAGCACCAGCGCCGAGCACTTGGCATCCTTCGCGCGTTGAATGAGGCGGGCGAGGTAGTCTTCGTCTTTCATCACGTAAAGCTGGAACCAGAACGGCTTCGTCGTGTGTTCCGCAACATCTTCGATCGAACAGATCGACATGGTGGAAAGGGTGAAGGGCACGCCGAATTTCTCAGCTGCCCGGGCCGCTTTGATCTCACCATCCGCGGCTTGCATCCCGGTCATGCCCACGGGAGCAAGCGCCACCGGCATCGACACGTCCTGTCCGATCATCTGCGTCGCGGTCGTGCGGTTCGACATGTCCACCGCGACGCGCTGGCGCAGGTAGATGTCCTGAAAATCGGACTTGTTCTCGTTGAAGGTCTGTTCTGTCCACGAACCGCTTTCGCAGTAGTCGTAGAACATCCTCGGTGTGCGGCGGCGGTAGATACGATGCAGGTCTTCGATATTGGTGATCACAGGCATTTCGAGCTTCTCCCAAGTTATCGTGGTGATAGACAATGCAATCATCGCGCGCAACGGAAGCGATTGGCCTTGCACAACTTTCAGGTGCGACGCATGGTCCCGGAATGTCGATCGTGATGATGGGTTTTCTGGCGAGCCTCGCGGCTGGGCTCATGACAGGGGCGGGTGCGCTTCTCGTCCTGTTTGGCAAAACCCTGCATCGGAAATGGTCGGACACTCTTTTGGGTTTTGCCGCCGGTGTCATGATCTCGGCCTCCTACTTTTCGCTCATCTTGCCGGGGATCGAGGCGGCGACCGAACGGTCGGGGTCGGTGACCACCGCTGCGCTGATCGCTGTCGCCGGCGTTTTGCTCGGGGCCGCCGCGGTCTGGGCGATGAACGAAACGCTCCCCCATGAACACTTCGTGCTGGGGCCGGAAGGTGCTGATCCGGGAGCTCTGTCGAAGATCTGGCTTTTCGTGATTGCCATCACGATCCACAACTTTCCCGAGGGCATGGCCGTTGGGGTCGGTTTCGGCGGCGGCAACGTGACCAACGGTCTTTCCCTGGCCACCGGGATCGGGCTGCAAAACGCGCCCGAAGGGTTGGCGGTGGCCGTTGCGCTGCGTGGTCTGGGCTATTCGAAGGCCCGCTCGTTCTCTATCGCGCTTCTGACCGGATTGATCGAACCCGTGGGTGGGCTGATCGGTGCCGCCGCCGTGAGTTTCGCCGAAGTGCTCCTGCCGTGGGGGCTGTCGTTCGCCGCTGGCGCGATGCTGTTCATTATCAGCCACGAGATCATTCCCGAAACCCATCGCAACGGGCACCAGAACCGGGCAACGGCCGGGCTTCTGGTCGGGCTTGTCCTGATGATGTTTCTCGACGTCACGCTCGGTTAGCGCGGTTTCGCGTTAACTTTTGGTTGCGCTGGGTCGCGCCTCGGGTGAGGTTCCCCGAATGGACAGACGCACATCCCTTCGCCTCGCCCTGTTTCTCTGGACGGTGGCGTTCATCATCTCGTTCCTCGACTTCAATTTCGGAGGAGGCGAGCAGGCCGTGGATGTTGCAGTGAGGAATTTCCGGGTGTTCGTGATTTGGCAGAGTCTCGCGATCATCTTCGCGATCTGGGCCTGGATCGCGGGGAACGGGTTCGAGCCGAAGTCGTCGCAACGCGTGTCGAGCCGCGTTCCGGGCATCCTGCAAATCGCGATCGCGATCGGGGTGGTTCTGTTCGTTGTGACGGCAGGCTTCATCGCACCGACCATGACCGGGAGCTGACATGAGCCACTATTTCGAAGACATGCCGGTCGGTTTCTCGTTTGAAACCGAAAGCGCCACCCTGACGCGCGAGGCCATCGTCGGTTTCGCCAAGGATTGGGACCCGCAACCGTTCCACCTTGACGAAAAAGCAGCCGAGCAAAGCCATTTCGGCAAGCTCATCGCCTCCGGGTGGCACACGCTTCTGACCGCCTTCAACCTCGCGATGCAGGCAGGCGTCTGGGACGAAAGCTCCATGGGCGCGTCCGGTATGGACGAGGTGCGGTGGTTACAGCCCGCGCGTCCCGGTGACGAAATCCACGTGACGGCCGAAGTGATCGAAGCAACCCGTTCCGCCTCGCGTCCGACCTTCGGGCGGGTGCGGTTTCGGTATGCAGTCATCCGCCAGGACGGCGAGGTGATTGCCAGCTACATCGGAAACCATCTCATCAAGGCGCGGACCTCGGGCTAGGGCGTAGACCCATAATCCAGCCGCCACCGGTTTGACAGATTTTGTGTCTGACTATGAACGTGTGCGCGGGAATAGTTGTTCTATTTCCAGCACATGAGAAGACGTCAGGCGCAAAATCCGTCAAATCCGAAAGGACGGCTTTCCCGCGTCATCTCGGCGGCGCGGGCCGCTTGACAATAGCTCCACTATTGCCCGCGCGTCCCGAACCGCCGATATTGTGCGGGAAAGCCGCCGGTGACGGCTGGTTTATGGGTCTACGCCCTAGGTCTTGTCGCGCCACCGGTTGACGATGGGATAGCGTCGATCCAGCCAGAAGCTGCGCATGGTCAGACGCGCGCCGGGGGCGGATTGGAAGCGCTTGTATTCCGAGATGTAGATCAGGTGCTCCACCCGTTTCAACACTTCGCGCTCGAACCCCTGCGCCACCAGTTCGGCGACGGACAGTTCCTTGTCCACCAGCCCTTCGAGGATCGCGTCGAGCACCTCGTAGGGTGGCAGGCTGTCCTCGTCCTTCTGGTCTTCGCGCAGTTCGGCGCTGGGCGGTTTGTCGATGATCGACACCGGGATCACCTCGCCCGCAGGCCCCATCATCCAGTCGCGGTGATT
>DOUP01000169.1 GCA_003520545.1 Maritimibacter sp. | reverse complement strand
GCCGACAAGGTGGCATCAAAAGACGCGACGAAGAACCCGGCCGCGGTCGACTGGTTCGCGGCCTATGCAAAACGCCGCTTGGCCGAAAAAACCTGAGGTATCGCCGCGTCTCACGGGCTTTCACATTGCGCAGACTTGCCACCTTCAGGGCCAAAGGGCGCAGCTGGTCATTTGCTGGGCTTTGCCGACGTCAACTGGCTAGCTGTGGCAAGAGCTCGTCGATATGGGTTTCGATGAAATCCGCGGCGCGAAGGACGGCCGGAGTGGCGCGGGTGTCTTCCGGGAGGATCAGGAACCATTGCCGCAGGAGTGGCAGCCCCGCCATGGGCAGCGTTGAAAGCCGGCCCACATCCAGTTCGTCAGCCACCGTATGCGCCGAGATCAGTGCCAGCCCCAATCCGCTCATCACTGACTGTTTGATGGTCTCGTTCGAAGCCATTTCGATGGTCGACAGCTCCGTTTCCGCGCCGATATCCGCCAGGAACCGATTGGCGAGAATACGAGTGCCGGAGCCACGTTCGCGCATGACGAAGGTTTCTCCGACAAGATCACCCGCATTTATCATCCCGGCGCCGGCCAGGCGGTGATCGGGCGCGGCGATCAAGACGTGCGGGTGATCGGCCAGGCGAACCGCGCGGGCCAATGCCGAACGCGGCGGCCGCCCCATGATGCACAGATCGAAAGCGCCGCGCTCCAGCCCTTCGAGCGTCTCGGACCGGTTGCCGACCTTCAGCACGACGTCCACTTCGGGCATTTCGTCGCGCAACCGCTTGACGATTCGAGGGGCGTAATACTTCGCCGTGGACACGACACCGATCACGACCGACCCGATTTGACCCCGATCCATGGCCAAAATCTGATGTAGCGCCCGCCCCAGCGCACCCTGGATTTCCTCATGCGCCGACAGTAACGCCTGCCCCTGCGCCGTGGCCGTGGCATTCGAGCGCCCATGCCGGTCGATCAACGGCGCGCCAATGGTTTCCTCCAGCGTTTTCAACTGACCATGAACCGCAGGGCCCGTCAGCCCCAGCACGTCGGCTGCCTGTGAAATCGTGCCGTATTCGACGATCGCCGCCAGAGCCCGAAGCTGTTTCAAGGTCACGCGGTCACGACGTTTCATAAGTTTTTCTTTCACTCCAGTCAGAAAATTCAAATTTTTTTTATTCCAAGCACCCGTCACAAACAAGCCCAACCGGAAGGGGAAGGGAGGCCTCGACCATGTCATTTGAAATCTGCCATGGCGGGGATCCGATCCCCGCACCCCTCGTAAAAGCGATGACGGCTCTCGGGGCCGTCGCCGCCGATCTGTCCGATACCATCGCCTTGGGCCCACTGGGCGGCGCCCTGGGGGCGAGCGTCGGCAACAACATGGACGGCGACGACCAGAAAGCGCTCGACCTCATGGCCGATGACGCCTTCGTGGCCGCGCTCGCCGGGACGGGCGTCCGTTGGTATGCGTCAGAAGAACAGGACACGGTCGGGGAAATCGATCCGGACGGGACGCTGGCGCTCGCGATTGATCCGCTGGACGGGTCGTCCAACATCGACGTGAACGTGTCGATCGGAACGATATTCGGCATCCAGCCTGCTTTGGACAATGCGGAGGCAACGTTCCTGCGGTGCGGGCGTCACCTGATCGCCTCGGGGTACTTCATCTATGGCCCACAAACGGCTCTGATGGTGAGTTTCGGGTCCGGTGTCCGGCAGTTCATCCTGGACCGGGCCACCCGGACCTGGCGCGAGGTGGCGGATGCTCCGGCGGTGCCGGAAACAGCCTCCGAATTCGCGATCAACGCCTCGAACTATCGCCACTGGTCCCAACCCGTGCGCGCCTATATCGACGATTGCCTTGCCGGGACGGACGGCCCGCGCGGTCGCAACTTCAACATGCGCTGGGTCGCGTCCCTGGTGGCAGAAACGCATCGGATCATGACCCGGGGCGGTATCTTCCTCTATCCGGGGGATGACCGGGACGGCTACGAACAGGGTCGCCTGCGCCTGGTCTACGAATGTGCGCCGATTGCCTTTCTTGTCGAACAGGCTGGAGGCCGCGCCTCGACCGGCACCGCGCCGATCCTCGACCGGGTGCCCGACCATCTCCACGCGCGCACGCCAATGATCTTTGGCACCGCCGACAAGGTCAGCCGCGTCGAAACCTACCATGACCTCCCCCCACAGGACGTCTCCGCCCTTTTCGGAAACCGCGGATTGTTCCGCGCCTGACACCAGGACCCATCATGAGCAAGAAACACCCTATCATCTCGGTCACGGGCTCTTCCGGCGCGGGCACCACCACCGTCAAAGCCACCTTCGACCAGATCTTCCGACGCGAAGGCGTGAACGTCGTTTCGATCGAAGGCGATGCGTTCCACCGCTTCAACCGGGCCGACATGAAGGCCGAGCTGGACGCACGCAAAGCCAAGGGTGACGAGACCTTCAGTCACTTCTCCCCCGACGCGAACGAGTTGAAAAAGCTTGAAGATGTGTTCCGCACCTACGGTGAAACCGGCACCGGTGAGACGCGCCACTACATCCACGACGATGAGGAAGCCGAGCGCCATGGCGTGCCACCGGGGAATTTCACCGACTGGAAACCCTTCGAAGACGGCTCCGACCTTCTGTTTTACGAGGGCCTGCATGGCGCCGTGAAGAACGCCGAGGTGGACCTGCCGAAATACGCCGACCTGAAGATCGGGGTGGTCCCTGTCATCAACCTGGAGTGGACCCAGAAGATCCATCGCGACAAGGACAAGCGCGGCTACACCACCGAAGCCGTCACCGACACCATACTGCGCCGTATGCACGACTACGTGCATACGATCACACCGCAGTTCTCGGAGACGGACATCAATTTCCAACGCGTGCCTGTGGTCGACACCTCGAACCCCTTTGTTGCGCGTTGGATCCCGACTGCCGACGAGAGCCTTCTTGTCATCCGGTTCAAGAACCCGCGTGGGATCGATTTCCAGTACCTGACCGCGATGATCGAAGGCAGCTGGATGACCCGCGCCAATTCAATCGTCGTGCCGGGCGGCAAGATGGACCTCGCCATGCAGCTCATCTTCACACCGATGATCCACCGCCTTGTCCACGAATCCAAACGCGCTTGAGGAACGACAAATGAACCAGCAAACCCCCGTCATCGCTGACGAAACCTTGATGGCCAACGCGATCCGCGCACTGACGATGGATGCGGTTCAAGCCGCCAATTCGGGCCACCCCGGCGCGCCCATGGGCTTGGCCGACGTGGCAACGGTGCTTTTCAACCGCTTCATGACCATCGACCCGACCGCGCCGAAATGGCCCGACCGGGATCGGTTCGTGATGAGTGCGGGTCACGGGTCCATGCTGGTCTATGCAGTCAACCACCTGCTCGGCTACGCCGACATGGACATGGATCAGATCCGCAATTTCCGGCAGATGGGCGCACGCACGGCAGGCCATCCGGAATACGGTCATGCCGACGGGATCGAAACCACCACCGGCCCGCTTGGACAAGGCATCTCCACCGCCGTGGGGATGGCGCTGGCCGAACGGTTGGCGAATGCGCGGTTCGGTGACGATCTGGTCGATCACCATACCTACGTGCTCGCCGGGGATGGCTGTCTGATGGAGGGCATCAGCCACGAGGCCATCGACATGGCCGGGCATATGGGGCTGGGCCGATTGGTCGTTTTCTGGGACGACAACAAGATCACCATCGACGGGTCCACGGATATCTCGACCTCGATGGATCAACCCGCGCGCTTTGCAGCCGCAGCCTGGCATGTGCAGAGTGTCGACGGGCATGATCCGGACGCCATTGCCGCCGCGATCACAGCAGCGCGGGCAGATGGCCGCCCCTCGCTCATCGCCTGTCGCACGGTGATCGGCAAAGGGGCCCCCAATATGGGCGGCAGCCACAAGGTCCACGGCGCCCCGTTGGGGGAAGCGGAAATCGAGGCTGCCCGCGAGGCCCTGGGATGGACCCACGCACCTTTCACGATCCCAGCCGAAGTTTACGCCGCCTGGGGTGCGGTTGCCCAGCGCGGGGCCGAGGCCCGGACTGCGTGGGAGGCACGCAAAGAGGCCTCTGGCAATGCCCCCGCGTTTGACGCCGCGCAGGCCAGGCCGGACGCCGCCGCGCTCACGGCTGCGCTCACCGCCTACAAGGCCAAGCTGTCGGAAGACCAGCCCAAGGTCGCAACCCGCAAGGCCAGCGAAATGGCGCTGGAAGTGGTCAATACGACGCTGCCCAACATGATTGGCGGGTCGGCGGACCTCACCGGTTCGAACCTCACCAAATCCAGCGGCATGACCTCGGTCACACCCTCGGATTTCTCGGGCGACTACGTCCATTACGGTATTCGCGAACACGGCATGGCCGCGGCGATGAACGGGATCGCGCTGCATGGGGGCTTCGTGACCTACGGCGGCACGTTCCTGGCCTTTGCGGACTACATGCGCGGGGCGATGCGGCTCTCGGCCCTCATGGGCGTACCGGTGACATATGTCCTGACCCATGACAGCATCGGACTGGGCGAGGATGGCCCGACGCACCAACCGGTCGAAACACTTGCCTCCCTGCGCGCCATGCCGAACATGGTGCTCGTTCGCCCGGCAGATGCAGTCGAGACCGCCGAGGCATGGGCCCTCGCCGCCAGCTCCGAGACGACGCCATTTGCCTTGGCGCTCTCCCGGCAAAACCTGCCGACGCTCCGCACCGCGCACACCGAGGAAAACAAGGTCGCGCGCGGGGCATACGTTCTGCGCGACACGGCGTTGCGCCGCGACGTGACGCTGATTGCCACCGGCTCCGAGGTCGAGATCGCGATGGAAGCCGCCGCGCTCCTGGAGGCCGAGGGAATCGCGGCCGCTGTCATTTCAGCCCCGTCGTTCGAACTCTTCGCCGCCCAACCGACCGGGTACCAGGACGCCGTGCGTGGCGCGGCACCACGCGTGGGGGTCGAGGCTGCCATTCGCCAAGGATGGGAGGTGCTCCTGGACCGGGACGATGGCTTTGTCGGCATGACCGGCTTCGGCGC
>DOUP01000168.1 GCA_003520545.1 Maritimibacter sp. | reverse complement strand
TTGCGCGACCAGCTTCGCGTCGGTATGTCGGCACTCCGTGACCACGGCACAGCGATGCGGTAAATCCTGTGCCAACCCTCCGAATGAAAAACGCCCCCGCGATATGCGAGGGCGTTCTTTCCTGGTCCAAGTGCGGTGACGTCAGGACCGAACGAGGGTCTCATAGGCGTCCGAGATTTCGCGGGTCAGCGCGCCCACCTCGAAGGTGTAATCGCCGATCTGGCCGACAGGTGTAACCTCGGCGGCGGACCCGGTCAGCCAGCATTGCTCGAAGCCTTCCATTTCCTCGGGCATGATGTAGCGCTCATGCACCGTGATGCCGCGCTCTTTCAACATGCCGATGACAGTCTGACGGGTCAGGCCATTGAGGATCGCGTCCGGCAGCGGCGTGTGCACCTCGCCGTCCTTCACGAAGAACACGTTCGCCCCGGTCGCCTCGGCCACGTAACCGCGATAGTCGTAAAACAGGGCGTCCGAACAACCTTTGGCCTCGGCGGCGTGTTTCGACATGGTGCAGATCATGTAAAGACCGGCGGCCTTGGCGGCGGTGGGGATGGTCTCGGGCGAGGGACGCTTCCACTTGGAAATGTCGAGCTTCGCGCCCTTCATCTTCGCGTCGCCGTAGTAGCTGCCCCATTCCCAGGCGGCGATGAACAGCCGCACCGGGTTCCGGGCAGAGCTGACACCCATGTCCTCGCCCGCACCGCGAAATGCCACGGCCCGCACGTAGGCGTCGGTCAGCCCGTTGGCCTCCAGCACTTCGTCCTTGGCCGCGGTGATCTGATCCGCCGTCCAGGGGATCGGCATGTCGATCAGCTCACCGGACTTCAAGAGCCGCTCGGAGTGTTTCTGCGTGAGGAAGATATTGCCGCCATAGGCGCGTTCGCCTTCGAACACCGAGGAGGCATAGTGCAGCGCGTGGGACAGGATGTGTACGTTGGCATCGCGCCATTCCACCAGCGTGCCGTCGACCCAGATCTTGCCGTCGCGGTCATCATATCCAGCCATCATACCCTCCTTACGCCCCGTGGCGTTTTTCCAAAAGTTGCGCTAATTAAGTCCGAAGCGGACCGAAAGTTGCGCCGAAAGTGCGACTCGGTAACATTCACCCCTTGGAAAGTCAACAAGACTGACTTAGTTTGCCCAAGGATGAAGCAATTTGTGAACAAGGACGCCCGAAATGGATGACCGCCGCGAACCCTCGCTCCTGTTCCTCACGGACGAGCAGCTCAAGAAGGGGATCGAGGCGATGTATTTCGCCTATCGTGGCTTCACCGCCGATCCCGACCGGATATTGGAGAAATACGGATATGGACGTGCACATCATCGTGCGATCCATTTCATCCACCGAAGCCCGGGGACCACGGTGAACAACCTTCTGGCCATTCTGGGTGTCACCAAGCAATCGCTCAACCGGGTGCTGCGCACCCTGATCGAAGACGGTCTGGTGGAAAGCCGCGTTGGCAAGCGCGACAAGCGCGAGCGCAACATGTATCTCACGGAAAAAGGCATTTCGCTGGAGGGGGAGCTTGCCGAAGCGCAGCGTGCCCGGATGCGCAAAGCCTACCGCGACGCGGGACCGGACGCGGTGCAAGGGTTCCGTCAGGTGCTCGAAGCGATGATGGATGCCGAACAGCGCCGCCACTTCAACCTGCTCAAGGATCCGGAATGACCGTCGCCCCCGTCCACCTCATGCTGATCGACGCGGACGAGGCGCGGCGCGACCTGTTTCGCACCTATCTCAAGCGGCAGGGGTTCCTTGTAAGCGCGGCGCGGGACGCGGAACATGCCCACAGGCTTCTCGCCGGTCTGGAGTTCGACCTGATCGTGATGGACGAAAGCCTGCCCGACGAAGGCATTTGCGAGTTGACCAAGGCGCCGGTCCTCTGGCTGGTCGCCAGGGGATCGACCCGGGCCGGCGATGTGATCGAGAAACCTTTCGAGCCGCAGGTTCTGACCGACCGGATCAATGCGGTTCTGAACCGTCTGCCGCCCCCCGCCCCCATTGCGCCCGAGGTGCTGCGGCTGGGACCGCTGACCTACGACATCGAGACCGCGAGCTTGTCTGAGGGCGACGCTCGGGTCAGCCTTACCGCGACCGAGATCAAACTGATGCGGGCTCTGGCCGACCGACCCGGCGCGCCGCTCACGCGGGCCGAGCTTGCCGATGCGGTGGAGGCCGACCCGATGAGTCGCGCGGTGGATGTGCAGATCACACGGCTCAGGCGCAAACTGGAAGCGGACCCCAAGATGCCCCGCTACCTGCAAACGGTGCGCGGCACGGGATACCTGCTCGCCCCGGACTAAACGATGATGGGAAGCGCGGAGGCGATGACAGAGCCAAGCGCCAGCCCGATGGTCAGTCCAAGAACGACGCGCGCGAAATAGGAGGCGGTCTCGGACAGTGTGGACAGCATGGTCGGCCCCCTGCGACTATGGTCCGGTGTCAGATGATGACGGGCAGAGCCATGGCAACGCCGGACCCCAGGAAAAGACCGACCGACAGACCAACGGTGACGCGGGCGGTGTAGAGTGCTTTCTGCACGAGTTTTCGAAGCATGGTGAGTCTGTCCTTCAACGAATGTGACAAGAATGTGGCGAATCCATGCCTCAATCAAGCCGCAATTCCTGAACGTATTGTTGATGGCGCTGAGAAATCTCGAAAAATAAGGTCAAAACGGGTGGGCGACGCCTCGAATACGCCCCCGGAACGCACGAAAAAGGGCGGCGCCATCGGCACCGCCCTTTCCCAATCATGTTGGCCGGATCACTCCGCCGGAATCGCGCCCTCGTCCAGCGACAACGGGGCGTCCAGCGCCTGGATCATCTCTTTCGGGCAGACCTGGAGGAAGTTGTCCTTCTCGGTTTCCCAATGCCGCAGGATTTCCTGCGCCTTGCGGCTGCCGGTTTCCTTGGCGTGCATTTCGATCAGCCCGCGAAGCTCGGTTTCCCAATGCTCCACCGTGATCGGACAGGTCACGAGCGTTTCCATGTTCATGAACTTCTCGGCGGTCGCGTCCGGATCGTAGAGATAGGCCATGCCGCCGGTCATGCCCGCGCCGAAGTTGGACCCGATCGAGCCCAGGATCACCGCGACGCCGCCGGTCATGTATTCACAGCCGTTCGACCCGCAGCCTTCGATCACCACATGCGCGCCGGAGTTGCGAACGCAGAAGCGTTCGCCGGCCCGGCCGGCGGCAAACAGGTAGCCCGCCGTTGCCCCGTAAAGCACGGTGTTGCCGATGATGGTGTTCTGATCCGCGACCAGCGGGCTGTCCATCGCCGGACGCACGACGACGGTCCCACCCGAAAGCCCCTTGCCGACGTAGTCGTTGGCATCGCCCGACACTTCGATCTTCAGCCCCGGAGCCGCGAAGGCGCCCAGCGACTGACCGGCCGAGCCGGACAGTTTGATCGTCAGGTGATCGGGTTGCAGATCGTTGTTCATGCCGAAGTTGCGCACGATGTGCGACGAGGTCCGCGTGCCGATGGTCCGCGCGGTGTTCTGCACGGCATATTGCAGCTGCATCTTCTCGCCATCGTTGAGGAAGCGCGCGGCGTCCTTGACGATTTCAGCGTCCAGCGTGTCGAGCACTTCGTTGCGCTCCCGGTCACGGTTGTAGGTGTCCTGACCCACGCCATCGACCGAGATCAGAAGCGGGTTGAGGTCGAGATCGTCAAGGTGAGCCGACCCGCGGCTGACTTGGCTCAGAAGATCGGCACGACCGATGACTTCGTCCAAGCTGCGTGCGCCGATCCGGGCGAGGATTTCCCGGACTTCCTGCGCGTAGAAGGTGATGAGGTTCACCACCTTGTCGGCATTGCCGGTGAACTTGGCCCGCAGGTCTTCGCGCTGGGTGCAGACGCCCACCGGGCAGGTGTTCGACTGGCACTGGCGCACCATGATACAGCCCATCGC
>DOUP01000283.1 GCA_003520545.1 Maritimibacter sp. | reverse complement strand
GGGGGGGCGGGGGTGGCAACTTGGGCGGCGTGACCCACCTGCCTTACGAAGGCAGCCTCGGAGACGTGAACACGCTTGAGCTGATCGACGCCATGCTGTCGAACCCGTCCTCGGGCATTGATGCTCCCGCCGCGTTCATCTTTGAGCCGGTTCAGGGTGAAGGCGGGCTGAACGCCGCGTCGAAAGAGTGGATCGAGGGCATCGCCAAGCTGGCCAAGGAGCACGGCGCGATGATCATCGTCGACGACATTCAGGCGGGCATCGGTCGGACCGGCACGTATTTCTCCATCGAAGAGATGGACATCGAGCCGGACATGATCACGCAAGCCAAATCGCTCTCCGGTTTCGGTCTTCCCTTCGCGGCGCTTCTTATCAAAGAAGAGCACGACGTCTGGAAGCCTGCCGAGCACAACGGCACCTTCCGCGGCAATACCCATGCGTTTGTCACGGGCCGTGTCGCGCTGGAGAAATTCTGGGCAAACGACGATTTCCAGACGGAGATCGCCGAGAAGTCCAAGGTCCTGAACGCTGGCCTTCGACAGGTCGCCGACCTCGTGGGCGGTGCGCACCTCAAGGGCCGTGGTTTCATGCAGGGTGTCGATGTGGGATCGGGCGATCTGGCCTCCGACATCTGTGCCCGCGCCTTCGAGAAAGGTTTGATCATCGAGACCTCTGGTGCGAATGACGAAGTGGTCAAGGTGCTTGCCGCGCTGACCATCCCCACCGACGTGCTGGAGCGCGGTCTGGAGATCGTCCTTGAGGCGACCCGCGACGCCCTGGCCGACACCCAAACGATTGCTGCGGAGTAACGAAAATGATTGTACGTGATTTCAACGAACTCAAAGGCACCGATCGCTCCGTGAGCGACGCGCGCTGGAACTCGGTGCGGATGCTTCTGGCCGATGACGGAATGGGCTTTTCCTTCCACATCACCACGCTGGAAGCCGGGTCGGAACACACGTTCCACTACAAGCACCACTTCGAGAGCGTCTACTGCATCTCCGGCAAGGGGTCGATCACGGACCTCGCCACGGGTGAGACGCACGAGATCAAGCCGGGCGTCATGTATGCGCTCAACGAGCACGATCATCACACGCTGCGATCAGAGGAAGAGCTGGTCATGGCCTGCTGCTTCAACCCGCCGGTGACGGGCAACGAGGTCCATCAGGAAGATGGCTCCTATGCCCCCGCTGAAGACGACGCAGCCTGAAGCAACACAAGGTAGACCCATGTCTGACCGAAACCATACCGTCGAGAAAATCGGCGGCACATCAATGAGCCGCGTGAACGAGTTGAGGGACAGCCTCCTCATTCGCGATGGCGACCCCTACAACCGGATGTTCGTGGTCTCCGCCTTTGGCGGGATCACCAACCTCCTCCTGGAACACAAGAAGTCCGGCGAACAGGGCGTCTATGCGCTCTTCGCCGACAGCGAGGAAGACGACCATATCTGGATGTCGGCGCTGAAGCGTGTGCAGGAAGCGATGATCGAAGCGCATAGCGAGATCCTCGACCATCCTGGCGATATTGCCGACGCCACGGATTTCGTGCGCGACCGTATCGACGGCGCCCGCAGCTTCCTGATCGACCTGGGCCGCCTGTGCTCCTACGGGCACTTCCGCCTGAACGAGCACATGCAGATGGTGCGTGAGCTTCTGTCCGGTCTGGGCGAGGCACATTCGGCCTATACCACCGCCCTGATGCTGAAGCGTGCGGGCGTGGATGCCCGTTTCGTGGACCTCTCCGGTTGGCGTGACGAAGGTGACTGCACGCTGGACGAGCGCGTGAAGCAGGGTCTCGCCGATATCGACGTGACCTGCGAAATGCCGATCATCACCGGCTATGCCCAGTGCAAGGAAGGCCTGATGAACGAATACGATCGCGGCTATTCCGAAGTGACCTTCGCCCGCATCGCGGCGCTGACCCACGCGAAAGAAGCGATCATCCACAAGGAGTTCCACCTCTCCTCCGCCGACCCGAACCTCGTCGGGGAAGAGAACGTGCGCAAGCTGGGTCACACCAACTACGACGTGGCCGACCAGCTGTCGAACCTCGGCATGGAGGCGATCCACCCCTCGGCGGCCAAGATGCTGCGCCAGGCGGATGTGCCGCTGCGCGTGACCAACGCGTTTGAGCCGGACGATCCGGGCACGCTGATCGACGATTCGCGCGGCGACAATCCGGGCGTTGAGATCATCACGGCGCTCGACGTCATTTCCATCGAGGTGTTCGAACAGGACATGGTGGGCGTGAAGGGCTACGACACCGCGATCCTCGACTCGCTCAAGCGTCACAAGGTCTGGATCGTGTCGAAAACCTCGAACGCGAACACGATCACGCACTACGTCAAGGGCTCGCTGAAATCCGTGCGCCGCGTGGAGCGCGACATCGAGGAGCAGTTCCCCGGTGCCGAGATCGAAGTGCGCACCCAGTCGATCGTGTCCGCCATCGGTCGCGACCTGCGCAAGCAGAGCGTTCTGGGCCGTGGTCTTGCCGCGCTGGACGAAGCCGGGCTGGACGTGATCGCCGCCCATGCGACGCCGCGCAACGTGGACGTTCAATTCCTCATGCCGCGCGATGAAGCCGACAAGGCCATCGCCGTGCTGCACAAGGCCTTCGTCGAGAAAGAAGAAGAGGCCGCTTTTAGGAATGCAGCCTGACACTCCAAGTTCTTCAACGTCAGGCTGACGATGTCGGGCTCGCAGAAATGCGGGCCCGATTTTTTTGTCACGGGCCTGCTTTGTCCTTGGCCAAGGTGACGGCCGGTTCGATCAACGCATCGGTTCCACGATCACCTCCGCGGTCACCGGCTCGCTCGCAAGGATCACGTCGAGCGGGTCGTGCTCGGCCACCCAATGCCCCGGTGCCACCTGGTTGAGCGGCGGGGTGTAGTCGTGATCTCCTGCCTTCAGCCTGGACGGCAGGAACCGAAGCGAGGCCTTGGGGTCCAGCGGCGATGGCAACTCGCCGGGGATGCGGATGCGTTCGCGGGAGCGCTCCAGCTCCGGGTCCGGGATCGGCACGGCGGAAATGAGCGCCTGCGTATAAGGATGCACGGGGTTTTCCACCACGTCGCCCGCATCGCCCATTTCCACGATCCGGCCAAGGTAAAGCACCATGATCCGGTTCGAGATCGCGCGCACCACGGAGAGGTCGTGGGAGATGAAGATCATGGACATGCCGAACTCGGCCTGAAGGTCTTTCAGAAGCTGGACAATCTGGGCCTGAATAGACACGTCGAGCGCCGAGACCGCTTCGTCGCAGATGATGAGCTTCGGCTGGTTGATCATGGCGCGGGCGATACCGACGCGCTGGTTCTGACCGCCGGACAATTCGTGCGGGTAACGGTTGTAGAACGCCTGCTCCAGCCCGACCCGCTCCATCATGGCGAGCACCTTTTCCTTGCGCTCGGACTTGGTCAGGCCGGGATGAAACGTCTTGAGCGGTTCGGCGATGCTGTCCGCGATGGTCATGCGCGGATCGAGCGAGGCCAGCGGGTCCTGGAACACAAGCTGCATGTCCTTGCGCGACTTGGTGAGCGCAGCCTTGTCCAGCCCCGTGAAGCTCGACCCCAGCCAGGTCACGTCGCCCCCGGTCGGCTCAATGAGGCGCAACACGGCGCGGGCCAGCGTGGACTTGCCACAGCCGCTTTCGCCCACCACGCCCAGCGTTTCGCCCTTGGCCAGATCGAAGGTGACGCCGTTCACGGCCTTGAGCGGAATGGTCCGGCCGAAAAAGCCCCCCTTCACGCGGATCGGGAAATGGACCTTGATGTCGTCCGCCGACAAAAGCGGCTCGGCGTTCACATCGGTGCCTTCGGGCGCGCCCGCGTCGTCGATACGCGGCATCGCGGCGAGGAGTTTCTTGGTGTAGTCGTGCGTGGGCGCGTGGAAGACGGCGTTCACGTCGCCGCTCTCCACGTATTCGCCCAGCTTCATCACCTCGATCCGGTCACACATGCGGGCCACGACGCCCATGTCATGGGTGATGAGCGCGATGGCGGTGCCCGCGTCGCGCTGCAACTCGTGCATCAGGTCGAGAATCTCGGCTTGAACGGTGACATCCAGCGCCGTGGTCGGTTCATCCGCGATCAGGAGTTTCGGCTCGCAGAGCATCGCCTGCGCGATCATCACCCGCTGGCGCATACCGCCGGACAACTCGTGCGGATATTGTGTCAGCCGCCGCTCCGCTTCGGGGATCTGCACGCGGTTGAGCCAATCGAGGCAGTGCGCGCGCGCTTTGGCACCTGACAGCCCTCGGTGCACCTTGAGCACCTCGGCCATCTGGTCGCCCACCTTGAGGTGCGGTGTGAGCGCGGTCAGCGGGTCCTGGAAGATCATGCCCACGTCCGCCCCGCGCAGCTTGTTCATCCTGGCGGGCGGCAGGTTCAGGATCTCGTTGCCCTGGAATTTCACCGATCCGGTGGCTTTGCCGTTGGGCGGCAAAAGCCCCATCGCGGCCATGAAGCTCTGCGATTTGCCGGAGCCTGACTCCCCGACGATGCCAAGGCACTCCCCGGCTTCAACGTCGAAGGAAACGCCTTTCACGGCTTCGACGGCGCCATCGTTGGTCTGAAAGGTCACACGGAGATCGCGGGCGGAAAGCACGGTCATGTCAGCGGTCCTTCGGATCGAGCGCATCACGCAGGCCATCGCCGATGAAGAACATGGTGATGATGATCGTGACGTAGAAAAAAAGGGGATAGAGGAGCTGCCAGATGGTGCCATAGGCCATGGTCCCCGCCCCTTCCGCGATCAGTTTTCCAAGCGATGTGTAGGGTTCCGAAATGCCGAGACCGAGGAACGAGATGAAGCTTTCGGTCAGGATCATTTCGGGCACGAGGAGCGAGGCATAGACGATCACCACGCCGATCAGGTTGGGCAGGATGTGGCGGATCATGATTGTGGTTTCGGGGACGCCCGCGGCACGGGCCGCTTCGATGAATTCGCGGGTCTTGAGCGAGAGGGTCTGCGCCCGGACGATCCGGCTCATGGTGAGCCAACCGACCGCGTCCAGGGAAACGAAGAGCATGAAGAACGACCGCCCGGCGATCACCAGCAGCAGGATGATGACAAGGGTCAGCGGGATCGCGAGCAGGATATCGACAAAGCGCATCATGGCGCTGTCCACCCGGCCGCCAACGTATCCCGCGACGAGACCATAGGCGGTCCCGATAATCAGCGCGGTCATCGCACCGACCAGCCCGACGAGAAGCGAGGTGCGCGTGGCCTGGATCACGCGGGAATAAAGGTCGCGCCCAAGCTCGTCGAGACCGAAGTAATGGCCGTTCTCAAGCGACGGCGCACCCTGTTCGGCGATGGCGCCCATCCGGTCCCAGTCGATTTCCTCGTTGGACCAGACCGCGAAAAGCGGCCCGAGAATGACGAAAAGCACGATCAGGCCCAGCACGATCACCGACCCCATCGCCGCCTTGTTGCGCGTGAAGCGGGTATAGGCGTCATGCATCAGCGACCTGCCCCTTACAGGGATCACATCGGTCACGTCATCGGCGAGTTGCGCGGCTTTCTGGGAGCTTCCGAAGACCATGTCTCTCTCCTCAATACCGGATTTTCGGGTCGAACCAGGCATAGGCCAGGTCGGTGAGCAGGTTCACGATCACGGTGAGACCGCCGTAAAGGATCGTGACCCCCAGGAGCACGGCATAGTCGCGGGTCAGCGCCGAGCCGACATAGGCCGCCCCCAGACCCCCCGTGGAGAAATAGAGGTCCACGAAGACCGAGCCGGTGAGCACGTAGACAAAGACCGGTCCGAGATAGCTGACCACCGGCAAAAGCGTGGGTTTCATCGCGTGGCGCCAGATCACGGCACGGGTGGGCAGGCCCTTTGCGCGGGCGGTGCGGATGAAATTGGAGTTCATGACCTCCAGCATCGAGGATCGGGTCAGGCGCGCGATGTTGCCCATGTAGGAGGTCGAGAGCGCGATCACCGGCATGATCAGGTATTGCCACTGGCCCCCGTTCCAGCCGCCACCGGGCAGAAGGCCAAGCCAGAGGGTGAAAACGAGGATCAGGATCGGACCCATGATGAAATTTGGGAGCGCCTGCGCGGCGATCCCGAGGCTCACGGCGAAATAGTCGATCCAGGTGTTGTGCTTGATCGCGGCCCAGACGCCGAGGCTGACGCCCGCGAGCGTGGCGGCGATGAAGGAGAGCGACCCGTAGGTCAGGGAAATCGGGAAGCCCTGCGCGATGATGTCGTTCACATCGCGATCCTTGAACTTGAAGGACGGGCCGAAATCGAAGTGCAGGAAGACGTTGACGAGGTAATCCCAAAGCTGTTTCCACAGCGGCTGGTCCAACCCGTAGCGCGCTTCGATGTTGGCCAGCACGGCGGGCGGCAGCGGGCGTTCCGAGGTGAACGGGCCACCGGGCGCGAAATGGATCAGGAAGAACGACGCGATGACGAGGATCAGGAGCGTCGGAATCGCGATCAGGATACGTTTTGCGATGTAGATGAGCATGAGACCTCGGCAAACGAACAGCGCGCCCCCGACCGACAGGCCGGGAGCGCGGGTCACAGTCAGGCGGGATTATTCCGCGATCTTGTAGAGATCCTTGGAATACCAGTTCTGTTCGACGTTACCTGTGGGCCAGCCGCCGAGGTCACTGTCGAGCATGTAAACGCCCGCGTAGTGGTAGATCGGGATCACCGGCATCTCGTCGTAGAGGATCTGCTCCACTTCCGTGTAAAGCGGCGTGGTATCGTCCGAGGTCTTGGCTTCGTCCAGAAGCGCGTCGACACGTTCGTTCGAGAACTTGCCGTCGTTATAGCCGGACGCGCTGTCGAGCAGGTCGAGGAAGGTGGAGGCCTCGTTATAGTCGCCGCACCATGCGCCGCGGGCCAGCTCGAAGTTCTGGTTGCCGCGCTCTTCGAGGAAGACTTTCCACTCCATGTTGGCGAGCGTCGCCTGGACTCCGAGCTTCTGCTTCCACATCTGCGAAAGCGCCACCGCGACTTTCTCGTGGGCGTCCGAGGTGTTGTAGACCATCTCGAAGGACAGCGGGTTGTCGGGGCCATAGCCCGCTTCGGCCAGAAGGTCTTTCGCCATCTGGTCCCGCTCTGCCTGCGTCATGCCGGCCCAGTCAAGCGCCGGGGGTTCGAACCCTGCGACGGCTGCGGGCGTGAAGGTATAGGCGGGGGGCTGACCACCCTGCATGACCTTCTCGACGATGATGTCGCGGTCCACGGCGAGCGCCAGCGCCTTGCGCACATTCACGTCCTTGAACGCTTCGGGGCCGCTGTCCGACACGTTGAAGGTGTAGTAGTAGTTACACAGGCGCGGGAAGCTCACGGCCTCGTCCGGGTATTCTTCCTTCAGGCGCGGATACTGGCCCGCGGGAATGTCGGTGCGGTCGAATTCGCCCGCGAGATACCGGGTCAGGGCGACGTTTTCATCGTTCACGACCATGGCGACGGTCTTGTCGATCACGGTGTTCTCGTTGTCCCAATACATCTCGTTGCGTTCCCGCACGGAACGTTCGCCCGGCAGGTGCTCGGTCAGGACATAGGCCCCGTTCGATACGATGTTTTCCGGCTTGGTCCAGTCATCGCCATGCTCCTCGATCACCTTTTGCGGCGAGGGGAAGGTGGTGGAATGGGTCGTCATCTGCGGGAAGTAGGGCAGCGGTGCAGAGAGTTTCACCTCAAGCGTGGTGTCGTCGATCGCGGTCACGCCCAGCGTGTCCGGCTCTGCCTCACCGGCGATCACCTCGGCCCCACCCTCGATGGACATCAGTTCGATGAACCACTGGTAGGGCGACGCGGTTTCAGGGTCCGCCGCGCGGCGCCAGGCATAAACGAAATCACCCGCGGTCACCGGGTCGCCGTTCGACCACTTGGCATTGTCGCGCAGCGTGAAGGTGTAGGTCATCTTGTCATCAGACACCTCGTATCCCGTGGCCACACCCGGCACGAGATTGCCTTCGGCTTCCTGGTTCATCAGGCCCTCGAAGAGGTCGCGCACCACGTCGGAGCCGTCCACGTCTTCGACGATCTGCGGGTCGAGCGACGAAAACTCGTCGAGTTGGCGATAGGTGAAGGTCTGGTCTTCGGCGAGGGTCACGCCCTCGGGCACATGGCTTTCGGCCATCGCCGCGCCGGTCAGCATGGTCGACGTCAGAAGCGTCGCCATCGTCATCTTGGTGAATTTGGTCATATTATTCTCCCCGTTTTGTACGGACGGGTCACGGCACACACGCCCTGCCCGGCCTTTGAACGATTGGTAAACTTTACCGGGCAAACCCAAGACCACAAGGCGAAGCAAGCCTGACGCGACGAAAGCCGACCCCGATTTGAGCAAATATTCGCGTGTGCCAACGGGTTCATGACCGAAAGGACAGGAAACCCCGCAGGTGGTTTCGGTATACAATGGCACACATTGACTTGTGCCCCCGCGTCATTTACGCGAAAAGCCAAGCGAAGCGGGGAGCGAGTCCCCGCTCCTCATCCCGGATTTACGGATTTACGGAGACCGATCCATGGCCAACGAGACCCCTGACATCATTTACACCAAAGTCGATGAAAGCCCCGAACTGGCAAGCTACTCGCTTCTGCCGATGGTGCGCAGCTTTGCCGCCAAGGCAGGGCTGAGCGTCGACATCCGCGACATTTCCCTCGCGGGTCGCGTGCTGTGCCAGTTTCCCGACTACCTGACCGACGAGCAAAAGGTCTCCGACGACCTCGCATGGCTGGGCGAGATGGTGAAAAAGCCGGAAGCCAACGTGATCAAGCTGCCCAACATCTCGGCCTCGGTCCCGCAGCTTCTCGCCGCGATCGCGGAACTTCAGGAACAGGGCTTCAAGATCCCCGATTACCCCTATGAACCCGCCACGGACGAGGAAAAGGACGTGCGCGCCCGCTACGACGCCGTCAAAGGTTCCGCCGTGAACCCGGTGCTGCGCGAAGGCAACTCCGACCGTCGCTCTGCCAAGGCCGTCAAGAACTACGCAAAGAAGAACCCGCACCGCATGGGCGACTGGGCGTCCGACAGCAAGACCCACGTCGCCTCCATGCCCGGCGATGATTTCTTCGCGAACGAGAAAGCCGCGACCATCACCGCCGATCAGGCCGGTGGCGCGAAGATCGTCTTTACCGCTGAAGACGGCACCGAGACGGTTCTGAAGGACGGGCTGTCCTATGGAGAAGGCACCGTGGTCGATGCGACCTACCTGTCGGTGGCAACGCTGCGCGATTTCATCAAGAAAGAGATCGACAGCATGGAAGAGGGCGTCTTGTTCTCGGTCCACCTGAAAGCAACCATGATGAAGGTCTCCGACCCGATCCTCTTCGGACACTTCGTGTCGGTCTATCTCGAAGACTTCATCGCCAAGCACGGCGCAAAGCTGGACGAACTGGGCTGGAACCCGAACTCGGGCCTGGCCGATCTCGAAGCCCGGATCAAGGGCGATGCGACGCTCGAAGCCGACTACAAGGCAACGATGGACGCGCAACCGCCGATGTACATGGTCGACTCGGACCGCGGCATCACCAACCTGCACGTGTCGTCCGACGTGATCATCGACGCCTCCATGCCCGCCGTCATCAAGGCCGGCGGCATCGGCTGGGGCCCCGATGGTGAACCGGCACCGACCAAGTGCTGCATCCCCGACAATTGCTATGCGCCCGTCTATGACGAGACGATCGAATACTTCAAACAGACCGGCAAGCTGGACGTGACCTCCTGCGGCGCCGTGTCGAACGTGGGCCTCATGGCGCAGAAAGCCGAGGAATACGGCTCGCATCCGACCACCTTCGAAGTCCCCGCCAAGGGCAAGGTCGAGATCGTTCTGGACAAGGGCGGCGTGCTGCATTCGCACGCTGTGGAGGCTGGCGACATCTGGCGCTCGGCCACGGCCAACAAAGCCCCGATCCTCGACTGGATCCAGCTGGGCATCGACCGCACCAAGGCAACCGGCAAGGCCGCCTTCTGGCTGGACGAAAACCGCGCCCACGACGCCGAACTGATCAAGTACGTGAAGCCGGTTCTGGCCGAGCAGGGCATCGACATCCCGATCATGGCCCCGCGCGAAGCCACCCGTTTCACGCTGGAGACCATGCGCGCAGGCGAGGATTGCGTGACCATCACCGGCAACGTGCTGCGCGACTACCTCACCGACCTGTTCCCGATCCTTGAGCTTGGCACCTCGGCCAAGATGCTCTCCATCGTGAAGCTGATGAACGGTGGCGGGATGTTTGAAACCGGTGCGGGCGGCTCGGCGCCGAAGCACGTCCAGCAGCTCGTGGAAGAAAACCACCTGCGTTGGGATAGCCTGGGTGAATTCTGCGCCCTTGGCGAAAGCTTCAAGTTCCTCGCCGACGCGCGCGGCAATGCCTCGGCCAAGGTGCTGGGTGAGGCCGTGGAAGAAGCGACCGAAAAGGTGCTCGACAACGGCAACAGCCCGGAGCGCAAGGTCGGCCAGAACGACAACCGCACCTCGCACTACTGGTTTGCCCGCTACTGGGCCGAAGCGCTCGCCGCACAAGGCGACGACGCCGACCTCGCCGCGGCCTTCAAACCGGTCGCCGAGGCGCTGGCGGAAAAGGAAGACGCGATCATTTCCGAGTTGATGGCCGACCAGGGCAATGCGGTCGACCTGGGCGGATATTACCATCCGGACACCGCCAAGACCGGAAAGGTCATGCGCCCGTCGGAGACGCTGAACGCGATCATCGGCTGAGTTATTCGGGTCGAGACAGGAATAGGGCGGGCCGTTCGGTCCGCCCTTTTTCGTTGCTCGGGGCCCAGGAATCGCCCGCCACGACCGTTAACAAACCACGGGTCAATCAGCCCGCACTCCGCAATATCCATTTGGAATCAAACAAAAACCAGTTTTCTGGTTTTCTGGT
>DOUP01000153.1 GCA_003520545.1 Maritimibacter sp. | reverse complement strand
AAGCCCGACCAGAAGCGGCCAGACATAAAGCGGTGTGTTCGTGAGAATCTCCATACCTCAGTCCTCCAGATCGAGCAGGACGAGGAACACACCGACCCCGAGGATCGCCGCGATCCCATGGCCGATAATCGGCCCCAGCGTCACGTTGGCGAAGATGATCGCCGCGATCCCGATAAAAAGCCGCGCTTTCTTCTGCGCCTTGCGGTTCGGCCCGACGATCCGGGCAAGCATGTCGTTGATGGTGGTTGAAAGTGTCATTGCACCCTCCGTTCATTGCAGATGCCCAAGCTGTCGCGGCCCTGCTGCACTCACTCAATCGCGCTTGCGCCGAAAGGCACGCGGACTACGCCGAAGCCATTCACGAAGCGCGAACGACATTTCGTTTTTCCGCCGCCCCAAGGGCCACAGGGGCAATCCGGCGCAAACCCACGCCCGGACAATTTGAAACCCCCACTTTCCCTTGGCGTCGTGGGGCGCTATCACGCAAGCCGACCCAGAGACGACAGACCGGGAGCCTCACCATGGCTATGGACAAGACCTTCGACGCCAAATCGGCGGAACCGCGTATCAGCCAGATGTGGGAAAAGGCAGGTGCCTTCCGCGCTGGCGCCAATGCCTCGCGGGACGAAAGCTTCTGCGTGATGATCCCGCCGCCCAACGTGACCGGCGCGCTGCACGTGGGCCATGCCTTCAACAACACGCTTCANNTTGGTGCGCTGGCACCGGATGCGCGGCTTCGACACGCTCTGGCAACCCGGTCAGGACCACGCCGGCATCGCCACCCAGCTTCAGGTCGAGAAAATGCTGGCCGCGACCCAGCAACCCTCGCGCCAGGAGCTTGGCCGCGAGGAATTCCTGAAAAAGGTCTGGGAGTGGAAAGGTCAATACGGCGGCACCATCGTCGAACAGCTTAAACGCCTGGGGGCGTCCTGCGACTGGGACCGCAACGCCTTCACCATGGCGGGAGCCGACGGCGACCCGCGCACCGGCCACGAAAATTCGCCCAACTTCCACGACGCGGTGATCAAGGTCTTCATCGACATGTATGAAAAGGGCCTGATCTATCGCGGCAAACNNGCCTCGTGAACTGGGACCCGCATTTCGAAACCGCGATCTCCGACCTCGAGGTCGAGAACATCGAAGTCGCGGGCCATATGTGGCACTTCAAATACCCGCTGGCGGGCGGCGAGACCTATACCTACGTCGAAAAGGACGAGGACGGGAACGTCACGCTGGAGGAAGAGCGCGACTATATCTCCATTGCCACGACCCGACCCGAAACCATGCTGGGCGACGGCGCGGTCGCGGTGCACCCGGATGACGAACGCTACGCGCCCATCGTCGGCAAGCTATGTGAAATCCCGGTCGGGCCGAAGGAACACCGCCGCCTGATCCCGATCATCACAGACGAATACCCGGACCCGAACTTCGGCTCCGGCGCGGTGAAAATCACCGGCGCGCATGACTTCAACGACTACGAAGTCGCCAAGCGCGGCGGCATCCCGATGTATCGCCTGATGGACATGCGCGGCCAGATGCGCGCGGATGGCGACGATTACGCCACCTGCGCCGCTCGCGCACAGGAAATCGCGGGCGGCGACGATTTCGGCGCGATGGAAGTCGACGGGCTGAACCTCGTCCCCGACGACCTGCGTGGGTTGGACCGCTTCGAGGCGCGCAAACGGGTGGTCAAACAGATCACCGACGAAGGTCTTGCCGTGATGACCACGGTCACCACGACCCACGACGATGGCTCGGTCACCGAGGCGGAAATGCCCTATGTCGAAGACAAGCCGATCATGCAGCCCTTCGGCGACCGCTCCAAGGTCGTGATCGAACCGATGCTCACCGACCAGTGGTTCGTGGACGCCGAGAAGGTTGTCGGCCCCGCATTGGACGCCGTGCGGAGCGGCCAGACCAGGATTATCCCTGAGAGCGGTGAAAAGACCTACTACCACTGGCTCGAAAACATCGAACCCTGGTGTATATCGCGACAGCTCTGGTGGGGTCACCAGATCCCGGTCTGGTATGGTCTCGACCTTGGCTACGAGAAACAGATCGGCGTGGATGGCGATCTCGACGACGTCGAGGTGCTGAAAACGCTGGTCGACGGCATGGTCCATCGCGGCATCGTCCATCATGCCTCCACCGATTTCGACGGCGTCATCCCGGCCTTTCAGGACGAGATCGCGGATACCCCCCTGCCCCTCAACCACGCCCGCGTGGTCGAAGCCCCGGACCGCGCGACCGCCATCGACATGTTCGCCGAAAGCCTCGCGCGATACGCCATCGACCAGGACCCGACCCGGCTTGTCTACCCGGTCTGGCGCGATCCGGACGTGCTGGATACGTGGTTTTCGTCCGGCCTCTGGCCTATCGGCACGCTGGGCTGGCCCGAACAAACCCCGGAAATGGAGAAATACTTCCCCACCGACGTGCTCGTCACCGGCTTCGATATCCTGTTTTTCTGGGTCGCCCGGATGATGATGATGCAGCTTGCCGTGGTAAACGAAGTGCCCTTCCACACCGTCTACCTGCACCAGCTCGTGCGCGACGAGAAGGGCAAGAAGATGTCGAAAACCACCGGCAATGTCATCGACCCGCTGGAAATCATCGACGAATACGGCGCCGACGCGCTGCGCTTCACAAATGCCTCCATGGCGGCCATCGGCGGGGTCCTGAAACTCTCCGAGGAGCGCATCAAGGGCTACCGCAATTTCGGCACAAAGCTCTGGAACGCCGCGCGGTTCGCCGAGATGAACGATTGCCGCCCGGTGACCGGCTTCGACCCGTCGAGCGTCACCCAGACCGTGAACCGCTGGATCGTGGGCGAAACTGCCCGCATCCGCGAAAGCGTGGACGAAGCTCTTGTCGGTTACAGGTTCAACGACGCCGCCAACGGGCTTTACGCCTATGTCTGGGGCAAGGTCTGCGACTGGTACGTGGAATTCTCAAAGCCGCTCCTGAACTCGGGCGACGAAAAGGTCGTGGCCGAGACCCGCGCCACCATGGCCTGGGTCATCGACCAATGCCTGATTATGCTGCACCCGGTCATGCCCTTCATCACCGAAGAGCTCTGGGGGCAGATCGCCAGCCGCGACAAAATCCTGGCCCATGCCGACTGGCCCACCTACGGCGTCGAACTGATCGACCCGGAAGCGGATCACGAGATGAACTGGGTCATCAAGCTGATCGAAGACATCCGCTCCGCCCGCGCCCAGATGCACGTGCCCGCCGGCCTCCAGATCCCGGTCATCCTGCGCGATCTCGACGACAAGGGCCGCACGGCCTGGGACAGAAACGAAGCCCTGATCAGGAAGATGGCCCGCATCGACAGCCTGACCGAAATGGAGGATCTGCCCAAAGGCTGCGTCACCATCCCGGTCGAAGGCGGCACCTTCGCCCTGCCCCTGGCCGACATCATCGACGTGGACGAGGAAATGGCGCGGCTGGAGAAAACGCTTGGCAAACTGGAGAAGGAAATCGGCGGACTGAAGGGCCGGTTGAACAACCCAAAGTTCGCGGAAAACGCCCCGGACGAGGTGGTGGCCGAGGCCCAGGCCAACCTGGATGCCCGCGAAGAGGAAAAAGCCAAGCTGGAAGAAGCGTTGAAGCGTCTCTCTGAACTCGGCTAAGGGTTTGCGCCGCCCTTCGGGCGTCGCCGTGGGCCGTCGCTGACGCGACGGCCTTTTCCATTTCATCGTGCCAAAAATATCCNNCGCCGCAGGCGCACCTTTTGAGGGCGGGATATGACTTTCATGCCTCCGGCGGGGATATTTGGAGCACGATGAAAGGGTTTGTTAACTTTGATCGGTCAGGATTGAGGCACGGTACAGGCGGGGACGCCGATGACCGTGCACGGTGAAAGCCGAAGACCCCGTGGCGCCGTCGCGGGGTCTTTCTCTTGGCAAGGCGCGCAGGCCGCGATAAGCCCGTCGCATGCAGATCATACGCGATTTCCAGTTTGTCGATGACGCGCATCGCGGGGCCTCCGCCGCGATCGGGAATTTCGACGGTCTTCACCGGGGCCACCAGTATGTCATCGACATCGCCCGCGCCGAGGCGGACCGATTGAACGCGCCGTTGGGCGTGATGACGTTCGAGCCGCATCCGCGCCAGTATTTCGCGCCGGACGCGCCGGATTTTCGCCTGATGAACGCCGAAGCCCGCGCCAACCGGCTGGAATGGCTGGGCGTCGACAAGCTCTATGAGCTGACCTTCAACGATACGCTCTCGGCGCTTTCGCCGGAGGATTTCGCCCAGCGCGTGATCCTGGATGGGCTGGGGTTGAAACATGTTGTCGTGGGCCGCGATTTCCGCTTCGGCGCGAAGCGGGCGGGCAACGTCGAAACGCTCGAAGCCCTGGGGGCAAAGCTCGGCTTTGGCGTCACCGCCGCGCCGCTCATGGACGTGGACGGGTTGGAAATATCCTCCACCGCGATCCGTGAAGCGCTTTCCGAGGGGCGGGTCCAGGATGCGGCCACCATGCTCGGCCATTGGCACCGGATCGACGGCACGGTCATCCGGGGGGACCAGCGCGGGCGCGACCTGGGCTATCCGACCGTCAACATGTCCATCGCGGGGCTTCATCAACCACGCTTCGGGGTCTACGCGGTGAAGGTCGACGTGCTGACCGGCCCCCACAAGGGTGCTTACAAAGGCGCTGCCAGCGTGGGGGTGCGGCCCACCTTCGGCGAAAACCTCCCCAACATTGAAACCTTCCTCTTCGACTTTGCCGGCGATCTTTACGGCGCGCATCTGTCGGTGGCGCTCGTCGCCTACCTGCGGCCGGAAGAGAAATTCGACAGCCTCGACGCGCTCATCACCCAGATGGACGCCGATTGTGCCGAGGCGCGCAGCATCCTCGAAAACCTCTAAAGCGTTTCGGGACAAACCCGTTTCAGGTTTAACTCGAAACGCTTTAGGCACGAAAAAGGGGCCGCGCCTCGGCGCAGCCCCCGGAATTTTCGGCAACGCCCCGATCAGACGATGGTCGCTTCCGTCTTGGAGCGGATCTCGTCCTCGGTCACGTCCGGCGCGGTCTCGACGATCTTCAGACCGCCCTCAACCACGTCGAATACGCCAAGATCGGTGATGATGCGATCTACAACGCCGGTGCCGGTCAGCGGCAGGGTGCAGGCCTTCAGGAGCTTGGACTCCCCGGCCTTGTTGGTGTGGTCCATGACCACCACGACCTTTTCGACGCCCGCGACGAGGTCCATCGCCCCGCCCATCCCCTTGACCAGTTTGCCGGGGATCATCCAGT
>DOUP01000184.1 GCA_003520545.1 Maritimibacter sp. | reverse complement strand
GACGCATGATCTCGCGGTCCTTGCAGGTGCCCGGCTCGGATTCGTCCGCGTTCACGACCAGGTAGGCCGGGCGCCCGTCGCTTTCCTTGGGCATGAAGGACCATTTCAGACCGGTGGGGAAACCCGCGCCGCCGCGCCCGCGAAGGCCCGAGGCTTTCATCTGCTCCACGATCCAGTCGCGGCCCTTTTCGATGATCCCGGCGGTCCCATCCCAGTGACCACGCGCCTGGGCGCCTTTCAGCGTCCGGTCGTGCATCCCGTAGAGGTTGGTAAAGATCCGATCCTGATCTTTCAGCATGCCCATTTATCCTTCGTTCTTCCGGCCAGACAGCCAGATGCGTATCGCGACCACCAGCCCGAATGCGAACCCGGCCATGGCCACCAGCAGGATCAATCCCACGGCCCGGTTCGACAGTCCCAGCACATCAGCGCCAGCATTGACCCCGATCGACAGAAGCGCGGAAACGGCGATGACGATGGCAGCCAACCTGCCCTGTCGCGCCCGTTCCTTGTCCTGTCGTTCAGTGCTCATCGCTCACGGCAGCCTTACTTTTTCTTGTTGCCTTCGTAGAGACCAGACGAACTGGCCCGCTTCGAAAACTCGGTTTGCTCACCCTTGGCGAGCGATTTTGCCTGCTTGATCCACCCGTCGCGTTCGATCCGCCCCCGGAACGAGAGCTTGTCGTCCATGGTCGCGATATCCGCTTTCTTCCAGCTCGCGATCTGGTCGAAGTGGTAAACACCCGCGTCGTTCAGTTTCTTCTCGATCCCGGGACCGACGCCCTTGATCATCTTGAGATCATCCGCCCCACCCTCACGCGGGCCGGACAGAAGCTCAGGCCCCGCCGAAGCTTTCGCCGTCGACTTGGCCGCAGGCTTCTTGGCCGCAGGCTTTTTCGCCGATGCCGCGTCAGCGGGCTTTTCGTATTTGTAATCGCCCTTGCGCTCGGACAGCTCTTTCTGTCCGGGAAGCTCCTTGGAGGGCGTCACCACGTCGCTCGCACCCACCGTTTCCCCCTTGGGTTTCGGTGCCGCTTTCGGCGTTTCGGCAGAGGCATCGGCGGCATCGGCATTCATGGCAGGCGCCTCGGACACGGCCGCCGCATCCGGATTGCCCATCCCGGCCGAGGTCGCGGCCTCAGCCGCTTTCTCGTCCGCTGCCACATCGGCCTTGGCCGGGGCAGAGGTCTTGGCCGCAGGGGTCGCGGCGCTGGTTTGGCCGACACCAGAGGTCGCCGGCGCATCGCTGCAGAACAGCTTTTGCAGGACCAGGGCCACGACCACCGCGATCACGATGCCCGCGATGATGGCCCAGAGCCAGCTTGGCAAGATCAACAAGAACGCTGCGAGGCCCAGAAGCCCCCCGACAATCCAAGATGTGTTCCGGCACGAAAACAGTCCGGTATCGCTATTCGCCATATCCCTAATCCCTGTTCTTTTCGGTTTCAAAACAGACATCGACCCGGCGGTCTGGTGCCGCAGATTTGCTCGCTTCAGTCGGTGTCACTCTCATCATCACTTGCAAACGCCGCCTCAGTAGACGTCGCCTTTTTTCACTTTCTTCGAAAACTCGGTTTCGCCGCCCTCGGCGAGTGTCGTGGCCTGATCGACCCAATTGTCACGGCTCACGCGGCCCTTGAACCCTTCGAGGTTCTGATCGACCCATGCCACTTCCTCGATGCCCCACTTGGCGATCTGGTCATAGTGGAAAAAGCCCATGTCATTGAGCATGGCTTCCAGCTTCGGACCGACGCCCTTGATCGCCTTGAGGTTATCGGCACCTGCCTTGCGCGGTGCTTTCATGGTGCGGGGCTTCTTGCCCGGACCTGCCACGGGTTCAGACGCACCCGCCTTCGGCTTCGGTGCCGCCGCCGCCGACTTGGCCGTCGAGGCCGCCGTCGCTTGGGTCGCGCCCTTGGACGCAGCCTTGGGCTTCGCGGTTTCGTTCTTGTCCGACAGCGCCGCCTCGCCATCGCCCGGCTTGCGGGTCTTGGCGGCCTTGACGGCAACCTTGCGACCCTTCGGCTTGCCCTGCCACGGCGTGGTCAGCGGCACTTCGGTGCCGTCGATGCGCTTCACCGTGTCGCCAAGCTCAACCGCCAGCGCCGCCGAGGCGTTGTGCTCCGGCTTGCCCGCTTCATACTCCTTGAGCGAGGTCAGACCACCCACCGGCTCGGCGGCATAGCGGCCATTCTGCGGACCCGGCACCGGCACATCGCCCTTGCCCAAACGGTCGATCAGATCGCCGAAACTCTCGGTCGTGAGGTCTTCGTAGTAATCCTTGCCGACCTGCGCCATCGGCGCGTTCGAACAGGAACCGAGACACTCGACCTCTTCCCACGAGAACTTGCCATCCGCCGATAGCTCATGCGGGTTCGGCGCGATCTTTTCCTTGGCGATCGCGACCAGGTCCTCGGCGCCCATGATCATGCACGACAGCGTGCCGCAGATCTGGAAATGCGCGACCGAACCGACCGGCTGAAGCTGGAACATGAAGTAGAACGTCGCCACTTCCAGCGCCCGGATGTAATCCATTCCCAGCATGTCGGCCACGCCTTCGATGGCCGGGCGGGTCAGCCAGCCCTCCTGCTCCTGCGCCCGCCAGAGCAGCGGAATGATCGCAGAGGCCTGACGGCCCTCCGGATACTTCGTGATCTGGGCTTCGGCCCAGGCGAGGTTTTCCGGGGTGAAAGCAAAGCTTTCGGGTTGTTCATGGTGCAGACGGCGCAGCATTAGCGGTCAACCTCCCCAAACACGATGTCCATGGTGCCGATGATCGCCGCCACGTCGGCCAGCTGGTGGCCGCCCGCGACGTAATCCATCGACTGAAGATGCAGATACCCCGGCGCGCGCAGCTTGGCGCGGTAGGGTTTGTTGGTCCCGTCAGAGACGAGGTAGACTCCGAATTCGCCCTTCGGCGCCTCCACCGCGCAGTAAACTTCGCCTTCCGGCACGTGAAACCCTTCGGTGTAGAGTTTGAAGTGATGGATCAAGGCTTCCATCGAGGTCTTCATGTCGGCCCGCTTCGGCGGCGTCAGCTTGCCACGCGCAAGAATGTCGCCCTGCCCTTCGGGCGCGCGCAGCTTCTCGATGGCTTGCAACATGATCTTCACGCTTTCGCGCATCTCGGCCATGCGAACGAGGTAGCGGTCGAAACAATCGCCGTTCTTGCCGATGGCGATGTCGAAATCGAACTCGTCGTAGCATTCATAGGGCTGGGCACGGCGCAGGTCCCAGGCCAGCCCGGAGCCGCGCACCATCACACCGGAATATCCCCAGTCGAGGATATCCTGCTCGTTGACGATCCCGATATCCACGTTGCGCTGTTTGAACACGCGGTTTTCCGTAAGCAGCCCGTCGATATCGTCGAGCACCTTGGGGAATTCATGACACCACGCCTCGATATCGTCGAGCAGCGCCGGCGGCAGGTCCTGATGCACACCACCGGGACGGAAATAGGCGGCGTGCAGGCGCGCGCCAGACGCCCGCTCATAAAAGATCATCAGCTTTTCACGCTCTTCAAAGCCCCATAGCGGCGGCGTCAGCGCGCCCACGTCCATGGCCTGCGTCGTCACGTTCAGCAGGTGGTTCAGGATGCGCCCGATCTCGGAATACAGCACCCGGATCAAGGACGCGCGACGCGGCACTTCCACACCGGTCAGCTTTTCGATCACGAGGCACCATGCGTGCTCCTGGTTCATCGTGCCCACGTAATCGAGACGGTCGAAATACGGCAGGTTTTGCAGGTAGGTCCGGCTCTCCATGAGCTTTTCCGTGCCCCGGTGCAAAAGCCCGATATGCGGGTCGCACCGCTCCACGATCTCGCCGTCCAGCTCCAGCACCATCCGCAGCACACCATGCGCCGCCGGGTGCTGAGGGCCGAAGTTGATGTTGAAGTTGCGGATTTGCTGTTCGCCGGTCTTGGCGTCCTCGAAACCCTTGCTACCGTCCATCATGCCGTCACCATTTTCTGGGTCCACTCATCGGGCAAACCACCCAAGAAGCGTTCGATGAAATTGTATTGCTGGCGCAGCGCATGTTGCGCGCGCGCGCGGCGGTTGTCGTCAAGCGTCCCCTTGCCCGACATATGCACCTTCTTCTCGAACGCCGCACTCACGCGCCGAATACCGAGGAAGTCACAAATCCTGGTGAGAGCCGCCTGCGAAAACAGCCGCTCGAAAAGCTCGACGTGCAACCGCTCGGGCGACAGAACCTCGCCCAACCGATTGAGCGCCTGACGAGGGTTCGACCGCCGCGCCACGATCTCTTCGCCGCCATCAAGGAAGGCGTCCATCTTGGCCAGCGCACCGGCCTCGTCCGCCGCGTCCATGCGGAAATGCGACCACAGCCGGTCCACCGGCTCGCGCAGCAGGTAGATCGCTTTCACGTCACCATGCACCTCGACCATCTGGCGCATCCAGTCGACCGGAAGGTTTGCATAGGCCGGGGTGAAATCGCCGACGATCTTTGCCTCGACCCGACCGATCCCGACGTAATCGAGATAGGCCGCATCGTCGCGCGTCTTGCCGTCGAACTGGTCATACCAGCGCTGGATATCGGCCATGTTGGCCTCTTGATACGCGCGCTGGCCTTCGTCACTCGTCTGCTCGTACCGCCCGCGAATATCCGCGATCCGGTCTGGCAGCTGGTCGCGGAAAAACCCGCCGTGACCGCCCTGAAGCGCGTCCCAGTAATGCAATTCCTTCGTCGTCGGAAAGAAGCAATCGGGATGGGCATAGAGCGTGTCGAACAACCAGCTCGTCCCGGCCTTCGCGGCCCCGGCACAGTATATGAGCGTCTGCGACGTCACGATCAGCCCTTGGCCTCGTCAGCTTTTTCGTCACCCGGAAGGATGTATTCGGCACCCTCCCACGGGCTCATGAAGTCGAACTGGCGGTATTCCTGCGTCAAGCTGACCGGCTCGTAGACCACGCGCTTTTCGACCTCGTCATAGCGCACCTCGGTATACCCCGTCGTCGGGAAATCCTTGCGCAGCGGATAGCCGCGAAACCCGTAATCGGTCAGGAGACGGCGCAGGTCCGGGTGGCCCGAGAAAATGATCCCGAACATGTCGAAAATCTCGCGCTCGAACCAGTTCGCCGCCTGGTAGACACCCGTGATCGACGGCAGCATCTCGTTCTCGGCGACCTGCGTTTTCACGCGGATGCGGTGGTTCTGGTACATCGACAGGAAGTGATAAACCACGTCGAAACGGTTTTCCCGGCTCGGGTAATCCACGGCGGTGATGTCGACCAGCGTCGAGAACTTGCAGGTCCGGTCGGTTTTCAGGAACTCGACAAAACCCGGAAGCCCCTCGGGCCGCACGGTAACGGTCAGCTCGTCGAAAGCGACCTCCCACCCGATCACGTTGTCCGCGCGTTTGGCTTCAATCGTCGCGCCAAGTTCGTTCAGAGCTTCGCTCATGTCGTTACCTCGCGATGGTGCCGGTGCGGCGGATTTTGCGTTGCAGCTGAAGGATACCGTAAAGCAGCGCCTCGGCGGAGGGCGGGCAACCGGGGACGTAGACGTCGACCGGCACGATCCGGTCACACCCGCGCACGACCGAGTAGCTGTAGTGATAGTAACCACCGCCATTGGCGCAGGAGCCCATCGAGATCACGTAACGCGGCTCCGGCATCTGGTCGTAGACCTTGCGCAATGCCGGGGCCATCTTGTTGGTCAGCGTGCCCGCAACGATCATCAGGTCCGACTGGCGCGGCGAGGCCAGCGGCGCGGTCCCGAACCGCTCAAGATCGTAGCGCGGCATCGAGGACTGCATCATCTCCACCGCGCAGCAGGCCAGGCCGAAGGTCATCCAGTGCAGCGACCCGGTGCGCGCCCAGTTGATGATGTCGTCCGTTGTGGTCAGCAGGAAACCCTTGTCCGCCAGTTGGTCGGACATGGCGCGCGTCATCACTTCCTTGTCCGCGCCCGCGGTATTGGCTGAGGTCATCACTCCCATTCGAGCGCCCCTTTCTTCCATTCATATGCAAAGCCGATGGTCAGAACGCCGAGGAACACCATCATCGACCAGAAGCCGACCATGCCCAGGTCCTTGAACGCGACCGCCCAGGGAAACAGGAACGCGATCTCCAGGTCGAAGATGATGAAGAGGATCGACACGAGGTAAAACCGCACGTCGAATTTCATCCGCGCGTCGTCGAATGCGTTGAAGCCGCACTCGTAGGCCGACACTTTCTCCGGGTCCGGGTTGCGCACGGCCAGAACGGCGGCAGCGATCAGGAACACGAGGCCCAGAGCGATGGCAACGGCAAGAAAAACGATAATGGGGAGGTATTCTCGGAGAAGGTCTTCCACGGTGGCTCCTTTGTGGGGCTCACGCCCGCGACAGTTTGGCTCAAATGGCGGTCTACTCCGGTCTCCCGGGATGGTCAACCGAACCACGGGCCAAACAAAGGTTTTTGAACAGGCCGCGAAAGGCGGGGTCTCGCCCATTGTATACGTTTGTTTACAAGTGGATTGACGCGCCCTGATCGCCAAATTCGCAACCGCTAACCTGCATCGCAGGTTTGAAAAAACGGCACATCTTGCCGCGCGCCAACCCGGCCTCGCGGAGCCTGGGCGTTGCGCGGCTGGGATTGATTCCCGTCAGCCCCAGATCGCGACCACCAGGACCGCTGCTGCCATGACCGTCGTCACCGGCGCCCAGAGCCGCCGCTCGGCGATCGACGGTGTCATCAGGTTAAGCTGGGCCGAGATCAGCGACACGGCAACCGCAACCCAGATCAACCAACCGGGACCAAAGGGCGCAAACAGCCCCCCGGCTCCGGCGGTGACACCGGCCATGGCGACCAGCAAACCGCCCAGCACGACCGCGCCGACCCGCGCGGGAACCGGCAATCGGCCAGGCCAGCGCCCGCCCAGCGTCAAGTGCCCCCAAGGCGCCCCCAGGGCCAGCGCGACCTGAAACAGCGCCGCAACACAGGCGAGCACACCGTAAACGGCGGCGGAATAGGGAACTAGGCTTTCCATGACGGTGTCCTTTTCTCGAAAAACGCGCCGATGCCTTCCTTGGCCTCCGGCCCTTCCCAGCAGGCGACCAGCGCCCGGATCGTGTCGTCGATGATCTCATCCGTGATCGGCGGCCCCAGACGCCGCGCCAGCGCTTTCGCCGCCGCCACCGCACCCGGCGCGCAAGCCAGATAGGGCGTCACTTCGGCTTCGATGGCCGCGTCGAGATCATCCGCCGGCACGGCGCGCGCCACGACACCCAGGGTCGTTGCCTCCCCCGCGTCAAAGACCTTCGCATTCATGAAGATCCGCCGCGCCATCGCCTCGCCCAAACGCGCCAGCACATAGGGGCCGATGGTGGCCGGGATCAGCCCAAGCCGGGTCTCAGTGAGGCCGAATTTCGCATGATCCACCGCAATCGCGATGTCGCAGACCGCGCAGATCCCGATGCCGCCACCAAAAGCCTGCCCCTGCACGCGCCCGATCAGGGGTTTCGGCATCTCGTTCAACGCCTTGAGCATCTCGGCCAGCTTGCGCGCCTCGACAAACCGCGTCTCCGGGTCAGCCGCCATCTGGTCCTGCATCCAGCCCAGATCGCCTCCGGCGCAGAAGCTTTTGCCCGCGCCCGTCAGCACGACGACGCGCACGGCATCATCCGCGCCCAACGCTTGCGCCGCCTCGGTCAACTCGCCGATCATTTTCGCGGACAGGCTGTTGTGCTTGTCCTCGCGATCAAGCGTCAGCGTCGCGACCCCGCGCGGGTCGATCTCGATTGCAATCGTCTCAAAGCTCATTCCAACCTCCACATCCGAAGTCATACGATGACTTCGCCTTGATTTTGCACGGCAAAATCCCCGCCCCGGCCACAACCGCTGCCTCCCTCCGAAAACATCGCATGTTTTCGACCCTATGTCGTCGCGCGACATTCCCTTCCCTGAAAACATCGCATGTTTTCAAACCGATGTCGTCGCACGACATCGCTCACCCCCGAAGCCCGCGCGCCATCTCCGCAGCCGTCTCCAAAGCCTCCCGGTCCAGCCCGGTCTGAAGACCCAGCGCCAGAAGCCGGTCATGGACCGCCTCGGTGGCCACGTTTCCGGCTGCTCCGGGCGCATAGGGACACCCCCCAAGCCCACCGACCGCCGCATCGAAGACGCGCAGGCCCAGTTCCAGCGACATCTCGATATTGTCGAGCGCGCGGCCTTCCGTGTCATGGTAATGTCCCGCCACCTGGTCTGCGGGCACATGCTCCAACACAGCCGACAGCATCGCGCGGATCGTCTCGGGCGTGGCTTTGCCGATGGTGTCGCCCAGGCTCACCTCGTAACAGCCCATCCCGATCAGCTCCCGCGCCACCAAAGCCACCTGTTCCGGCGGTGTCGGCCCGTCATAGGGACAATCCGTCACGCAGGAGACATAGCCCCGGACTTTCACATTTCGAACACTTGCAGCCTCCATGATGGGCAGAAACCGCTCCAGGCTTTCCGAAATCGAACAGTTGATATTGGCCTGCGAAAACCCTTCGCTGGCCGACCCGAATATCGCCACCTCGTCCGCGCCCGCCTCCATTGCCCGCTCGAACCCTTTCAGGTTGGGCGTCAAGGCGGCATAGGATACGCCCGCACGCCGCGTGATCCCGGCCAGAACCTCCGCCGCATCGGCCATCTGGGGCACCCATTTCGGGCTGACGAAACTCGTGACCTCGATCCGGTCGAACCCGACCGCCGACAGCGCATTCACCAGCGCGATCTTCTCCGCCGCCGGGATCAGCCGCTTTTCGTTCTGAAGCCCGTCCCGCGGCCCCATCTCGACAATTTCGACGCGATCTTCAGCCATCCGGCACCTCGTAGAAGTCCTTCTCATAAATCGTATCCGGCCCCTGCGCCGAGAGCGCCGCCTGGTAAGCAGGCCGGTCCGCCAACCGCGCGGCATAAGCCTGGAGCGCCGGGAACCTGTCCCGATGCACGTAATGAAACGCCGCCTCGATGGCGAACCCATACATCACATCGACCCCGGAGAACCCGCCCGCGAGCATATAGTCCTGCCGACCGAGCCGCGCCTCCAGCGGTTTCAGCACCGTCGCCAACCGCCGCACTTCCATCCCGATCACCGTGGGCGAGCGCATCGAGGGGTCCGGCAGGAACACCTGTTGCAGGTTCAGGTTCTGGACCAGCACCGCCACCGTTTCAGCATAATGCAACCACTGCAACCAATCGGCACGTTCCGCGTCTCCCGGCGCGCGCCACAGCGCGGCCCCCCGCGTTTCGCAGAGGTATTCCACGATGGCCCCGCTCTCGATCAAGGTCATCCCGTCGATCTCAAGCGCGGGCACCCGCCCCGCCGGGTTCACGGCGCGAAAATCCTCTGTCCCAAGGCTGCCATCCCCGATCCGGTAGGTCTCGATCTCCGGCTCGATCCCCAGTTCCGCGAGCATCCAATGCACGCGAAACGACCGGCTACCCGGCACCGCATGAAGCCGGATCATGCCGCCGCCTCCATCGCGAGCGCGATCAGCGCCGCGCCCGCTTCCACCTGGGAGCCTACGGACACGAGCACTTCGCCCACGACCCCGTCACGCGGGGCCACCAGCGTATGCTCCATCTTCATCGCCTCCATGACCGCAACAGGCATGCCCGCTTCGACCGCATCACCCGGCGCGACATGCACGGCTTTGACCAATCCGGGCATCGGCGCCTCCACGACGTCGCCGCCCTCGCCCGCCGCCGCTGCCACATCGAGCGGATCGAGCACGTCGAAGCCAAATCCGGCTCCCTCGAACACGGTCACCAACCCCTCGGTCACGACCACGTCCGGCGCCGGCCCGGTCCCGGTGCGCCAGCCGGTCGGGCCATGGGTCAGGGTCACGACCGCCTCGCCAATCACCCGCACCTCGCGCGGCGACAGCACCTCGATCTTTGGCGACAGAACCTCGCCCCCGATCCCCAGCATCACGGCCCGTGCCATCGGCGTCCAAAGCGTGAAATCGGCCATCGGCGCAGGCGTCAACAGCCCCGCCGCCCCAAGCGCCGCCATCGCCACGGCGACCGCGCTTGGCGCAACCGCCGGGGTCAAAGCCTCCAGGTCGCGCCCGATCAGCCCGGTATCTACCTCGCCCGCCGCGAACCCCGCGTGCGCACAGAGCGCGGACAGGAACCCGATGTTGGTCACCGTCCCGGCCACCTGCGTCCGGGCCAGAGCCTGCCGCATCTTGCCCAGCGCAATGTCGCGGGTGGCGCCATGGGTGATGACCTTTGCGATCATGGGGTCGTAAAACGGGCTGATCTCATCCCCCGTGCGCACCCCGGTATCGGCCCGGCACCCCTCGGCAAAGGCCAGGTGCGCCAGCCGCCCGGTTGCGGGCAGGAACCCGGCGGGCACGTCTTCGGCGTAAAGCCGCGCCTCGAAGGCATGGCCCCTGAGCGGGATCTCGTCCTGCACCATGGGAAGCCCCTCGCCCGAGGCCACGCGCAACTGCCATTCGACCAGGTCGACGCCGGTCACGGCCTCGGTGACGGGATGTTCCACCTGGAGCCGCGTGTTCATCTCCATGAACCAGAAGCCGTCGGGCCGCAGCCCCTCGGACCCGTCCACGATGAACTCCACCGTGCCCGCGCCCGCGTACCCGATCGCTTCGGCCGCCCGCACCGCTGCCGCGCCCATCGCCTCGCGCATCTCCCCGGTCATCCCCGGCGCCGGGGCTTCCTCGATCACCTTCTGGTGGCGCCGTTGCAGCGAGCAGTCGCGTTCATACAAGTGCACCGCCCGTGTCCCGTCCCCGAACACCTGCACCTCGATATGGCGCGGCGCGTTGACGAATTTCTCGATCAGCACATCCGCGTTGCCAAAGGCCGTCTGCGCCTCGGACCGGGCCGACGCGAGAGCCGAGGCAAAATCCTCCGCTCGCTCAACGAGCCGCATCCCCTTGCCGCCACCGCCCGCGACGGCCTTGATCAGCACCGGGTAACCGATCTGCGCGGCCTCGCCCGCGAGCCGCGCATCCGCCTGGTCCGCGCCGTGATAACCGGGCACCACCGGCACGCCCGCCTCTTCCATCAGCGCCTTGGCCGCATCCTTCAGCCCCATGGACCGGATCGCCGGTGCCGACGGCCCGACGAAGACCAGCCCGGCGGCCTCCACCGCCTCGACGAAATCCGGGTTCTCGGAGAGAAACCCATACCCCGGATGCACCGCCTGCGCGCCCGTCGCCCGCGCCGCGTTGATGATCACGTCGCCACGCAGGTAGCTTTCCGCCGGCTGCGACCCGCCGATATGCACCGCCTCATCCGCCATCATCACATGGCGCGCGCCTCGGTCGGCATCGGAATACACCGCCACCGTGCGCACACCCAGGGCCCGCGTCGTGTCGATCACCCGGCAGGCGATCTCGCCCCGGTTCGCGATCAGGTTCTTGTC
>DOUP01000235.1 GCA_003520545.1 Maritimibacter sp. | reverse complement strand
CATCGCGGCGGGCGGCACGCTGGGCATCCTGATCCCACCCTCCGTGGTGCTCGCGATCTACGGGTTCATCACCGAAACAGACATCGGCACGCTTTTCATCGCGGGCGTGGTCCCGGGCATCCTCGCGCTTCTCATGTACATGCTGACGGTGCGCGTCTGGTATGGCCGTTCGCTGCCCGCCGCCGAACCCTTCCGCCTGTCCGAGGGCCTCGCGGCGCTACGCGGGGTCTGGGCCGTGGGCCTTCTTTTCATCGCGGTGATCCTGTCGATCTACTTCGGCATCGTCACCGCCACCGAAGCCGCCGCCGTCGGCGCGCTCCTGACCGCCGTTATCGGCTTGGGGCGTCGGCGCCCCAATCTTTCCACGCTTGTCGACAGTCTCGTGGAAGCCCTGCGCACCTCGGTCGCGATCTACACCGTCCTGATCGGCGCGACGCTCTTCGGCTACTTCCTCGCGATCACTCAAGTGCCGCAGGATATCACCAGTTTCCTCACCGAACTCGGCGCGGGCCGCTACGGCACGCTCGCCCTGATCCTGCTGCTGTTCTTCGTGATGGGCTGTTTTCTTGATGCCATGGCGATGATCATCCTCATGGTGCCCATCGTCTTCCCGGTCGTCACCGCGCTCGGGTTCGATCCGGTGTGGTTCGGCATCATCATTGTCATGACGGTGGAATTGGGCCTCATCACGCCGCCGGTGGGCATGAACGTCTACGTCATCAACTCCATCGCAAGCCGCGTGAGCCTGACCACGATTTTCAAAGGCGTCACGCCCTTCGTCGTGATCGACGTGGTCCGCCTGATCCTGCTGATCGCCTTCCCGGCACTCGTCCTGTTCCTGCCCGCAAGCATGAACTGACCGGACGCCGACGCACCTCTGTGTAAATCCGACCGACGTATTCGCCGATGATCCCAAGGGCGAACATGTTGATGCCCCCGAAAGCGAGGACCAGGATGATGGTCGAGGCATAGCCCGGCACATGGACACCGCAGAGAAGCGTGCGAGCAAAGATGAAGGCCGGATAGGCACGCGCGAACAGCGCAGCTTCCTTGCCGAAATTGCGCGACAGGTTGATGAGGGCGACATCGTCCCGCTCGTCGGCCGCAGCGGGGATCAATCGCTCGGTGGCATCCCGACTTTCATCGTTGACGAAAAGAATGTCGAACGCCACGTCGGGTTCGATCCGCGCCAGACCCTCGGTTGGCTGGCCGCCCGGACCGGGATACGGGAATGGCCGCCCGTCCGATGTCTTTTCAGCTTACGAAGGCTCAGATCACTCCGCCGGCGCGCGCCGTGGATCGGGAGCCGTGGGTCCCGGGGCCGCCCTCTTCATCTTCTTCGGAGCCCACGTCCAGAACCCGCTGACGCGTGAGCCATTCGGGATGCCTGTCGCGCACGTAAGCCAGAAGCTTCTCGCGCAGGCGGCTTTGCGCGGTCCACCCGGTCGAGGGATCCGGCATCATGGCATAGAAGCTCACCTTGTAGCCCTCGGACGTGTGGTCTGTGGCATAGACGAAGCTGTTCTCGGTGTCCTCGACGTCAGGATCGTCCTCGAGCAGCGTTTGGAAGTGCCGCCGCAGCATCTCCACATCGGCACGGGGATCAAGCCAGAGGTCGATCACCCGCATCATCCGCGCCTCGGTCACCGACCAGTTTTCGAAGGGTTTCGAAATGAAGTAAGTCACCGGCACGACGATGCGCCGCTTGTCCCATGTGCGCAGGCGCAGGAAAGTGTAGAAAATCGCCTCGACATAGGCCCATTCGCCTTCGAACAAGACGGCATCCCCGATGCGCACAGGCTTGGCGAAAGCGATCTGAAGCGAGGCGATGATATTGCCAAGCACTGCCTGCCCCGCGATCCCGAAAATCACCGTCAGAACACCCGCCGAGGCCAGAAGCGTCATCCCGATCGAGTCGAACAGGTTCAGCCGGGCCAGCACGATGATCGCGGCCAGCACCACCATGACCAGCACGATCAGGCGGCGCAGCGCGTAGATGGAGGTGTAGAACGCCCGCTCGTCGAAGCCGCGCTTGTCATCGATCTCGCCCACGAAGCGCAGGGTGATGCGGTGCAACGCCGCGTCCAGGATACGCAGCGCGGTCATACCCACGGCCCATACCATGACGATAGTAAAGGCCGGGCGCACGATAGCGTTGACCGGACCGGAGAATGAAATCACCCATGTCAGGATCGCCTGCCCGATCCCCGCCATGACGAACAGCGCGACGGGCATCGCACTGCGACGGGCGGCGTTTTTCACCCAGATGCGCGACGCATGGCTGGACATCCGGCAAACCCCTTGGTGTGCCGCCCAGCCCAGGCCCGTGACCATCAAGGCCAGAAGCGGCAGGGCGATCAGCTCCCAAAGCCACAGCCCGCCAACCTTGTGTTTCAGGCCTTCGGGAATGAGGTCCTCGTAACCGCGCGGCCCAAAGGCCTCATAGAGAGCCGGCAGGTTGTCCACGGTTTGCGGCGTGAACAGCCAGACCGCCTCGCCCGCATCGGGTTTGTAGCGCGCGATCCGCAGGTCATAGGCGGCGCCATCGTGCGACAGGGTTTCGAGGTGGAGGTTGCGGCGTGGCTCGCCCGCGCAATTGTTCGACCCGCCCATGGTTTCGATCATCGCATCGGGACGCGCGGGGAGACCGGCCCAGTCGAGCCAAACCTGCCGCACCAGAACCGAGGCCATCTTGCGCGCCAGGTCCGGCCCGCGCACAGGTTGCTCCTCGACCGCGAAGTGCGCGAGGTTGAGGTAGTGCGCGGCGCGGTCATAATCGCACGCACCCGCCGCATCTACCAAACCGCGCATGGTCTGGCGCGGCGTTGATCGGTCGAGGCCCTCCAGACGCTCAAGGCCCTCGTTCACCGCCCCGGCCTCATACCAATAGGACGAACCGTCCTGCGCCGCGGCGACGAGCGGCCAGAGCAGGCCCGACAGGGCGATCACCAGCACGGGAAGCAGAGCCGACGCGAACCGTCGGGCACGCGGGGAAGGATCGGTCACGATGTTAGTCACGTAACATCAACCAGCCCCGGGCTCGTCGGTTCCAAAAAACACGCGTTTGGCCAGAGAACCGGCCCCGCGCAGCGCGGCGACCTCGGAACCGCGCGGTGCCTCACGTATTGGGCTGCAAGAGACCCCGGCGATCGCGATCTTCGGGTTGGACTGTTGTATCGCGACGGGCCATTGATGCTGATCGGCTTTATCGGCGCGGCCGTGGCGGGACCTGCAAGGCTCTTGAGCGGCTGACTCCCGGACCACGTTTTGGAAGCCTGGTGGCTGGGGTGGTAGGATTCGAACCTACGATACACTGTACCAAAAACAGCTGCCTTACCACTTGGCTACACCCCAA
>DOUP01000157.1 GCA_003520545.1 Maritimibacter sp. | reverse complement strand
TCGACCCGGCGGGTCACGTCCGACACCGGCAAGTCCAAAGCGTCGGCCAATTCCACCATGCCTTCGCGGGCATGGGGCAGGAACTCATGGAGCGGCGGATCGAACAGTCGGATGGTCACGGGAAGGCCCGACATGATCTTGAACAACTCGGTGAAATCCTTGCGCTGCATCGGTTCGATGCGGGCCAGCGCGGCCCGCCTGTCCTCCGGGGTATCGGCAAAGATCATCTCGCGCATCGCCAGGAGCCGCTCTTGTTCAAAGAACATATGCTCCGTGCGGCACAGCCCGATACCTTCGGCCTCGAACATCCGGGCCTTCTTCGCATCGGCCGGCGTGTCCGCATTGGCGCGCACGCCGATGTCACGCGCATTGTCGGCCCAATAGAGCAGCGTCTGGAACGCCTCGCCCAGATCCGGCTCCAGCATTTTTGCTTCACCCGCGAGCGCCTCACCGGCAGAGCCGTCGATGGTGATGATGTCGCCCTCTTTGAAGACGCGCCCGTCCTGCGTGCGCAGCTCTTTGGCGCGACGGTCCAGCGTGATCGTCGATGCCCCGACCACACAGGGAAGCCCAAGGCCCCGCGCGATCACGGCGGCATGGCTGGTGATCCCGCCCCGTTCGGTCAGCACGGCTTTCGCCGCGTGCATTCCGCGAATGTCTTCCGGCGTCGTCTCACGGCGCACGAGGATGCAGGGTTCATCCTGCGCCGCACTGGCCTGCGCCGCACGGGAGGTAAACACGATCTTCCCAGTGGCCGCGCCGGGGCTCGCCGCGATGCCGTTGGCGATGGTGTCGCGACGTCCCTCGGGGTCGACCTGGCTGTGCAAAAGCTCGGCCAATGACCGCGGCGGCACCCGCATTACCGCTTCTTCTTCGGAAATGATCGCATCCTGGGCCAGCGCCACGGCGATATTCAGGTTCGCCTTGGCGGTCCGCTGCACCCGCACCGCATCGAGGATGTGCAATTTTTCGTTCTCGATGGTGAACTCGATCGACATCTCTTCGCGAAGCCGGTTGCGGCAAAGATCGCCATACCGGATCAGATCCTCGAACGCGTTCGGCAGCACCTCTTCGATGGACCCGCCCCGCGGATCCTTGCGCAGATACATGACCGAGGTCTCGTCGCTCGCGAGAAGCGCGTCGCGTCCCTGGCTCTTGCACAGATAGCGCCCGCGAAGCTCACGCTCGCCGGTTTGACCGTTCACGAACTGGATCACGCCGGAGCCGGACAGCCCCAGCCCGACGCCCAGCGCCATTTCCTGCACCACGAGACCAAGCCCCGCATCCGCAGGCGCCCCGCGTGCTTCGCGCAAGAGCCGGGCGGTGGTGCCTTCCCAGGCGCGCGCCATCGAGCGCAGCACTTCGGACAGTTGGTCCCCGATGTTTTGGGGAAAATACTCGTCGGTTTCTTCTTCGTAGACCGTCAGCGCATGTTCCAGCGCCCGTGCATCCGCCGGGCCGTGCAGCTCGAACTCTTCCGGGTCGAGCCGTGCCACATGGATCGCGTAGGAGCGGATGAACCGCAGGTAAAGCGCGTTGGCCGCGTCCTCCCCATGGCTTTCGCAAAGCTTTTTGTGCTTATCGTCGTTCATCCCGATGTTCAGGATCGCAGAGGGGCCACCCCAATCTGCTTCTTGCGACGAGGGACGGACCGACAACAGCGGACGGTCGAAATGGCCAAGCATCGCCGCGATGTCGGGCAGGTTTCCCTGCGATATCTGTCGCACGCTGTTGAAATCCAGCGCGATGGTACGCGGGACCGGCATATCGAGACGGATCAAACGCTGGAGACACTTCGCCCGCCCCCCATGCCGATTGGTATCAATCGAGGAGGTCGGCGTGATCTCGGTATATCCGATCTTGTCCAACATTTTCTGCATCGCAGCATTCATGGCTTCAACATAAGCCTAGCACAATCATTCACAAGAAGGACCTGGAAGATATGTATTTCTACCTGGCAGGCGTTCTTGCCGTTGCGTCAGCCCTCGATCCGGGTCAGGTCCGCAACCGTGAGACAGACGTCACGGATACGCGCGAGTAGATTCAAACGGTTACGGCGCAGGATCTGGTTTTCCGTGTTGATCTGCACCGCTTCGAAAAAGGCGTCGATGGGCGCGCGCAAGTCAGCCATGGCCGCCATTGCCGCCCCGAAATCTTCTGCCTCCATCGCCGGTTTGATGGTGTCATCGGCCGTGTCAAGCGCGGCGAAGAGCGCTTTCTCGGCCTCGTCCTCGGCAAATTTCACGTCCGCACCGAAACTGTATTCGACGCCATCCGCCTCTTCTGCCTGCTTGAGAATGTTGTTCGCCCGCTTGAACCCTTGGGTCAGGTTGGCCCCGTCTTCGGTCGCAAGGAACCCGGCCAGCGCGCGGGCCCGCTTGACCAGGAGCGTCAGATCGTCGTTGCCGGGCATGTTAAGGCAAGCGTCGATCACGTCGTGCGGAATGCCCTCGTCGCGCAAGCGGACCTTGAGGCGGTCGTGGAAGAAGGCCAACAGATCGTCGGACAAGTCTGGAACCGCCTTGCCGACCCGCGCGAGGTAGGTGCCCTTCCCCGTCTCGACCGGCTTTTCGGCCTTGGCAAAGCTTGCGAGCACCGCCTCGAACGCGGCACCGAAGACGCCGTGGTCCGCGATCTCTTCCAACGTGTCTTCCAACGCCTCGATCTCGGCGCCGTTCACATCGCCGTTCTTGGCGCGCGAAATCTCGTGCTTCAGAAGTCCCTCGTCGATGAACCGGTCCAAGGATAGGCGCAGGTCGTTATCCAGAATGATACGGATGATACCCAAGGCCGCCCGCCGCAGCGCATAGGGGTCTTTGGACCCGGTCGGCTTCTCGTCGATCAGCCAGAAGCCCGTGAGCGTGTCGAGCTTTTCGGCCAGCGCGACCGCGACCGAAACCGGCTCGGTCGGGACATCGTCGCCTGCGCCCATCGGCTTCCAATGGTCACGGCAAGCATCCGCGACGGCGTCCGACAGACCAGCATTTTTCGCGTAATACCGCCCCATGATCCCCTGCAATTCGGGGAATTCGTAGACCATTTCCGATGCAAGGTCCGCTTTCGCCACCTTCGCGGCAAGCACCGCTTCGTCCGGTTTCGCCCCGGTGATCGGTGCAATCCGGCGGGCCAAGGCCGCGATCCGGTCGATCCGCGCGGCCTGCGATCCAAGCTCACGGTGGAAAGTCACGTTGGACAGGCTGTCCGACATCGTCGTCATGCCATGCTCGGCCACCGTGCGCAGATCGTTCTCCCAGAAGAACTTCGCATCCGACAGGCGCGCGGCCAGAACTTTCTGGTTGCCCGCCAGAATCGTCGCGCCGTTGTCCTCGGTTTCCCGGTTGGCCACGGTGACGAATTTCTCGATCCGCCCGGTCTTGGGGTTCTTCACCGAGAAAAACTTCTGGTGCTCTTTCATGGAGGTCTGAAGCACCTCGGGGGGCAGACCGATGAAATCCGCGCCGATATCGCCGATCAATACCACCGGCCATTCGACCAGTCCGGCCACTTCGGCCAGAAGCCCCTTGTCCTCGACCACCTCGAACCCATTGGCAAAGGCTGCCTGCGTCGCGTCGTGCCAGATCGCCTCGGCCCGCGCCTCGGGGTCGAGCATCACGAAGGCGCGCTTGAGCTTGGCCTCGTAATCCTCGAAGGACGACACCTTGATCTTACCCGGCGCCATGAACCGGTGACCGCGCGTCTTGTCACCTGCGACGATCCCGTCCACCTCGAGGGGCACCACCTCGGCCCCCTCTTCCGTCGTCAGGATGCAGAGGATCGAATGAAGCGGGCGCACCCAGCGCAAATTCCCCGCGCCCCAGCGCATCGACTTGGACCACGGGAAGTTGCGGATCGTCGCGTCCAGCACCTCGGCCACGATCTCGGCCGCCGGACGGCCCTGCAGTTCTTGAACCGCAAACAGAAAACGTTTCCCTTTGATCTCACGATCCTCAAAACGGATCCCGCTTAGAGTGACCGACCCCGGAGTGTGGAGAAGGCTATCAACATGCGCCTTGGCTGTAGGATGATTCAAACCGTAAGAGCCAAGAAACCCTCCAATAGCGGCCCAAGAAGCGTCAATCGGCGGCCCCTTGCGCTCTTCGCGCGTGTCAGGCGACATCGCCGGGATGTCCTCCAGCGCGAGGCACAAACGGCGCGGCGTCGCCAACGCATGCGCGCCGCCATAGGTCAGTCCCGCCTCTACCAAACCATCGGTCACGAGCTTCTTCAGGTCCGCACTGGCCTTGGCCTGCATCCGGGCGGGAATCTCTTCGGAGAAGAGTTCAATCAATAAATTCATCGCCGTCTTCCTGATATTTCTCGTTCAACTGGTGCCACGCATAGGCCTGTCCGTCCGGCATCACCGCGATCACGCGGTCGACACCGTCGGCCACCTCCTTCTCGCTCAGGAACGCCATGGCGCGGCCCTGTTCCAGAGCTTCTCCGATCTCGACCGAATTGAAACAATCGAACCAACCGGGGGCGTTCAGCGGGGTCGGATCGGCATACATCTCGTAGGTTTCCGACATTACCGTGTCCGACAGGGGTGCTGTGAAACAGGCACGGAATCGGATCGGGCTGGAGGTGCCGTCGATGGCCTTAAGGTCATCCGCCGCGATCACTTCCGGCTCGCCGGTGGCCATGTTGACCATGGTCAACTCGACCGCCGACGGGTCGAGCCGGTCGTAGTAGGCATAGACCTGCACCCAGTAGAGCACGGCGCCGAAAACCAAGGTCACACCCACGATAATGCTCGCCACCAGCTTGCCGCTCATCACATCAATTCCGTCGGGACTACGATACCGGACTTCACATCCGCCCCGCCTGCCTGCGTCTGCACGAAGGCATCGGCGCACAGTTTCGCCAAGGTCCGCACGCGCCCGATATAGGCCTGCCGCTCGGTGACCGAAATCACACCGCGCGCGTCGAGCAGGTTGAAGATATGGCTGGCCTTGATGCACTGGTCATAGGCCGGGTGGGCCAAGACGATATGCTTGCCGGTCTTCGGGTCCACCGCATCCTGCGCGAGCAGGCTCTGACACTCGGCCTCGGCGTCCACGAAATGCTGCAAGAGCGTCTCGGTATTGGCCACGTCGAAGTTGTGGCGCGAATATTCTTCCTCAGTCTGCTTGAACACGTCGCCATAAGACAGCGGGATCGGCGAAGAGGGATCGTTGAACGGCATCTCCATGACATGATCCACGCCCAGCACATACATCGCCAGACGCTCCAGGCCATAGGTCAGTTCACCCGACACCGGGCGGCAGTCATGCCCGCCGACCTGCTGGAAATAGGTGAACTGCGACACTTCCATCCCGTCGCACCACACTTCCCAGCCCAGGCCCCAGGCGCCCAGCGTGGGGCTTTCCCAATCGTCCTCGACGAACCGGATATCATGCAGGTCCATGTCGATCCCGATGGCTTCGAGCGAACCGAGATAAAGCGCCTGAAGATCGGGCGGCGAGGGTTTGATGAGTACCTGGTACTGGTAGTAATGCTGAAGCCGGTTCGGGTTCTCGCCATAGCGCCCGTCTGTCGGGCGGCGCGACGGCTGAACGTATGCCGCCGCCCATGGTTTCGACCCCAAGGCGCGCAGCGTCGTGGCCGGGTGGAACGTGCCCGCTCCCACTTCCATGTCGTAAGGTTGCAGCACCGCACAGCCCTTGAATGCCCAATAGGCTTGCAGGCGCAGGATGATCTCCTGAAACGACTTCGGTTGGGTCGGCTTCGTCTCGGCCATGATCTCACCTCGGCAATTGCAGCGCCTCAATAGGCCGACCTCGTATGAGGGTCAATCACACCTGCGTTTTACCTAGGCTCAACCGCCCCTCCGTATTGACCTCCCGTGCCCCGTGGTGTGTTACTTGGCCGCAACGAAGAAACTTAGGGGGCCCGGTACGGGCGGCGAGGTCGAATGAAGCGCACTTTTTCTGCGATTACTTTTCTTTTGGGGATATTCTGGGCCGCCACGGCCTTTGCACAAGACAATTTCTGGATCCAACTCGAAGCAAACCGAACCTTGGCACAGGCCGAGGCGGCCACCCGGGCCTACGACGGCACCCTCGACAATGTGAACGGCTTTCGCCTCGGCGCATCAGGCTGGTACACCACCGCGCTTGGCCCGTTCTCGGAAGAACAGGCAGGTCAAGTGCTCGTCCAGCTCCTGCGTGAAGGATCGATTCCGCGTGACGCCTACGTGAGCGACGGCACCGGATACACCCAGCAATTCTGGCCGGTGGGGGCCAACACCCTGACCGCGTCCACCGTGGACACACCGGACGCGCCCGGAAGCGATGCCATGGAAGAGGTCGCCGCAGCACCGGTTGAGCCGGAGCCCGCGCCGGAGCCGGAACCCGAGCCCGAAGAAACCCGCGCCGAAGCGCTGCAATCCGAACGTCTACTGGATGGCGAGGAGCGCCGCCAGCTTCAGCGCGTCCTCCAGTTTTACGGTTTCTATGACGCTGGTATCGACGGCGCCTTTGGCCCAGGCACCCGCGCCTCTATGGCCGCTTGGCAGCAATCGCGCAACTACGAGGATACCGGCGTGCTCACGACGAACCAGCGCGCCGAGCTTCTGACCGAATACCAAGACTTCATCGACAGCCTCGGCCTCGCCTCCGTCACCGACGAAGACGCGGGGATCGAGATCATCATGCCGACCGCGCTGGTCGGTTTCGACCGCTACGAAGCCCCCTTCGCCCACTACGAGGGCGAGGACGGCGTGCGGGTCGTGCTGATCTCCCAATCCGGCGGTCAGTCCACGCTCTACGGTCTTTACGACATCCTGCAATCGCTCGAAGTCGTGCCGACGCAGGGCGAACGCCAGCGCCGCAACAACGACTTCTTCATCAACGGCGAGAACAGCGAGATTACCTCCTATACCTATGCCTCCGTCGAAGGTGGCGCGGTCAAGGGCTATATGCTGATCTGGCCCAAGGGTGACGAGAAGCGGCAGAACATGGCGCTCACCGCCATGCAGGACAGTTTCGCCTCCACCGGCGACACCGTGCTCGATGACAACGCGGGCCTGGACCAAACCATGCGATCGGTCGACCTGGTCTCCGGTCTGGACATCCGCCGTGCCGACCGGGCGCGCACGGGCTTCTATGTCAGCGACGCGGGCGCAGTGCTGACCACCGCCGACGCGGTGGCGGGCTGCGAGCAGATCACGCTTGACGAAAGCTACCCAGCCACGGTCACCGCCACCGACGAGGGCCTCGGCGTCGCGCTGATCCAGCCGACACAGGCGCTGGCCCCCTTGGCCGTTGCCGCGCTCTCGACCGTGGAGCCGCGCATCCAGTCCGATCTTGCGGTGGCTGGCTACTCCTTCGGGGGCCGCCTTTCCTCGGCGACCCTGACCTTCGGCAAACTCGCGGACGTGAGCGGCCTGAACGGCGAAGACACGGTCTTGCGCCTTGCGCTCGATGCCCAGGACGGCGACGCCGGCGGCCCGGTCATCGACGACACGGGCATGGTGCTGGGCCTGCTCCAATCCGACGCGGCGGATGCGACGCGCCAATACCCCGACGAGGTGTCTTTCGCCGCCAAAGCCTCGGCCCTGTCCGAGTTCCTCGCAACGAACGGGATCGAGTCCGCCGCGTTGAACGGCAGCGCAGAGCTCACGCCCCACGCGCTTGCCATGAAGGCCGCCGATATGTCGGTACTGGTGAGTTGCTGGGAATAAGGATTGCGCCCCGGCTGACGCCGGGACGCCGTGGGCGAGGGGCAGCTCCCCTCGCGCTCCCCACCTTCTACGAGGGGCTCTGCCCCTAGCGCTCCCCGAGGTATTTTGAAACCAGAGAGAGACAGTGGTGTCTCGGGCGGGTCGCGTCACGCCGCGTCCAGCGCCTCCTCAAGCGCGGACCAGAGTGCCTCGACCGGCTCGGTCCCGATGGACAGGCGCACGAAGCCCTCCGCCACATCATCCCCCCAGCGGGCACGACGCTCCGCACTGGAATGCGTCCCCCCGAACGAGGTCGCCGAGGCCAGCATGTCGCAGCCCTGGATAAACCGCTCTGCCGTGTCCTTGTCGGACAGCGTCAGCCCGATCAGGAAGCCGAACCGCGTCATCTGCGCCTTCGCCATCAGATGCGCGGGGTCAGCTTCCAGCCCCGGATAACGCACCGATGCCACCTTGGGATGCGCCAGGAGTCGCTCTGCGATCAGCGCGGCCGTGTCGCACATCCGGGCGAAGCGAAGCGGCAGGGTCCCCAGCGACCGATGCAAAAGCCAGGCTTCCATGGGTCCCGGAATAACCCCGGCCAGCTTACGCCACGCCGCGACCTCTTCCATGAGCCCCGCGTTGCGCGACGCCACATGCCCCATCAACACGTCCGACGCCCCGCTGGGCGCCTTGGTGTCCGAGGCGACGACCACATCCGCTCCGAGATCGAGCGGGCGCTGACCGAAAGGCGTCATCGTCGTGTTGTCGACGATCGACACACCGCCCGCCGCCCGCACCTCTTGGGCGAGGCCCGCGATGTCGCATAGGTCCAGCCCCGGATTGGACGGGCTTTCCAGGAAAACGACCGCGACGCCGTCAAACCCGCCCGCGCTCATGTCCAGCGTCGGCCGCGTCTCGACCGTGACGCCAAG
>DOUP01000279.1 GCA_003520545.1 Maritimibacter sp. | reverse complement strand
GTGATGCGGTTGCCGGTCCAGTTGTGGAAATACTCATGCGCGATGATCGCTTCGATGCGCTCGAAGTTGGCATCGGTCGAGGTTTCGGGCGAACAGAGCACGGCGGAGGTGTTGAAGATATTCAGCCCCTTGTTCTCCATCGCGCCCATGTTGAAGTCCGACACCGCGACGATCTGGAAGATGTCGAGGTCGTATTCGCGGCCGTATTTCTCTTCGTCCCATGTCATTGATTTCTTGAGCGCTTCCATCCCGAAGGCGGTTTTGCCTTCGTCGCCCGGACGGACCCAGAGTTTCAGGTCGACCTCTTTGCCGGACATGGTGGTGAAGCTGTCTTCGCGGGCGATCAGGTCGCCGGCAACCAGGGCGAAGAGGTAAGAGGGCTTGGGCCAGGGATCGGTCCATTCAGCCCAGCCGTCGCCGGAAGCGGTCGGATTGCCGTTGGACAGGAGCACCGGCGCGTCGCCTTCGATGCGGACGGTGAAGGGGGCCATCACGTCGGGGCGATCCGGGTAGTAGGTGATCTTGCGGAAGCCTTCCGCCTCGCACTGGGTGCAATACATGCCGTTGCTCATGTAGAGCCCTTCGAGGGCGGTGTTTCCCTGCGGGTCGATCTCGACCTCGGCCTCCCAGACGAAGGGCGCGTCGGGGGCGTCGACTTCGATCCCGTGTTCCACCGAACGGGGCGTCACGTCCTTGCCGTCGATTTTCGTCGAGATCGCCTTCACGCCTTCGCCGTGCAGGAAGAACCGCTTGGACACGGCGTCCGGGTTCGGACGGAGGGCGATCCGCGAGAGCACGCGGGTCGCGGTCGGGTCCAGCCGGAAGGTCAGGTGCACGTCGTCCACGAGGTATTCGGGCGGCGTGTAGTCGGTCAGGTGGATCGGCTGGGGGGATGCGTCTTTCATGTCTCACCTTTTCGGGAGGATGTGAACCTAGGGGCGTTGCCAGACGTTATGCACGCGAACCACGGGCCACAAGTGACTGGCCCGGATTAGTTGAATTGAATGGAGGACAGAGCTTATGAGTGCCCCGACGACGAATATTGAACGCGAAAAGCGCCGCCACGCGCCCAGCCTGCTCGGTATTATCCTGGCCATGCTGGTCGGTTTGATCATGGGGGCTGCAATCACCTTTACCGCGATCGAACGCTCGGATGCGCCCGCGGCCGATCAGCCGGTGATGGGTGAAGCGAACGAAAGCTCGACGAACTGAGCGGACGACCTGTGAAAGGGCACCCCCCGCGCGCGCGGCGTCGGGGGTGTTTCGTGTCAGATGGGGCGAACGCCTGTCGTGGCACGGGCAAACCGGGCTGACCCCTTGTTTCCGATAGGAAACTTGCCTAAGCCCTTGGGCAACCTGAAGCAGTCACACCCCGGAGGCCCCATGGAGCGTCGCGTCGAACAATTCGGTCTGAAAATCGCCCCTGAAATCGCGCTTTACGTCGAGGCGCGGGCTTTGCCCAAGACCGGGGTGAAGGCGGATGATTTCTGGCGCGGGTTCGCGAAGATCGTCGAGGACCTGACGCCGAAGAACCGGGCTTTGCTGGCCAAACGTGAAGAGATGCAGGCGCAGATCGACGACTGGTATCGCGCGGGCGGTGGCGATGTGGCGGCGCAGAAGGCGTTCTTGCAGGAGATCGGTTACCTGCTGCCCGACGGCGCGGCGTTTCAGGTCGAGACCGCCAACGTCGACCCGGAGATCGCCACGATTGCCGGGCCGCAGTTGGTCGTGCCGATCACCAATGCGCGCTACGCGCTGAACGCCGCGAATGCCCGCTGGGGGTCGCTCTATGATGCGCTTTACGGCACCGATGCGATGGGCGACCTGCCGACCGGCAAGGGCTATGACCCCGAGCGCGGCGCGCGGGTGATCGCTTGGGCCAAGGCGCATCTGGACGCGGTGGCGCCCTTGGACGGGGCGTCCTGGGCCGATGTCACCGGGCTGGCGGTCGAGGGCGGCGCTTTGTCGATCGAGACCGGGCAGGGTGGCGCGGCGCTGGCCGACCCGGAGATGTTCGTGGGCTCGTCCACGGAGCGCGCGGCGCTTGAAGTGGTCTTGCGCGTCAACGGGCTCCACATCGTGATCGTCGTGGACCCCGCGACGCAGGTGGGCCAGCAGGACCCGGCGGGGGTTTCCGATGTCTGGCTGGAAAGCGCCATGTCCGCGATCATGGATTGCGAGGACTCGGTGGCCTGCGTCGACGGCGAGGACAAGGCGCTGGCCTATGACAACTGGCTCGGCCTGATGAAAGGTGATCTGAGCGAAGAGGTTACCAAGGGGGGCGAGACGTTTACCCGGCGGCTCAATCCGGACCGGACCTATACGGCACCGGATGGCGGCGCGCTCACGCTTAAGGGCCGGGCGCTGTTGCTGGTGCGCAACGTCGGCCACCTGATGACGACCCCGGCCATCCTGGATGCGAGTGGCGACGAGGTGTTCGAAGGGATCATGGACGCCATGATGACCACGCTTGCGTCGATGCACGATCTGGAGCGGCAAGCGAACTCGGCCCAGGGCAGTTTCTACGTGGTGAAACCCAAGATGCACGGGCCGGAGGAAGTGGCCTTTGCCGATGAGCTTTTCACCCGGGTCGAGGAGGTTTTGGGGCTGCCACGCTATACGGTGAAGCTCGGGATCATGGACGAGGAACGGCGCACCTCCGTGAACCTTGCCGAATGTATCCGGGCGGCGAAGCACCGGGTGGCTTTCATCAACACCGGGTTCCTTGATCGCACGGGGGACGAGATCCACACCGCGATGGAAGCGGGGCCGATGATCCGCAAGGGCGAGATGAAGGGCGCGGCCTGGATCAATTCCTACGAGGATCGAAACGTCGATATTGGCTTGGCCTGCGGGCTGAAGGGCCGGGCGCAGATCGGCAAGGGCATGTGGGCCATGCCCGACCGTATGGAAGCGATGCTGGAGGCCAAGATCGGGCATCCGAAATCGGGCGCGAACTGCGCCTGGGTGCCATCGCCCACGGCGGCGACGCTGCACGCGACGCATTATCACCATGTGAACGTGGCCGAGGTGCAGGCGGAGATTGCCGCAGGCGGGCCGCGCGGGTCGCTTGACGATCTTCTGACCGTGCCACTGGCGGACGGGGCGAACTGGTCCGGGGACGAGGTGCGCGAGGAGATCGAGAACAACGCGCAGGGTATCCTGGGCTACGTGGTGCGCTGGGTCGATGCGGGCGTCGGCTGCTCCAAGGTGCCGGATATTCATGACGTGGGGCTGATGGAAGATCGCGCGACCTGCCGGATTTCGTCGCAGGCGCTGGCGAACTGGCTGCACCACGGGGTGGTCAGCGAAGACGAGGTCATGGGCGCGATGAAGAAGATGGCCGAAGTCGTGGACCGGCAGAACGCGGATGATCCGATGTATCAGCCGATGGCGCCGGGGTTCGATACGGTGGCCTTCGAGGCGGCCTGCGACCTGGTCTTCAAGGGGCGCGAACAGCCCTCCGGCTATACCGAGCCGGTGCTCCATGCGCGGCGGTTGGAAGCGAAGGCTTTGCGCCGGGGGTGACCCCGTCGCCGTGGGCTTGGGGGCTTCCCCCAAACCCCCTTTCCACCAGGGGGCTGTCTGCCCCCTAGGACCCCGCGATGACTAGGGGGCTGTCTGCCCCCTAGGACCCCCGAGGATATTTTTGGCACGATGAAGGGAGGGGCGCGGGTCAGCTTTGCGGACGGAGCGGTCGTTCAACCCAGCGGGACGAACGGCAGGGTGTCATCGACGTCGTATCCCTTGCGCAACAACATGGGCCGTGGCTTCAGGCTGAACGCGTCAGATCGGGCTATTGCGCGTGGGCATCTTCCCCACGCGCCATCATCAGATGATGTTCCCGATGATGATCCTGACTTGCCATAAGACCGAAGAACCCCAGCCCCCTTGTGCGCGCCACCACGGCGGGGTCGTCGCTTGTCACGCGCAGCTCTACTCCGTTTTCCGCTTCGATTGCCGCTACGGCCCAACGGTCGTCCTGCGCCAACTGGACCGCATGTGCGGGCACCATGCGGCGCAGTGCGGCCGTCGTGTCTCCCTCCCCCGTCGCCATCGCGGAAAGGCCGTTCGGCAGTGCTGTCTCTTCTACAATCGTGTCCGAAACCAAACGGTCCATATCAACTAAGTGTGCTCTCAGCCCCCCTAGATCAACTTGGCCCCAGTCTGTGTCAGGATCGGCTTCGAGCATGCGAACAACTTCGGAAAGGGCAGCACTAGCCCCTTGCCCCGGCTCGGTCAGGATCGTGTCTTGGCGCGACTGGCCTTGAACATGCATCGCGTGATCCATGCCGTCCGCAAGGCCTGAGTGTGTTGTCTGGGCCGTTGCGAAAGCCGTTCCGCCAAGCAGCGCCGTCACGATCAAGATTATCGTCGTTTTCATTCTCTTTCCTCGCATTTGTCGCGAACACCCTATCGGACACTGTGGCCATGTTGTATGATAGCTATCATGTCCGGCTGGCAGCAGATATTTGATGGCGCATCGATAAAGACCTTCCAGCCGGGGGCGGTTCTCTTTCGAAGGGAGGATCGCGTGCATTCGATGTATCTTGTTCGATCCGGCATGGTCGCACTCGAGCGTCCACTTGCGGATGGAACTGCACCTACGCTCAGCGTCAACACGGCGGGAATGGCGCTGGCCGAAGCGTCGCTGTCTCCCGAGAAATATCATTGCGATGCGAATGCACGCATGGAAGCCGAAGTAGCGATCATGCCTCGCGCAGCCTTTCGGTCCGCGTTGCAAGAACGGCCCGCCGCTGCTTTGAGCCTGATCGAGGCTCATGCCAAAGAGGTCCAGTCCCAACGAGCGCGCATCGAGATATTGCGCCTGCGCCGCGTGTCAGACAGGCTCGACGCGTGGCTGGATCTAAACGGTGAGCCACTGCCAGGTGAATGGATAAGGGTTGCCGATCAAATTGGTGTATCGCCACCCGCGCTTTATCGCGAGCTTGCACGTCGGCGAAAGTGAGAGTTCATCGTCCGAACCATTGAGTCCCAGGAGCAAACCTTCGCTGCGCAGCGGCATTTCGGTCAGTATCGCCTCGAAGTCGCTGGTGGGTGTCTTGTGTGAAGTGCAGAACCCTAGGACCCCCGAGCGTATTTGTCGCACGGTGAAGCGCGGGGCGCGGGGCGCTTTCCGGCTACGTAGTTTTCCGAAGTTGTGGGACGGGGTTTGCCGGGGCAGGCTGGCCGTCGCAACGGGAGGAGTTTGCCATGTCTATTCCAGTGATCACCGAGGCGCGCCGGGTGAACAGTGCGCGGATGGGTCGCTCTTGGACATGGGCACCTTGGGGAGCCTTGGCGCGGTGCCGGGGTGGCCGGGGGCGGGCGTCATGCCGCCGCAGCCGATGATCGCGCAGACCGAGGCGGCATTGGTCGAATACGAGGCGCGGGGCGGTCGCGTGGAGCGGGTTGTGCTGGACGATTGCGGCCATTCCCCTTACCTCGAAAAGCCAGAGGCGTTCGACGCGGCCTTTCACGGGTTTCTCGCGCGCCTCGGCTAGAGCGTCGCGCCTTATTCAGAGACAGGGATGGGGCGCAGCGCATCATATGAGCGTTTCACGCGGTCCGCCCAACCCCAGTGTGTCAGGGTCTTGGCGAACCACTTTGACGAGGAGGAATTCAGACATGGTGATCATTTCCCTGCGCCGCGCGCGCACCATCATTCGCAAGACATTCGACAAGGGACAGGAGATGGGGCTGAAGCCACTCTCGGTGGTCGTGGTGGACGCGGGCGGGCATGTGATTGCCTTCGAGCGGTCCGACGGCGCACCGGCGGGGCGGTTCGACATCGCGCTGGGCAAGGCACGGGGCTGTGTGCTGATGGGCATGACCGGGACCGCGCTGCGGGATCGGGCGGAGCAACAGGCCTATTTCGTCACGGCGGCGGGGGCCGCGCTGGGCGGTGCGCTGGTGCCGGTGCCGGGCGGCATTCTCGTCAAGGATGGCAAGGGTCGGCTACTGGGCGGCATCGGCGTGACCGGCGACACCTCGGAGAACGATCTGGCAGCCGGGGCGGCCGGGATCGAAGCTGTCGGGCTCGTGCCCGAGGGCTGAGGCCTGCGCAGGCCCTGTGCAATGCCGTGACGTCCTGCCTCTTTCGCAGCGGGCGGTCCGGGGTTAGGTTGTGTCGCAAGACGCGAGAGGACCACGAATGACCCGGCCCAAGATTGGCATCATCGGCAACCCGACCCTGATCGGCGAAACCTATCCGGCCCATGCGGGCGGGACGATGAATTCGCAGGCCGTGGCCGAGGTCTCCGGCGCGATTCCGCTGCTTATCCCGGCTGATCCGCGCCTGGTCTCGGTCGAGGAGCTGCTGGAGACATTCGACGGGTTTCTGCTGACCGGCGGGCGGCCCAACGTGCATCCGGAGGAATACGGCGAGGAAGCCACGCCCGCGCATGGGGATTTCGACCGTTGCCGCGACGCGATCACGCTGCCGTTGGTGCGGGCCTGCGTGGAGAGCGGTCAGCCGTTCTTCGGGGTCTGTCGCGGGTTCCAGGAGGTGAATGTCGCCATGGGCGGGACGCTTTATCCGGAAATCCGGGATCTGCCGGGCCGGATGAACCACCGGATGCCGCCCGATGGCANNCGCGGTGACCTTCTCCGAGGGGGGCGTGTTCCATCGGTTGATGGGGTCGCAAAAGGTGATGACCAATACGCTGCACGGGCAGGGGATCAAGACCGCCGGGAGCCGCATCGTGATCGACGGCCATGCCGATGACGGGACGCCCGAGGCGATCTATGTCGAGGGGGCCCCCGGCTTCACCCTCGCGGTCCAGTGGCACCCGGAATATCGCGCGAGCCAAGACCCGGTGTCGCGCCCCTTGTTCGAGGCGTTCGGCGTCGCCGCGCGGGCCTGGGCCGACGGGAAGCGTCCGCAGCCGGTGTTGAAGGCGGGTTAACGCGCCGCGCGCCGTGCGGTCGCGCCACAGCTTTTTTCAACATTCAAGCGGAGAGAAGGCGAGCTTCGAATTGCCTCAGCACCCGACGGGCGGTTGAGCCATAGAGGTTCGGGTCGGACCGCAGGTTGGGAAACAGCGTGAACAGCTCTTCGCGCGCGCCGGGGTCGATGGCGCCGAGACCTTCGTGGCCGGGATGGAAGCTCTCGGACGGGGCGCCGTTGGCCCAGACAACTTCATGGCTCTCGAAAAGGATGTGATAGTAGGTCACTTCGGGCACGTCCAACTGGCGCACTGTGGTGTCGTTGACCAGGTGTTTGGCGGGCACGATGACCTCGGGGGTGTCGAAGTAGAGGGTTGCGCGGCTTGAGGCCACGAGCATCCGGTGTTGCGGGGAAACGTAGAGCGGGCGGTCGTTGCCCAAGGCGCCCTTGGCGAAGCGCACGGGGGCGATGGCGCCCTGGCCGGGCACGGTGCGACTGCCGATCCAGTGGATCGGGCGCGGGCCATTGTCGCGGGTCAGAACCAGGTCGCCGGCGCGCAGGTCCTGGATCGGGCGGTCGCCGGCGGGGGTGGTGATCAACGTGTTATGGGTGAAGCAGATGATGACGTTCTCGATATTCGAGAAGTTTACCTGTGTGCCGTCGGCCAGGGTGGCCGTGCCGCTTTCGGCATCGGTGTAGGAGACCGTGCCCCAGTCAATGAGACCGGCGAAGTCGAGCGTATCGCCGCCGGTGTCTTCGTCGCTCTCGTCTCCGACGACGGAAATCACCGAGCCTGACCCGCCCAAGGCGAGCGTGGGATCGAGGATGAACTGGTCGTCGCCTGCGCCGCCCGAGGCGGTGTCGCCCGCGCCGAGGTAGAAAGTATCGTCGCCCGCGCCGCCGTACATGGTGTCCGCGCCCGCGCCGCCGATCAGGATATCGTCGCCGCCATCGCTGGAGGACAGCTGATACATCTGGACATTGTCCAGGGAGGCGCCCTGGTTGAGGCTGGCGCCATTGCCTTCGAAGGTCAGCGTGTTGGAGCCATCGCCCGCACCGCCTTCGACCACGAAGGTGTGGGTCTGCATGGCGACGCCGTCGTCCGGGTCGATCACCGCCACGACTTCGCCACCCCAGTAGACCGTGATCGTGTTGTCGTTCGCCGTGCCGTCGTACCCGTTGGCGAGATCGCCCACGTCGAAGCTCAACTGGTAGCTGTCCCCGGTGGTGATGCCGGAAACGGTCTGGCTGACGGTGGTTTGCGAGGTGGTGGCGGCGAGGTCGAGCCAGTTCGTGCCTTCGGTGGGCGAGATGCCGCCGCGCCCGTCACCGTGAAAGTCGATATCGCCGCCGTTGTCCTCGGTCCAGCCGGGCACGCTGCCATTGGCCGTGTGCCCCCAGCTGGTCGTGGACATGCCGGTGGTGTCTTCGAACGACCCGTTGGTGATCAGGTTGGGGCCGGTGAGCACGGGTTCGTCGTCGCCATAAAGCGTGTCGTCGCCGTCACCGCCCTCAATCGTGTCGTTGCCTGTCTGTCCGTAGATCGTGTCGTCGCCCGCGCCGCCGTAGATCGTATCGTCGCCGCCCGTAGTGGGGGCCGGGATCGTGTCGTAGGCGACGTCCGTGATCCCGATCGCGTGGGTGCCGGTCAGGTCGTTGGCATAGATGACTTCGATCGAGCTGACCGGACCTGCGATCTCCACCAGAACGGAGCCGTTGGCGTCGGTGAAGTCGTCAAGGGCACCGCCCGCCGTGACGGTTTGGCCCGAGACCGTGTCGTCGCCGCCCGGTGAGAGCGTTACGGTCACCGGATTGCCGAGCGCGTCGTAGGCGTTGACCGTCACCACGTCGATATGGTTGCCGGCGGCGCTGTCGATGTCGTTGATGCGGAAGGCGACGTTTTCCACTTTGTCGGACATGCCGGAGCCTGGAGCGCCTGCGAAGTCCATCGTCACGGTGCCCGTGGTGGCGTCACCATCTCCGAAGACAATAGCGGCCGAGTTCGTGGCGAAGCTCTCGCCGCTCGCGACATACTGGGTCTCGGTGGTGCCAACGTCGAAGACGGCATTGTTGGTGCCGTCGTCCGAGAAGGAGACGGAGACATCCATGGTGCCGGTGTTCTGGGTGAACCCGCCTGACAGGTCGGTGTTGTCCCCGCCCTGAAGCGACCAGTTCAGGTCTTCGGAGGTGGAGACGACCTCCGGGTTGTCGCCGTAGAGAACATCGTCCCCGGCTTCGCCGTGGATCGTGTCGTTGCCATCGCCGCCGTAGACCGTGTCGATGCCGTCGCCTGCATGGATCGTGTCGTTCCCGCCGAGGCCGTAGATCAGGTCTTCGTTGCCCGCGGGGCCGGTGCCGTCGCCACTGTCGACCCGGTCGCCTTCGAGATCGCCGGTATAGGATGCGTCGATGGTGTCCGCGCCGGTGGTGCCGGTGACCGCGCCGTCCGGTGTCGTGGGGTAGCCGGAGCTGTCGAAGGAAAAGTCCGTTGTTCCGCTGGGATCGTTGGTGCCGAAGTCATAGGTCTCGTAGCCCGCCATGGTGATGGCGTCGCCCGAACCGGCGAGAATGATGTCGTTGCCGCCGCCGTCGGTGATGCCCGCCTGGGCGACCTCGCTATACCCGGTGGTCCATTCGATCTGTTCGTAGATGAATTCGACGTCGAAGCCGCCTGCGTCGGTTTCCGACAGAACCACCTGGAACGAGTTGTTGCCGGACCCGCTGTAGGGGGCGACGTCGTCCCAGGTGATGGTCACGGTGCCGGTGGTGGCATCGACGTCCCAGTAGATCTCGCCCCCGCTGTTGAGGTTCACGTCCCCCCAGAAAGGCGCGATTGTGGGGGTCGTTTCGGCGGCGAGGTCGTAGGATTGGTAAGCGGTATTCGGGCTGCCGAACGAGATATTGCCGTTCGAGTTGATATAGAGCTCGGTGTAGGAGGTGCCGAAGAAATCGACCCCGCCGGCGCCATAGATGGGCGTCAGATCGACCGCGACCGAGCCGTCGTCGAGATTGCCCGCGGCAAGTGGCGTGGACGAGAAAACGTTGGAGCCGTAGCCTGCGGGGCCGCCCAGTCCGGAATTCATCGTGGCCATGACAGGACCTCACGATGGGGCGGGGGCGCGGTTGGCGACAGGCGGTCGAAAGACAGGTGCGTGGCTGCACGACCACCGTCACACCGCCCATTGGGCGTGAGGTCACAGACTCTGACCGAAATGGTCGCCATGAATTTCCGCTCTGCCTCTAATGCCGCCGGGTTGTCCCGGCTGTGATTCTTGGCCGGGGTGACCCGGTCCTTATCCGCCTCATAATAGCACGATGAGGTGGGAAAAGTATAGGGAAGTTGTCCGAATAGGGTGAGGTGTAATTGGACATTCTGGTACAAAAACACCCTGCACCCATTCGTTGGAAAAGGTGCAGGGTGCGGATCTGGCAGTCCGAGGCTCGTTCGTGTTTCTAGGCCACGAAACTCAGCGTTTTGCGCAGCGGCAATTCGCGGATGCGCTCGCCGGTGAGGTCGAAGATCGCATTGGCCAGCGCCGGGGCCGCCGGGGGCGTGCCAGGCTCGCCGACACCGCCGACAGGGCCGCCGAGGGCCAGTGCCTGCACCTCGAAGTCCGGGGTGTTCGACATGCGCAGGGCGTCGTAGTCGTAGAAGTTGCCCTCGACGACGCCGCCGTCCTCGAAGGTGATCTCGCCGTAGAGTGCTGCCGACAGCCCGTAAATCGCGCCGCCGATGAGTTGAGCTTCGACGTTGCCGGGGTCGATGATCTTGCCCAGGTCGGCGGCGATCCAGACCTTGTCGATGGAGATGTCGCCGTCACGGTCGCTGATCTCGACGATCTCGGCCACGGGCGTGCCGAAAGAGTAGGTCACGGCAATGCCGCGCCCTTTGCCAGCGGGCGTCTCTCCGGTCCAGTTGGCCATTTCCGCCACGGTTTTCAGAACCTGCGCGGTCGGCGCGTGCTCCGGCTCGATATGGGCCAGGCGGAAGGCGAGGGGGTCCATCCCGGCCTTGTGCGCCATCTCGTCGACGAAGCTTTCCCAGAAGAACGCGTTCATGGAATGGCCGACCGAGCGCCAGAACCCGATGCGGGGCGAGCGCTCCGGCACATGGCCGGTGACCAGCGCGTTCTCGATGGCATAAGGCTGGTCGGCGCAGCCTTCGGTGATGAGCGTATCGGGCGTGGACAGGTCGCGGCCCGTGAAGGCCTTGAGCGAGGCACGCATGACGCTGGCCGAGGCGAACTGGCCGCGCAGGTTGTCCATCATGCCGTTCTGGTTCAGCCCTGCGGAGAGGCGCGCGATGGCGCCGGGGCGGTAGTAATCGTGGCGCATGTCCTCTTCGCGTGACCACGTCATGTTGATCGGCGTGCCAGGCATTTCCCTGGCCACCTGCACCGCCTGCAGGACGAAGTCGTTGAAACCGCGCCGCCCGAAGGAGCCGCCCATGATCGTGGTATGGACGGTGACGTCATCGTCCTTGAGGCCAACGATATCGGCGGCCTGTTTGCGGGTGATGATCGGGCCTTGGACGCCGGCCCAGATCTCCAGCCTGTCGCCGGTGAAGAGCACGGTGGCGTTCATCGGTTCCATCGGCGCGTGAGACAGGAAGGGCGCACGGTATTCGGCGGTGAGCGCGTCGTCGGGTGTCGTCACCTCGCCCTCGTCGCGGGCGGTCACGTTGGGGTCGAGGTCGAAGGCGGCTTCGATATCGGCGAAAATCTCTTCCGTGGTCGCGCCGTGGTCGGCCTCGGCCCAGTCGAAGGTGATCGCCTCGGCCGCCTGCATGGCAAGCCAGGTATTGTTCGCGACCACCGCGACGCCGCCGTCGATGGCGAAGATCTCCTCGACGCCCGCCATGCCTTGGGCCTCGGAGGCATCGAAGGAATTCAGCGCGGCGCCGATGCGGGGGTTCATCTTGACGGTGGCGAATTTCATACCGTCCGATCGGGTGTCCAGCGCGAAGGGCGCGGTTCCGGTGGCCTTGGCCGGTTGATCGAGCTTGGGCTGCGACTTGCCGATCAGGACCCAATCCTCGGGTTTCTTGAGGGGCGGGTTGTCGGGGGGTGTCAGGCTGGCGGCGTCGGCGGCCAGTTCCGCGTAGGTGAGGCGGGTGCCGTCGGTGGCGATGATTTCGCCCGCTTCGGCGCGCAATTGGTCGCGGCCCACGCCGAGGCGCTGGGCGGCGGCGTCGATCAGCATTTCACGGGCGGCGGCGCCGGAGATACGCATCTTGTCGAAGGCATCCAGCGCGGAGGTCGAGCCGCCGGTGACCTGCATCCCCAGCAGGCGGGTCATGCCCGCCATGAGGGATGACACCATTTCGCCCTGCGGCTCCGCGTCATACTCGCGCGGGGTCATCATGACGGTGGTGGCATAGGCGGCAGCGGGGGGGCCGTGTTCGACGCGGACCTGGTCCAGCGGCACTTCAAGCTCCTCGGCCACGAGGGCAGCGAGCGAGGTCTGCACGCCCTGTCCCATCTCGGCGCGCGGCACGATGATGGTGACGCCGCTCTGGTCGACGATGACGTAGGAGTTCAGCGTCGCGCCGCGCTCGGGGTCGAGCGGGTTTTTCGGATCGCGGGTGAGCACGTAGGCCCCGACGGCGACACCGCCGGTGACGGCGACGGCACCGACGAGAAAGGCGCGGCGGGTGATTTTACCGAGTTTTCCCATGATCAGGCCTCCTTCATCTTCGATGCCGCGTCATGGATGGCGGCGCGGATGCGGGGGTAGGTGCCACAGCGACACAGGTTTCCCTGCATGGCGATGTCGATGTCCTCGTCGGTCGGCTCCGGTGTTTCGGCAAGGAGCGAGGCGGCCTGCATGATCTGGCCGGACTGGCAATAGCCGCATTGCGCCACGTTGTGAGCGACCCAGGCCTCCTGCAACGCGGACAGGGCGTCCGGCGTGCCGTGGCCTTCGATGGTGGTCACCGGGCCGTCCACCGCGTCGAGTGGCAGTTGGCAGGACCGTTGGGCCAACCCGTCCACCTGGACGGTGCAGGCGCCGCAGGCGGCGACGCCGCAGCCGTACTTGGTCCCCGTGAGGCCCAGTTCGTCGCGAAGAACCCACAGCAGGGGAACTTCCCCCGGCAGGTCGACCTCGTGCGAGGTGCCGTTGACGGTGATTTTATAGCTCATGGGATCCTCCCGTTGGCGCGCGCCGACACATCCTGTCAGTCTACACTGTCAGATTGACAAAATGTGACGAAAATGTCAGCTTGTCAACAACGAGCAGTCAGATGTGAAAAGGCAGGGCGCGGGTGACCGATCTTTCCCCGAATACGAACGACAAGACGGCGCGGATCATATCCGCGTCCTTCGAGGCGTTCCGGCTTTACGGGTTCAAACGCGTGTCGATGGCGGATATCGCCAAGGGCGCCGGGATGAGCCGCGCCGCGCTTTACCTGCATTTCCGCAATAAAGAAGACATCTTCGCCTCGCTGGTCGCGGATTATTTCGCGCGCACGGCGCAGGTGATGGAAGAGGCTTTGCGCGATGCGCCGGATGCTCAATCCGCGCTGAAAGCCGCCTTTGCCGCCAAGGTCGCGCCGCCCTTCGACGCGCTCTTGAACAGCCCGCACGGGCCGGAGCTGCTGGATGCCAAGGCCGAGGTGAGCGGCGAGATCGTGGCCGAGGGGGACGCCAAACTCGTTTCGGTCCTGACCGTCTGGCTTGCGACCGGGTTGACGGACGGATCGCTCACCCTGGGCGCGTCGGCGCGGGAGGTGGCGCGGGTGATCCTCGCGGCCGTGCACGGCGTCGTGGATGGTGCGACGGAATACACCACGCTGCGCGACGACCTCGACCGGCTCGCGGTCATGTTCGCCCGCGCGCTGACGCCCTGATCTTCATCGTTCCAAAAATACCTCGGGGAGCTCGAGGGGCTGGCCCCTCGACCACCGCGACGCGCCGCAGGCGTGGCGCCATTACATCTGACCGCCCGCGATCTCGATGGTCTGGCCGTTCACGCTTTCCGATCCCGGCGCGACCAGCCACAGCGCGGCATTCGCGATCTCCTCGGGCTGGATCAGGCGTTTGTGCTTGTTGACGTCGCGCATCATGGCGAGGGCCTTTTCCCGGTCGCCGCCGATGCGTTCGGCGATGGCGTCGACGTTGCGGGTGATGATGTCGGTCTCGACATAGGCCGGGCAAATCGCGTTGAAGGTGAGGCCGGTGCCGAGATAATCCTCTGACAGCGAGCGGATCAGGCCGATGACGCCGTGCTTGGAGGCGGAATAGGCACCGGCGCCGCGCAGGCCCTTGACCCCCGCGATGGAGGATATCGCGATCACGCGGCCCCAGTCGGCCTCTTCCATGTCCGGGAGGCATTCGCGCAGGGTCAGGAAAACGCCGTCGAGGTTCACGGCCATGATGTCGCGCCAGAAATCGTAGGACGTCTTTGCCAGTTTGCGGCCCGTGGCGACGCCCGCATTGGCGACGACGATGGTGATCGGGCCGCGCGCGGCGCGGGCCGTTTCGATGCCCTCCTTGATCGAGGCTTCGCTGGTCACATCCATGACGGCCGGGTGCAGGCCGGGGTGGGCGCCTGCGGCTTCCTCCAGCACGTCGGCGCGGCGTCCGGTGATAATCACCTGCGCGCCGGCCTTGGCCAGGGCCGTTGCAATGGCGAGGCCGATGCCCGTGCCGCCGCCCGTGACGAGCGCGTGTTTTCCGTTCAAATCGGTCATGTGATCCTCCCTGTTGGCTCTAGGGCTAGCATGAGCGCGGGGCGGGCGTGAACCTTTCGGGCCCGCGACGTTGGGTCGGTTTGCCGCCGCACACCCCCGGAATTCCCGACGATCGGGCGGCTCTCCGGCGGGCATTGCGGCCGCGTTAGCGGTCACGGTGTCGCAATCACTCGAAAACGCGACGGAATTTGGGCTGGCGGGGGTTGCGTTGGCAATAATCCTCACCAATAAACCTTGGTTCAGGTAATTATCTTGCGCGGAGGGATTCTGCTGCTGCGGCTCTTGGATATACCCCCCACGTGGCTTCTGCTGACGCTGGCCGGGGCCTTCGGGTTGGACCGGTTGTTCCCGTGGCTCGCCACGGGGCTCGATTGGGTCCGCTGGGTCGGAGACGCGCTGATCGTTCTCGGTCTGGGGGCGATGTCTGCGGCGGTTTGGGAGTTCCTGCGGGCGCGCACGAGCTTCATCCCGCGACGGGCGCCGAGCGCGTTCCTGCGGTCGGGTATCTACCGGATCACGCGCAACCCGATGTACCTCGGGGATGCGTTGGTCCTCGCGGGCGCGATCCTGCACTGGGACGTGCTGCCCGCGCTGGTGCTGGTGCCGCTTTTTGGCGGGTTCATCCAACGGCGGTTCATCCGCTGGGAGGAGAACCGGCTGATCGAGAGCTTCGGGGACGAGGCGCGCGCATGGATGGGACGTGTGCGGCGGTGGTTGTGACCCACGGTCGCAGATGAAAGGTTGGCCACAAAGGAATCCTCGCAGGTGCGAGGGTTTTGGTCGAAAAGCTGGGCGATGTCGCCTATAGGAAACTTCGAGTGCGGCGGGCTTTGGTCCGCCGTTACAGAGGGAGAAGGATACTAAACGTGAAAATCGGGGTACCGAAGGAGATCCTCGACGGAGAAAACCGGGTCGCGATGACGCCGGAATCCGCCGGGATGCTGCAAAAACTGGGCTATGATTGCCTGATCGAAAAGGGCGCGGGCGAGAAGGCCGGGTTCTCGGACAAGGATTACAAGGACGCCGGGGTCGAGATCGCAAAGACGCCCGCGGCGTTGTGGAAAGAGGCGGACATCATCGCCAAGGTCCGCATTCCGACCGAGACCGAGCTGAAGCGCCTGACCAAGGACAAGACGCTGATTACCTTCTTCAATCCCGGCGGGAACGAAGAGGGGCTGGAGCTGGCCAAGTCCAAGGGCGCGACCGTGATCGCGATGGAAATGGTGCCGCGTATCTCGCGCGCGCAGAAGATGGATGCGCTGTCGTCCATGGCGAACATCGCGGGCTACCGTGCCGTGATCGAAGCGGGCAACAACTTTGGCCGGTTCTTCACCGGGCAGGTGACTGCCGCGGGTAAAGTGCCGCCTGCCAAGGTGCTCGTGGTCGGGGCCGGTGTTGCCGGGCTTGCCGCGATCGGCACCTCCACCTCGCTCGGGGCGATCACTTACGCCTTCGACGTGCGGCCGGAAGTGGCCGAACAGGTTGAATCGATGGGGGCCGAGTTCGTCTATCTCGATTTCGAAGAAGAGCAGACGGATGGCGCGGCCACCGGGGGTTATGCCGCCGTGTCGAGCCCGGAGTTCCGCGAGGCGCAGCTTGCGAAGTTCCGCGAATTGGCCCCCGAGGTCGATATCGTCATCACCACCGCGCTCATACCGAACCGGGAAGCGCCGGAGCTTTGGACCGAGGATATGGTCAAGTCGATGAAGCCGGGTTCGGTGATCGTCGACCTTGCCGCCGAGAAGGGCGGGAACTGCAAGCTGACCGTGGCCGACGAGAAGATCGTGACCGACAATGGCGTGACCATTATCGGTTACACGGACTTCCCGAGCCGCATGGCGACCCAGTCCTCGACGCTCTACGCCAACAACATCCGTCACATGATGACCGATCTGACGCCCGAGAAGGACGGCAAGATCAACGTCAACATGGAAGACGACGTGATCCGTGGCTCCACGGTGACCCATGCGGGCGAGATCACCTTCCCGCCGCCGCCGCCGAAGATCCAGGCCATCGCCGCGCAGAAGAAACCGGAGCCGCCGAAAGTGCTGACCCCGGAAGAAAAGCGCGAGGCGGAGATGGTCGCGTTCAAGGCGCAGACCAAGAACCAGGTGACGTTGATCGTGACCGGTGCCGTGCTCTTGCTGACCGTGGGCCTTGTTGCGCCTGCGAGCTTCATGCAGCACTTCATCGTCTTCGTGCTCGCGGTTTTCGTGGGCTTCCAGGTGATCTGGAACGTGTCGCACTCGCTGCACACGCCGCTCATGGCCGTGACCAACGCCATTTCGTCGATCATCATTCTCGGCGCCTTGATGCAGATCGGGTCGGGGTCTTTCCTCGTCATGCTGCTGGCGGCCGTGTCGGTCTTCATGGCCGGGATCAACATC
>DOUP01000278.1 GCA_003520545.1 Maritimibacter sp. | reverse complement strand
ACGTGATGCACATCGTCTCCAACGTCATCGGCGAGCTGTCCGACGACCACGACGCGCTCTCGGCCTTCCTCGCCGGGATGCCCGCAGGCACCGTTTCGGGCGCGCCGAAAGTCCGCGCGATGGAGATCATCGACGAATTGGAGCCCGAAAAACGCGGCGTCTACGGCGGCGGCGTCGGTTATTTCGCCTCGAACGGCGACATGGACATGTGCATCGCGCTGCGCACCGCCGTGGTAAAAGACGAAAAGCTCTACATCCAGGCAGGCGGCGGCGTCGTTTACGACAGCGACCCCGAGGCCGAGTTCATGGAAACCGTGAACAAGTCCAAGGCCATCCGGCGCGCCGCCGAAGACGCGGGCCTCTTCACCCGCTCCGGCAACAGCTGACCGAAAACGTCACGCGCCCGACCGCGTCTCTTTCCGGTCCGAAATATCCCGGGAGGAGCGTGATCTTTGCCCGCAAAGGTCACGCGTGGAGGGCTGGCCCTCCAAAGCCGCGCGCGCCGCGCGCGGCTCCCCCCTCGCGACGGGCCTCGCCCGGCGCAAACCCTATTGGGCGGCCTCGGCCATCGCCGGGCGAATGATGTTGTCGAGGATCTGAACGGTGATCGGCCCCGCGAAACGCTTCACGACAATCCCGTCCCCGTCGATCACGAAGGTCTCCGGCACGCCGTAGAGCCCCCAATCGAGCCCCGTGCGCCCTTTCGCGTCCTGCACCAGGGCCCGGTACGGATCGCCCAGTTCATCCAGGAACCCCAGCGCCTTCGCCGGGGTGTCCTTGTAGTTCACGCCGTAGATCGGCACGCCTTCCGCTTTTAGCTTGATAAGCTGCGGATGCTCCACCCGGCAGGGCGCGCACCACGAGGCGAAGAAGTTTACCAGCTTCACCTCGCCGTCCTTCAGGGTCTCGACGGCAAAACTCTCGGCGCCGGGGAAATCCGTGACGGTCAGCGCAGGCACCGGCCCGCCCTCGCGCGTCGATTGCAAAGCATCCCCGCCTTCGCGGTTCAGCCCGAACAGGAACAGCGCCGCCAGCGCGACGAAAATCAGGGGCGGCAGGATCATCATCGGTTTCATTTGCGTTTGCCTTTCACGCGGGCTTCGGCCGCCTCCAGGTCCCGGCGGCTCTTGCGCGCCTGCACCCCTGTCACCACGATCAGCGCGACGACCAGCCCGAGCGAGATCACCCAGGACGACACGATGGCGCCCGCGTATTTGCCCAGATCAAGCATCCTGCATCCTTTCGCGCAATTCGATCGCCCGCAGTCGCCGCCTGCGCAATTCGGTCCGCGTGCGGATCAGCACCAGCACCACGAACAAAAACCCAAAGCCCACAAGCGTCAGCACCAGCGGCTGCCAATAGACGTCCGCCACGTTCTCTTCCTGGTCGAGCGACAGCGACGCCCCCTGGTGCAGCCCCTGGTTCCAGAAGTTCACCGCGTACCGGCTGAGGAAGGCAAAAACCGACCCGACGACGGCCAGCACGCTGGTCAGGTCCGCCGCCGTATCCGGGTCTTCGATCGCGGCCCAAAGCGCCATGTACCCGATGTAGAACAGGAACAGGATCAGGAACGAAGTCAGGCGCGGGTCCCAGGCCCAATAGGTGCCCCACATCGGCTCACCCCAGATCGCCCCGGTGATCAGCGCGATCACCGTCATGGTCAGCCCGACCAGCGCGGCCCCCTTGGCCGCGAGCGCGCCGACGTGGTGACGCCGGATCAGCCAGATCAGCGAGGCGACGACCATCATCCCCCAGGCCTGGATGGCCATCGTGGCCGAGGGCACGTGGACGTAGATGATCTTTACCGATTCCTGGAACCCGTCGGCGGCAGGCGTGAAGAAAAAGCCCCAGATCAAGCCGGGGATTACCGTGATCACGGTCAGCCCGATGAACCACGGCAGGGCCTTGCCGGTCCAGCTCATGAACTTCACCGGGTTGGCCCAGGCCCAGAACCAGTTCCACCGGTCGTTTTTCTGTCTGACGCGCGTATCTTCCATGCGTGTTTTCCTATGTGTCCGGGCGGTCGCGAGCAAGCAAAACCACTTCACATCAACGTAGATTGATACGGATCGCCGCGGCGGCCGCGAAGGGAAGAAGCGCAAGGCTCCCTGCCGTAACCCCCGCAAGGATCGCGAAAGTCTGGGCGTAGTCGACCCCTTGGATGGCCCGACGCGCGGTTTCGGCCCCGAACAGCAGCGTCGGAATGTAAAGCGGCAAGACCAGCAGCGACAACAGCAGCCCGCCGCGCTTCAGCCCCACGGTCAGGGCCGCCCCGAAGGTGCCGATCATCGACAAGGCGGGCGTGCCGATCAGGAGCGTCAGGAACACCCAGAGATACCCCTGGCCCGGCAGGCTCATCAGCCCGCCAAAGAGCGGCGCGGCCAGGGTCAGCGGCAGCCCCGTGGTCAGCCAATGCGCCAGCGCCTTCATCGCCACCGCCCCCTCCATCGGGATCGGCGCGGTGGCGAGGATGTCCAACGACCCGTCCTCGAAATCGAGTTGGAAAATCCGGTCGAGCGACAGCAGGCAGGCAAGCAGCGCCCCGACCCAGAGGATACCCGGCGCGATCCGCGCAAGCAGCGCGGATTCCGGCCCGACGCCAAAAGGCACCAGCACCGTGACAATCAGGAAAAACGCCAGCCCAAGACCAAAGCCCCCGCCCGCCCGGAAGGTCAGGCGCAGGTCTCTTACCAGAAGCGCGATCACAGGAAGGCCTCGTCAAAAGCACCCGCGCCGGTCGCGACCACGCTCGGGTCCGCCTTGAACGGCGTCACGTCGAGGATCTCTGCCTCCAGCCCGAGGTCGATATGCGTCGCGATCAGCGCCGCGCCACCGCCCGCCACATGGGCCCCCACCGCCTCCGCAAACAGCGCCACGCTGGCGGTATCCAAGGAAACCGTCGGTTCATCCAACAGCCAGATCGGCCGCCCGGTCACCAGAAGCCGCGCCAATCCCAGCCGGCGTTTCTGACCCGCCGACAGGTTCGCGGCCATCCGGTCCGCGAGGCTCTCAAGGTTCATCTGTTTCAGTGCCGGCACAATGTCGCGGGTCCCATGCACCGAGGCCCAGAAGGCGAGGTTTTCCGTGACCGACAACTGCGCTTTCAACCCATCCGCATGCGCTGCATAGGCAATCGCTTCTGGGGGCAGCCCGACCTCGCCCGCCATCGGCGGCTGAAGCCCGGCCAATGTGCGCAGGAGCGTGGTCTTGCCCGATCCGTTCGGTCCGCGCAGGACCAGAACCTGCCCCGCGCCAAGGGTGAAATCCAGGTGCTCCAACACCGGCACGCCACCGCGCGCCACGGTCAGATCGCGCACGACCAGGTCCATCAGACGGGAAGCGCGGCCAACGCCACGCGCCGACCCTCCGACAGGGTGATGTTATAGGTCCGGCAAGCCGAGGGCGTCGCCATCGCTTCGACCCCGATCCCCACGTCGTCGAGACGGGTGACAAGATCGGCGGGGGCCAAGGCCATTTCGCGCCCCCTCCCC
>DOUP01000109.1 GCA_003520545.1 Maritimibacter sp. | reverse complement strand
GGGTTTTGCTTTTCCGGCGTCTACGTGACGGCGGAAAGCTGGCTCAACAATAACGCGACCACCGAGACCCGGGGCAAATCGCTCGGGGTCTACATGATCGTGCAAATGGCAGGGATCATCACGGCGCAGGGGCTGGTGTCCATCGGCGATCCGTCGGGCTTCCTGCTCTTCATCCTGCCGAGCGTGCTTGTCTCGATCTCCTTTGCGCCGATCCTTTTGTCGGTATCGCCGACACCCGCCTTCGACACGGCAAAACGGATGACCTTGCGTGAATTGTTCGAGGCGTCGCCCCTCGGCGTGGTCGGCATGGTTTTCGTGGGGGCCGCCAACGCCGCGCAGTTCGGTATGGCCGCCGTTTTCGGCACGGCGATCGGGCTTGAGTTGCAGGAGTTGTCGCTCTTCGTTGCGACCTTCTTCGTGGGCGCGCTCGTGTTCCAGTTCCCGCTGAGCTTCCTGTCGGACCGAATGGAGCGCCGTCGACTTATCATCATGATCGCGGGCATGGCCGCGGTCGCGGCTCTGATCCCGGCGATCTTCATCAGCTTTCCGGCGCTTCTGTTCTCGGCGTTCATTGTCGGCGGGGCGACCGGGCCGCTTTACGCGCTCCTCATCGCCTATACCAACGACTATCTCGATTACGACCAGATGGCTGCCGCTTCCTCGGGCCTGATGTTCGTCAACGGGATCGGCGCGATTGTCGGCCCGATCACGACGGGTTGGATCATGGGGGCCTTTGGCGCGCGCGGCTTCTTCATCGTTCTGTCGATTTCCTTGGGGCTCATCGTTGTCTACGGTCTTTATCGCGCCACACGACGCGCCGCGACCCCGGTCGAAGAAACCGCGTCCTACGTGGCGGTCATGCCGCAATCGTCCCCCGTCGCCATGGAGCTGGCGCAGGAGGTCTATGCGGATGCCGTGGAAGAGATGCAGGAGGAGATGGAGGCAGACCAATCCCCGGACGACCCGGAAGACACATCACCAAGCACCGGCGCGCAATAATCTTAAATTCTCTTGCAGGAATATGAAACATTTGTAACAAACGAATCAGGGACATACGCAAGGGTGAGGAGGGTCAAATGACCAATCCTGATGAAATTCTAAGCTTCTGGCTGGACGAGGTCGGGCCGAAGGGGTGGTATGAAGCTTCTGACGAGCTGGATGCGGAGATCCGTGAGCGATTTCTGGATGCCTGGAAAAAGGCCGTGGACGGTTCCCTGTCGCTCTGGCTGACCTATCCCAGTGGCACGCTTGCTTACGTCATTCTGCTCGACCAGTTCCCGCGCAATATGTTTCGGGGGTCAGGTGCCGCGTTTTCATCCGACAAGGCGGCGCTCGCCGCGGCCAAATGCGCGGTCGACAAGGGATGGGATCTGAGGATCGACGAGCCTGCGCGCCAGTTCTTCTACATGCCGCTCATGCACTCGGAAAGCCTCGTGGATCAGGACCGCTGTGTGCGCCTCATGTTGACCCGAATGCCGGAAACGGGTGCTGCGAACCTGCTTCACGCCAAGGTGCACCGCGAGGTGATCCGGCGCTTCGGACGCTTCCCCTATCGCAACGAAGCGTTGGCGCGGGAAACGACCGGTCCGGAAGCGGCCTTCGCCAACGACGGCGGGTATGGCGCGGTCCTGCGCGAAATGTCCGCTTAACGATCCGGGAGCGGGGCGACGTAGGTGTCGCCCAGCTTCAACTCCATCCCCCGCGCCGGGATCATCTCGAAAGACCCGTCCAGGATGTCGTCGATGAGACCAGGACCGGCTGCCGTGCCCAATTCCAGGTAAGCTCCATTCGCGGCGACTGTCTCGAATTTGTCTCCATCCCGATAGATAACCAGCAACTCGTCGCCCGGGGTCGGGAGGAAATCGGCCACGACCCCCACGCAGGCCGGGGCGTCTTTGGGCGTCCGCTCGTGCGTGCAACCGCGGTGGATCAGCAGTCGGGTATACTCAGGAAGGGCGGTCAACAGTTCCGTGCCGTCGGTCCCGGCCGGTCGGTAGGCGAGGGTTTCGGACAAGTCCGCAAGGATTTCTGCCGAAGTCTGTGGCTCAAATGTACGCGGCGACAGGTCCCCCGCATCCAATGCCGCAATGCGGTCGACCAGCGCGTCATGGGCTGGGTGGTCGTCCTGCCGGTATGGCGCGAAGGCGCGGGTCCCGGCGCGTCCCCATGTGTGCGTGATGCGCCAAAGGTCGAGATCGGCGGCGTCGGTTTTTCCAGCCTCGAACCGCGCGAGTTGAGAACGCGCCGACAGGCGCTCGGCGTTCAGGACCGGGGTCAGCCAGAGGGCCGTCAGCGCAAGCGTCACGACCGCCATCGTGATGTTCGCCTGCCTGATCCGGGCCGCTGCCAAAGCCGCGCGGCGCAGGGTGGCGACGGTATATGTCATCCCGTAGCCGACGAAGACCGCGGCGCAGAGGGCCGCGAGCAACCGCTCCGGGGTCCAGCCGTATTGCGCCACGCGCAGGCTCACGGCAAGCGCGCCGAGCGCCGCGAGGATCAGGGCAAGGACCGTGGCGGCCTGAGCGCTGCGCACGAGGGTCGACGCCTCGGCAGCTTCGGCGGCGTTTCGGTCGATGGTGATCGTGATCAGCGATATGAGCGCAAGGGCCATGGCCATGACAGTCGCACCGGCAGAGAGCTCCGACACCACGCCCGACAGGCCCTGGACCGGAACCAGCAGCACGAAGACGGCACTGACCAGGACGACCGGAGGCAAAAGAAGGCGAAGGAGCCGCAAGACGATCTTCGGCGAGATCAGGTGCTTGAGTTCATGCACGACCGCCAGACCGAGGCCGAGCGTCGCGCCGGTGAGGATCGGGGCGACAGGGTCGATCTCCAGCACGTCGCGCAGAATGCCGACGCCCACGAGGTCCAGCACCGTGTCCGACAGAAGGTAAAGCAACCAGAAGGCGCCGGTGAACGCGCCCGCCGCCGCATAGCGGACCACGATTTCCCAAGCGCGGGAGAA
>DOUP01000206.1 GCA_003520545.1 Maritimibacter sp. | reverse complement strand
AGCAGGATCAGCGTGTTGATCAGCGGCAGGTGCCACGGGTCGAAGGTCTCGATCCCAACGGGCGGCCAGACACCGTCCACGGCCGGGCTTTCGGGTCCCATCGGATACATGGCGTGCTTGAAGAAGCTCCAGAACCACGCCACGAAGAACATGACCTCGGACATGATGAACAGGATGAAACCATAGCGCAGTCCGATACGGACCACCGGGGTGTGATCGCCGGTCTGGCCCTCTTCCACGACATCCGACCACCATGCGAACATGGTGTAAAGCACGATGGCGAGACCGATCAGGAAGATCCACGGGATGTCCTGAGCCATCCACTTGACCGCCCCGAAGAGCATGATGAACGCCCCGACCGCGGCGAGCAGCGGATTAATCGAGGGGTTCAGGATGTGATAATCATGGTTCTTTGCGTGGGCCATGTGCGTAGTTCCGTCCCTGGTTTAGTTCTGGTCTGCCGTCCCTGGGGTCTCCGCGTCCAACGCGGCGTATTCCTCGGGCAGATCGGTTTCGTGGAAAGTGTATGAAAGCGTGATCACCTTGGCAAACTTGGCATCGTTGTCTTCGGTGATCTCGGGGTCGACGTAGAAGGTCACGGGCATCGAAACCGTCTCGCCGGGCTGAAGCACCTGCATTTCAAAGCAGAAGCAATCTATCTTGGTGAAATAGCCACCCGCGCTGTAGGGCGCGACATTGTAGCTCGCCGTGCCCGCGACGGGGCGGTCGGAATTGTTGGTGGCTTCGTAGAACGCCAGCCCGGTCTCGCCGATACGGATTTCAACCTCGCGCTGGACCGGTTTGAAGGTCCAGGGGAAATCGCGCTCGATGGAGCCGTCGAAGCGGATCTTGATCGTCTTGTCGAGGATCACGTCCGATCCGGCCACGGCCTGCCCAGTGGTCCCGCCAAAGCCCGTGACCCGGCAGAACCAGTCATAAAACGGAACCGCAGCCCAGGCCATCGCGCCCATGAAGACGACGACCCCGGCCATTTTCAATGCGGTCTTATGCGTCTGCTGAAGGGTCATTTCGCCGCCTTGTCCTGCGCCGCGGCCCAGGGTGCGCCCAGCTCGTCGGTCGGGTCGGTCCCGACCTTGGCGATCGTCAGCCCGTACATCATGCCGACAAAGAGCAGGAGCGTGACGCCCAGCCCGATGTTACGCGACAAACGGCGGCGGTGAAGTTCGTGTTCAGCGCGGATTTGCGATGCCATGTTACCAGCCTCCCAGTCCAAAGGTGGTGAGGGTATGTTCGACCAACAACATGCCGAAATGCACGAAGAGATAAAGCAACGAGAATTTGAACAGCTTGCGCTCGACCAGGTGCCCGTCGGCCTCGCTGTCCGCGTCCGTCCGGCGGAACACGTCGATGGCCAGCTTGATGAACCAGAGGTTCATGGCGACGGCGACGGCCATGTAGGTCGGCCCACCGACCGAGGTCAGGCCCAGCGCAATGGCAACCAGGCCCAGCACGAAACTGTAGCCCAGGATATGATTGCGCGTGACCTTGCGTCCATGAGTCACGGTCAGCATCGGCACACCGGCGTCCTTGTAGTCGGACTTCACGAAAAGCGCGAGCGACCAGAAATGCGGCGGCGTCCAGGCGAAGGTCAGCGCGAACATGAGCACGGAGGCGACCGAGATGTCGCCGGTAACCGCGGCCCAGCCGATCATCGGCGGGAACGCCCCCGCCGCGCCACCGATCACGATGTTCTGCGGCGTCCAGCGCTTGAGCCACATGGTGTAGATCACGACATAGAAGAAGATGGTGAAGGCCAGCAGCGCCGCCGCGACCCAGTTGGTCGCCAGAAACAGCATGATGACCGAAATACCAGACAGCGCGAAGCCCAGCACCTTGGCCTCCTCCGCAGGCACGGCGCCGGTCACGGTCGGGCGCTTTTGCGTGCGGCGCATCTTGGCGTCGATATCCGCGTCCCACCACATGTTCAACGCGCCAGAGGCCCCGCCCCCGATGGCGATGAACAGGATCGCGACCATCCCGACGAAGGGGTTGATCCCCACCGGCGCGACCAGCATGCCGACCAGCGCGGTGAACACGACCAACGACATGACGCGCGGCTTCAACAGCGCGACGTAATCGCCAAACCCCGCCTCGCGGTCCTGTGGGATGGAAGAGATATCGGTCATCTGCATTTACCTCGGAGGCCAAGGGCCTCTTGGGTTATCAAAACGAGCGGGTGAAGGATGCCACCCGCCCGGATCTCATTCACTCGACGGCGGCGACTTTCACGTCCGCCGGAATGCCCGCGTATTCTTCCCGAGCGGCGTCGAGCCAGTCGTTGTATTCCTCTTCCGTCACCGCTTTCACGGTGATCGGCATGAAGGCGTGGTCCTTGCCACAAAGCTCGGAACACTGACCGAAGTAGATGCCTTCGTTCCCCGGCTCGACCGTGAACCACAGCTCGGCCAGACGACCCGGAACCGCGTCCTGCTTCACGCCGAAAGCCGGGATGGTCCACGAATGGATCACGTCCGCACCGGTCACCTGGAAAACGATCTTCTTGCCGGTCGGGATGACGATGGCGGTGTCTGTGGCCAGCTTGTGCAGGCTTTCGTCGTAGCCGTATTCGGCCAGTTCGTCCTTGGCGAGCATGAAGCTGTCGAAGGCGAACTCCTCGTCCACGTATTCATAACCCCAGTACCACTGGTAGCCGGTCGCCTTGATGACCACGTCGCCTTCCGGGATTTCCTGCTGTTTGTAGAGCACCGGCAACGACTGCGCGCCGATGAAAACGAGGATCAGGATCGGAATGAAGGTCCAGGCAATCTCGACCGGGGTGTTGTGTGTGAAGGTCTTGGGCGTCGGGTTGGCTTTCCTGTTGTAGCGCAGGATGACCCAGACGGTCAGAAGCGCGACGAAGGCCGAGATCGCGACGATGATGTAAAGGAGCAGATGGTCCAGGGCGAAGGTCGCTTGCGAGATGTCGGTCGCCGCGATCTGGAACCCGGTGCCGCCCGGCGTCGGTGCGCCCTTGACGTCGAGCCCCTGGATGTCTTGTGCGAAGGCCGCGCCCGCGCCGAAGGTTGCCGCGATAATGGCCAGAGGCCGCAGGGTTTTGGTCATTGCTTGCATTCCGTTACTTACCTCTCGACGCCGCGTCGGTGGGTCGCGCGAGCGCCACAATCTTCGGTTCACCGCGATGTGCGCGGGAATCCCGTTGTCTCCCGTTGGGGGAAAAACCATATTGGGGGCCAATGAACAAGGAAAATCCTGCGCTGATCTGCCGCACACATGCAAATTCGAGCATTTGTGATAGATCAAGGACGCACCGAAAGGAGCATGATGCCCGACACCACGCACTTCCGCCCGTTCGAGACACATCTCGACGAATCACGCGCGCTCACGTTGCTCAAGGCGGCAACCGACGGGGCCGACGACGGCGAACTGTTTCTGGAACGACGGCGATCGGAAGCCTTGGTGTTCGACGATGGCCGTTTGAAAACCGCCTCATACAATGCATCCGAAGGCTTTGGCCTGCGCGCCGTGTGCGGCGACACGGCGGGCTATGCCCACTCCACGGACGTCTCGGACGCCGCCCTGAAACGCGCCGTCGAAACCACGCGCCTCGCGGTGGGCGCGGGGGGTGGCAAGCTGGCCGACAGCCCCGCCCTCACCAACCGCAAACTCTATACCGACAACGACCCGATGACGGATGCCGAGTTTCCCGTGAAGGTCGAGACCCTGCGCGAAATTGACGCATACGCCCGCGACAAGGATCCGCGCGTGGTCCAGGTCTCCGCAACCATCGCCGCCTCGTTACAGGAAGTGACGATCCTGCGCCCCGACGGCACCCTCGTCTCGGACACCCGTCCCATGACCCGCGTCAACGTCAGCGTCATCGTCGAAGAAGACGGGCGGCGAGAAGCGGGCGGCCACGGCGGCGGCGGTCGCGCGGGCCTGACCGAGTTGATCCAGCCGGAGAACTGGAAGGCTTCGGTGGACGAGGCCCTGCGCATCGCCCTGGTGAACCTGCGCGCCGAAGCCGCGCCCGCGGGCCAGATGGACGTGGTGCTGGGCAATGGCTGGCCCGGTATCCTGCTGCACGAAGCGGTGGGCCACGGGCTTGAAGGCGACTTCAACCGAAAGGGCACCTCGGCGTTCTCCGGCCTTATCGGGCAACAGGTGGCGGCCAAGGGCGTGACCGTCGTCGACGACGGGTCAATCCCGGATCGCCGCGGCTCGCTCACCGTTGATGACGAAGGCACGCCCTCGTCGCGCACCACCCTGATCGAGGACGGCGTGCTCGTTGGCTACATGCAGGACCGCCAGAACGCCCGACTCATGGGCGTCGAGGCGACGGGAAACGGACGGCGCGAAAGCTACGCCCACGCCCCGATGCCGCGCATGACCAATACCATCATGGAGGGCGGCGACGCCTCCCCCGAAGAGATCGTGGCCGACCTCAAGGACGGTATCTACGCCGTCGGGTTCGGCGGCGGCCAGGTGGACATCACCAACGGCAAGTTCGTGTTCTCCTGCACCGAGGCCTACCGCGTGAAGGACGGCAAGGTCGGCGCGCCAGTCAAAGGTGCGACGCTCATCGGTGACGGACCGAAAGCGATGAAACAGGTCCGCGCGGTCGGCAACGACATGGCATTGGACCCCGGCATCGGGAACTGCGGCAAGGCCGGGCAATGGGTGCCGGTCGGCGTCGGGCAACCGACCCTCATGATCGGCGGGTTGACCGTGGGCGGGTCACAGACATGATCCCCGAGATGACGCATATCGCGCCGCCCCTCTTCGGCGGCGCCGAAGTCGCGGTCGACACCTATCTCGTCGACCCGAACCACCCAGAGCCCGCGACCGGCGACCAAGCCGCGGCCTTCTCGGCCTTTCGGTCATTGACGACGGAAGACCTCCTGGAGCTGACCCCCCACGTCGTCGCCTATGCGCAGGATTTCGGCACGGCCACCGGACAGGTCGCGTCCTACGACCCCGAAACCATCTGGGCCGAGGTCACACCGAACGAAGCCTTCGTCGAAAAGCTGAACGGAGACTGGCACGTCTGCGTCGAAGCCGATTGCTCCTGGGAGCCCGAGCATGGGCTGATGCTCGTCTGGCGTCACGGCAAGGAGTTGGTGAAGGTCGGCCCCTTCGACGGGCAGCTAGCCAACACGGCGGGCGACGACGTGATTTACGACGCGCAGAACCCGAAGTTCACGACCCGGCGCGGCTGATTGCCCGAGGGTTTGCGCCGGGCCTTGCCCGTCGCGAGGGGGGAGGCCGCTGGCGCGGCCTCGGGAGGGCCAGCCCTCCCCCGTGATCTTTGCCAGCAAAGATCACGCCTCCCGAAGTACTTGTGAAACGAAGAAGAGAACGCCGGGTTAACCGAATGCCGGGTGATTGGCGCCAGTGTCGGCGTCATATGCGGCGCATATGGTTTTCATATGGATTTCATATGCGGTTCACCGGAACTTTTCTGGCAGTAACCACCGGTTAACCATTTTGGGCGCAAGGTTCAGGGGCAAGAGACGGAATCAGGTGACCCCTTGGAGAATATCCCTTCCAACCACCCCCTCACCCCACCCCAAGGCACGGAAGACCGGGTGGCCTGGGTCCGTCTTTTGCGCTCGCGCCGCGTCGGGATTACCACGTTTTTCCGGCTCATGGCCGACCACGGAACCGCGCCCGCCGCGCTGGACGCCTTGCCCGAAATGGCGCATGGTGCGGGGGAAAAGAACTACCAACCCTGCCCGCGCCCGGTGGCCGAACAGGAGATCGCCTGGGCCGAAACCTGCGGGGCGGAGATGCTCTGTTTCGGGGCCGGGAACTATCCTAAACGGCTGAAAGATATACCTGATCCGCCGCCGATCTTGTGGGCGATGGGTGATTTGTCCTTGTTGGACCGCTCCACCGTCGGTCTCGTCGGGGCCCGCAATGCCTCGTCCCTGGGCACCCGGATGGCCCGCCGACTGGCCGCGGACCTGGGCCGAGCCGACCAGGTGATCGTCTCGGGCCTGGCCCGCGGGATCGACACCGCCGCGCACAAGGCCGCGTTGGGCACCGGCACCATCGCGGTCTGCGCCGGCGGGGTCGACGTGATCTACCCGTCCGAGAACACCGTGTTGGGCGAAGAAATCGCTCGCCAGGGTCTGCGCCTGTCCGAAGCCCCCATGGGCCTGAGCCCCCAGGCCCGCCATTTCCCCCGACGCAATCGCATCATATCCGGCCTGTCCCGCGCCGTGGTCGTGGTGGAAGCCGCGGTGAAATCCGGCTCGCTGATGACCGCTGACATGGCGCTCGAACAGGGGCGCGAGGTTTTCGCGGTTCCCGGCCATCCTTTCGATGCGCGCGCGGCGGGCTGCAACCGTTTGATCCGCGACGGCGCGACACTCCTGCGGGGCCCTGACGACGTCCTCTCCGTGCTGGAAAATCTCCCCGAAACCGGTGCGCAGGTTCCCCGCGACCTGTTCGACGCAGCCGAGACCCCGGTGCCAACGCCGGTTCCGGTTCCGTCGGCCCCGCCCGAGACCCGGACGCTCAGCGAAACCGCCGCCCTTCACCAGTTGATCCTGGACCGGTTGCACGACGCACCCCTTGCCGAAGACCAGCTTATCCGCGACCTGGCCCGACCCGCGGGAGAGGTCGCGCCGGAGCTCACCACGCTGGAAATCGACGGGCAAATCCTGCGCGGACCGGGTGGCGTCCTGAGCCGCAACCACTGACAAAACGCCCGTCACACGGCCCTGTGTTTTCATGCGCCATTGACAATGCAAGGTCCCGCGACCCATCTAAGCCCCCCAGTGACCCCGTATTGAGTCGAGAGGAATTTGATGCCCGTCGTTGTCGTGGAAAGTCCGGCTAAGGCCAAGACAATCAACAAATATCTCGGCTCGGATTATACCGTTCTTGCCTCCTACGGTCACGTTCGTGACCTGCCTCCGAAGGATGGTTCGGTCGATCCCGAGAGCGATTTCTCGATGAAATGGGAGGTCGGCAACGACAGCCGAAAGCATGTCAAAGCCATCGCGGACGCGCTCGCCGAGGACAACAACCTGATCCTCGCCACCGACCCCGACCGCGAAGGCGAAGCGATCTCATGGCACCTTGAAGAAGCGCTGCGCAAACGCCGTGCGATCAAGAAGGACACGCCGGTCAGCCGGGTCGTGTTCAACGCGATCACCAAGGCCGCCGTGACCGAAGCGATGAAGAACCCGCGCCAGGTCGACGAGGATCTCGTGGATGCCTACCTCGCCCGTCGCGCGCTGGATTACCTCGTGGGGTTCAACCTCTCGCCGGTGCTCTGGCGCAAGCTTCCCGGTGCACGCTCGGCCGGACGGGTGCAATCGGTCTGCCTGCGTCTCATCGTCGAGCGCGAGATGGAAATCGAAGCCTTCAACCCGCGCGAATACTGGTCGGTGAAAGCCGCGCTCACCACGCCGCGCGGCCAGGCGTTCGAGGCGCGGCTCGTGAATTTTGCGGGCAAGAAGCTCGACCGCTACGATCTTGAAAACGAAGAGCAAGCGGGCCTCGCCGTTGCCGCGGTCGAGAAGCGTGACCTCACCGTCACCTCGGTCGAGGCGAAACCGGCGAGCCGTAACCCGTCAGCCCCCTTCATGACATCGACCTTGCAGCAGGAAGCCAGCCGCAAATTCGGCTTCGGCGCGCGGCAGACCATGTCGACCGCCCAGCGGCTCTATGAAGCGGGCTATATCACCTACATGCGGACCGATGGCATCGACATGGCGCCCGAGGCAATCGAGGCCGCGCGCGCCGAGATCACCAATCGGTACGGCGCGGAATACATCCCCGGCAAACCGCGCGAATACAAGAACAAGGCCAAGAACGCCCAGGAAGCGCACGAATGTATCCGCCCGACGGATATGAGCGTGGACGCGGGCCAGTTGTCCAAACTCGAAGCCGATCAGCGCAAGCTTTACGACCTGATCTGGAAGCGCACCCTCGCCTGCCAGATGGAAGGGGCGCGGCTGGAGCGGACCACGGTCGAGATCGGCTCGTCCGACGGCCAGGTCGGCCTGCGCGCCACCGGCCAGGTCGTGCTCTTCGACGGCTTCCTCAAGGTCTACGAAGAGGGGCGCGACGACGACATTGTCGAGGACGATGACGACAAGCGCCTGCCGCAGCTGAGCGAAGTATACGCCACCGAGAAGAAAAGTGTCACGCCGGATCAACACTTTACCCAGCCCCCGCCCCGCTACACCGAGGCGACGCTGGTCAAGAAGATGGAAGAGCTGGGTATCGGCCGCCCCTCCACCTACGCCTCTATCGTCACGACGATCCAGGAGCGCGAATATGTCCGCAAGGACAAGGGCCGCCTGATCCCGGAGGACAAGGGCCGGATCGTGACGATCTTCCTGCTGAACTTCTTCCGCAAATACGTGGGCTACGAGTTCACCGCCGACCTGGAGGACGAGCTCGACCAGGTGTCCGCCGGTGAGGTGGATTACAAGAAAGTGCTGGCACGCTTCTGGCGCGATTTCTCGGCGGCGATTTCCGAGACCTCGGATCTGCGCATCTCCGAAGTGCTCGACAAACTCGATGCCGCGCTTGCCCCGCAACTCTATCCGCCGCGCGAAGACGGTTCCGACCCGCGCAAATGTCCGCTTTCCGGCAATGGCGATCTGCACCTGCAAACCTCGCGCTCTGGCGGCTTCATCGGCTGTTCGAACTACCCCGAGTGCCGCTACACCCGCCCCATCGGTGGCGGCGAGGAAACCCAGGGCGACCGCATACTGGGCGAGGACGAGAACGGCGAAGAAATCTCGCTGCGTTCGGGCCGTTTCGGCCCCTACGTCCAGCGCGGCGAGGTGACGGAAGACAACAAGAAGCCCGACCGCGCCTCGCTTCCCAAGGGATGGTCCACCGACGACATGACCCTTGAAAAGGCGCTGACGCTGCTGAGCCTGCCGCGCATCGTGGGCGATCACGAAGGCGCGCCGATCAAGGCCAATTTCGGCCGTTTCGGGCCTTATGTCATGCACCAGCTGCCGGACGACGCCAAACCGGTCTATGCCAACCTGAAAGACCCGCAGGATGTGTTCGAGATTGGCATGAACCGCGCCGTGGAGTTGATCACCGAGAAACGGCTCAACCCCGGTCGCGGCCGGGGTCAGACCGCGAAGGCCTTGAAAGAGCTTGGCGAACATCCCGAAGACGGCGGACCGGTGAACGTGATGGACGGCCGCTATGGTCCTTACGTCAAATTCGGCAAGGTCAATGCGACGCTGCCCAAGGACGTGAAGCCCGAGGACGTGACCATGGAAATGGCCGTCGAGCTGATCAACGAAAAGCAGGCCAAGAAGGGCACCAAGAAAAAAGCCGCGCCGAAGAAGAAGGCGACGGCAAAGAAGAAACCTGCGGCGAAGAGCTGACGAATTCCGTCGGTGATCGGTGTGAGTTGAGACAGGGCCATCCGAATTCGGGTGGCCTTGGTCTTTCGCGGCATGCGGTCGCGCAGGGCAGCGACCTGTGACCCGTCACTATCTGCCGGGATTTGACCTTCCCGTATGAATATGGATTCTCACACGGGACGATTTCGCTCGGAGACGGAAATGAAAGCCACGCTTTACACGGCGTATCACAAGCCCGCATCCCTGATCAAAAGCCCGTCCATCACTCCCATTCATGTCGGTCGCGCCAACGCCAAAGCCCCATTGGACAGGATGATTGGCGATGATACGGGCGCAAACATATCTGCGCTGAACCGGTCGTATTGCGAGCTGACCGCTCTTTATTGGGCGTGGAAGAACGACGCTGAGAGCACTCACATCGGGCTGATGCACTACCGTCGGCTTCTGGATTTCGACCGGACCTTCCGTTCTCCAATGGCTGAAGTTTTTCCAGGATCGCTTCGGTTCGATGACTATTGCGAAGCCACGGAAGCCTGGCTCGCGAAGAACCCGGACATAGACTTGGTGGCGCCTGTCGCGCACCGGATGCCGATGACAGTTCGCGAGAATTATGTGTCAGAACATGACGAAGCAGACCTCCGGTTCGTGGAAGACTGGCTAGCGGACAACAGCCCCGAGTATGTCGACGACTGGAACGCGGTACTGAACGGCCGCGAGCTTTTGTTGGCGAACATGTTTCTTGCGAAACGAGAGGTAATAACGCCGTATCTCGACTGGATGTTTCCCATATTGGACGGCCTTTTCAATGCAGATATTCCGCGAAAGTACCTAAGCGCCTACAATGAACGCTTCATTGGGTTCATGTCCGAGCGGCTGTTCACGGTCTACGTTCGCAAATTCCTGCGCGACCATCCGGGTGCGAAGGTTCATCGCGTCAACATCATCAACCTGCAAAACACCTTGGTGTTTCCGTTCATGCCTGCGGCCGGCTTCAACGGTCCCGAAAACGTCAACGTGGCCTTCTCCTCGGATCGCGCCTACCTGCCCCACGCAGCGGCAATGCTGCGCACGCTTTGCGACAATGCAGCCCCTGAGCGACAGTATAACCTCTTCTACCTCCACGAAAATATCAAGAAACGCGACCTGGAGCTTTTGGAGCGCGTCCTATATGGAACGCCGAACGCCACGCTGTACCCGATCAACGTCGGCTCCGCTTTCGGCGACCAGTACCGGGCCAAACACCACGCGCCGTCCAACGCGACTTTCAATCGGTTCCTGCTCTTCAAGCTGATGCCGGACTTAAAACGAATGGTCTACTTGGACGTCGACATGGTTCTGAAGGGCGACATTGCCGACGTGTTCGATGTCGACATGGGGGATTACCAACTTGCCGCCGTGCCCGACGTCATCATGACACGGGTTCTGGCAACAACAGTCGTGACAAAAGACGTCGCTGTTCCAAACCTCTACGACTACCTCAATCGCACGCTCGGGCTGACCGATCCTCAGATCAACTCGTACTTCAATGCGGGATTGTTGGTGTTGAACTTCGAGAAAATGGACATGGAGCGCGTCGGGAAAGACCTCCTCGCGATGGTGCGAAAGACACAGTACTTTTTCCGCGACCAGGACATTCTGAATGTCTATTTCAAAGAGAGTTATCTCCGTTTGCCGGCAAAGTACAACGTGTTCAACTCGGATCTGGGCGAATACTGGCATGTGCCGGCGGACAACGCGCGCGAAGCACTCGCCGCCAAGCATGACCCCTTCATTATCCACTTCGCCGCCGCCCATCACAAACCCTGGACTCATCCGGACGTGCATTTCGCACAGGACTACTGGACGGCACTCGAACGCACGCCATTCTGGCTGGAAGTGCTCGAAGGGACCATGAAATATCGAACCCTTGGCGAACGGCTGAAGCGCGGGGAGACATACAAACTGGCAATTATCGACGGGGGCCGATGGCTTGGCCGCAAGCTGCCTTGGGTTCAGCCTTACCTGCTTCGTTTTCATAGCTACGCGCTCAAGAAAAAACGTAAGCTCAACTGACGCCGTAGAATCCCTTGAGCATACGCACCAGTCTCAGGTCATCGGCGTGCCTGTCGTAAAGCATGGTGCGGACACTGGGCGAAACATGTGTTCGAGGTGCGCCGCTTGGTGCCCGATTGCTGTCAAAAACAGCCAGTTTGTCAAAACCATGACTCGCGCCCAGGTGTTCGAGTGAAGCGTCAAACGCTTCGGTCACGCCGAGGAATGTATAATGGTCCACCAGCGTTTTCAGAACGGTTTCCAATGACCTGTTCCCGCCTGCCAACAACCAGCATTGAAAATTCGGCCGCACGGAATCGCAATATGCTTCGAATGACGGAAACCGCTTCATGAACCGATCACGCGCGGGATGGGCCGGAGAACTATTGTAGTCGTAGTTCGATGTCAGGCGTGCGACCGGATCCCGAACGAAGGCGCCCGCTTGGACAGGAAGATCACGCGCGCGCACCGAGTTGATCTGATGCCAGCTATAATGGCCGATGATCGCCTGTCGGCCCACGGTCCGGTCGGCATAGGCGATCTCGACCGCGGCTTGGAACGTCGGGTTGATATTATCCCATTTGACCGGACGAAAGACATCGTAATTGTCCTTGAGCGTGCGCCCGAGCGAGGTGCCGGCCGTCTTGGGGATATGCACGAAAAACATGATGTCGTCGTCCGCTTTGAACGCATTCTTCTCCACGCGCTGGGGGTCGAATTTGTTCGAAAACGCCGCGACGAGGTCTGGATCAACGTCATCCAACACCAAAGGAACACGGCCTTCGTACCGTTCCACGGCAAGTCCCTCACGGTTTTGAAGGAATGCGTTTCTCTTCACGTAATAATCGTAGCGAAGCCGCGCGTGTCGACGGCGCACCGCATCACGCGCTCGGCGTGCAAAATCCAAAGGCTGTATCATCGGGAACGGCCCTTCGTCAGCATCCGGTGTGTCTTATCACGATGCGCGAAAGGGGGCCATTCCAGCAGTGCCTATCGAATAGGCATGGCTGCCCCAGATTGCCTAGACCGAGGCCGACTCCCGGACGGTTATCGGGAAAGAACCTGACTTCATTTCACAAAGACATGCCTGAATGCATGATCCCCGGATGACTGCATTCTCCAAGACGCCCCCTGTTCTTGTCTTCTCCGATCTCGACGGCACCCTGTTGGACCACAACACCTACGATTGGTCGCCAGCCCGCCCCGCGTTCGACCGCTTGCGGGCCATCGGGGCGGGTCTTGTGCTGGCCAGTTCCAAGACGGGGGCGGAGCTTGTCAGGCTGCGCGAGGAGATGGGGTGGGAGGATTGGCCCGCGATCGTCGAGAACGGCGCGGGAATTTTGGAACCCGGCGATCTCCCGGCGACGGCAGGGAACGACTACGCGCGTCTTCGGGCGACACTCGACGCGCTGCCGGTGGCTCTCAGCCAACACTACCGGGGTTTTTTCGACATGGGCGAGGATGAAGTCCGACGCACGACGGGCCTTTCATCAAAAGGCGCCAGGCTTGCCAAGGCACGCGCCTTTTCCGAACCGGGTGTTTGGAACGGGGATGAGGACACGCGGGACGCGTTCCTGGCGGCGCTGAAGGCCCAGGGCGTTTCGGCCCGCATGGGCGGACGCTTTCTGACACTGAGCTTCGGCGCGACCAAGGCCGATGCGATGGCGACGCTCATCGAGCGCTTCGCCCCGGCAAAGTCCATCGCCTTGGGGGACGCGCCCAACGACATCGAAATGCTGGAGGCCACCGGCCATTGCAACGGGATCGAGAACTACTCCCGCTACCTCACGGGCCGCGCCCCCGGCGAGCCGCCCCCCACGTTGTTCGAATACATCCCCGACACCGCCATCGTCTTCGCCGACGAAAGCCACGTCTCGGTGCCCCAGATCGGCGGCATGTATCGCGGCGACCACCGCCGCAAGTTCACCCTCGCCGAGCACGGCTTCCGGCTGCCTTCCTGCATGGACAACCGGCCCCTCAAGTTCGAGGAATGGGACGCCATGCGCCCGCAATCGGTCTTCGTGTCCGCCACGCCCTCGAATTGGGAGTTGGAACAGACTGGCGGTGTCTTCGCTGAACAGGTCATCCGCCCCACCGGGCTTCTGGATCCCGAGGTCGAAATTCGGCCCGTTGAGATGCAGGTCGACGATCTGTTGGACGAGGTCCGCAAAGTCGCCGCCAACAACATGCGCACGCTGGTCACGACGCTGACCAAACGCATGGCCGAAGATCTGACCGAATATATGCACGAACAGGGCATTCGCGTGCGCTATATGCACTCGGATATCGACACATTGGAACGGATTGAGATCCTGCGCGATCTGCGCTTGGGCGCGTTTGATGTGCTGATTGGCATCAACCTGTTGCGCGAAGGGTTGGACATCCCGGAATGCG
>DOUP01000265.1 GCA_003520545.1 Maritimibacter sp. | reverse complement strand
AAGTCCGGACAGAAATCATCGCGATGATTTCTGCACCTCACTCACTTGTTGGAGTCGATCCAGCGGCTCATGAGCGCCGCGTCGCGGAAGCATTCGTCCGGGATCGCGCGGCGTTTGATGCGCGAGATCTTCTCGGCGAAGGCCACCTGACGCGAGGTGGCGACCTGACCGCCCGTGGAGCTTTGTGGTTTGTGACGGTCGATCCAGCTCGATAGAGCCTGCCGGGTTTCAAGCGAGCCTTTCGGAATCGCCGTATCCAGCCGCCGTGCGATCACGCGGGCGTAGTTGAGTTGCTTGTCAGTCGGGGGCAATGGATTTGTTTCATACATGTTCACGTCTCCCATCGGATGAGAACATATATAGAACATTCGTTCTCATCTGCCAAGTGTTGTGGGTTCAACGCGCCGTGAGGCTACATGTTCCGCTGGGGCAGGCGACCCGGCGCGTGGTCCGAGAGCGTTGTTCCGGCCAGTTGGGCGAGATGCCAGGCGAGGACCAGGTTGGAGGACAGGACCGGGATACCGAGCCGATCTTCGAGCCGCTCGATCACGTCGAGGGTGCGCAGGTTGGTGCAGGACAGAAAGAGCGCATCGACGGGGGCGTCTGCGACCAGTGCTTCGGCGGCATGGATGATGGAGCGAGGCGTGATGCGGGCGACCTTGGCCTCGGAGGCGATGTTGAAGCTTCCGAAAACAGGCGTGTCGATGGCTTGGGCGGCGAGCACGTCACGCAGCCGGTCCGAGACGTCTGCGGTATAGGGGGAGAGGAGCGCGAGGCGTTCGATTCCCAGCGTTTCGCAGGCGGCGGTGAGCGCGGTGACCGGATCGGACGAGGCCGGGGCGCCGGCGGTTTCCAACATGATCTGGGCGACGCGCGCGGGACCGATTTGGGCGGCACCGGAGGTGCAGGCATATCCTATGGCTTTGAAATTGGCCCAGCCGGGGAAGAGGCCGACCGCGCCCGAGAGGTCGTCTTCCATGGCGGCGAGCGTTTCCGGCGTTACGTCGTCGCCGGAGGGGATGCGGGTGACGAGGAGTTCGAGCGCGTCGGGCAGGAGGCGTTTGAAATCGGGTTCGACGCTTTCATCGGATTGCAACACGACAAGGCCGACCTGGGCGGGCGGTGTCTGGTCAAGCTGGTGGTCGAAAAGGCGCATGTCAAAGGTCCAGAATTCGGATGCCGGAGGATTGCGGGGTGGAGAGCCAGTCGGCCCCGGTTTCGGTGATCACGATGTTTTCCTCGTGCACCATGATCTTGCCCCCGCCGGTGTCGATGCCGGGTTCCAGGGTGAGCACCATACCGGGGGCGAGCACCGTGTGATCGGCGGGGATAAGGGACGGCGGTTCGGTCAGTTGCATGCCGAGACCGTGCCCCAAGCGCCCGGCGTCCGACCCGCCCGCGCCGCCCGTGGTGATCTTGTCCATCGCGTGGAACAGGTCGGAGGCCATCGCGCCGGGGCGGGCGATGTCGAAAGCGGCCTGGGTGGCGTCGATCAGGGCGGCGTGCGCGGCGACGGTGGCCTGCGTCGGGTAGCCGATGGCGTAGTTTCGGTCGAAGTCGGAGAAGTATCCGTCCACCACCAGCCCCGTGTCGAGCATGAGCACGTCGCCCGTGGTGAGCGGCGTCTCCGTCGCAGGAGAGATGACGTCGCCGTAGCCGCCCTGACCCGCGCCTCCCGCGAGGTAGGGCACCCAGTCGGCGCCTTCTTCAAGGCACAGGATCTGGAAGTCGCGGAAGACCTGCGACAGGGGCGTGCCAGCGCGGGCGATTTCTGCCACGCGGTCGAAGGCGCGGTCTGCCGTGGCGCAGGCGGTGCGGAGCTTGGCCACTTCCGCGGGGGATTTGATCATGCGCGTGTGGCGCAGGATGTCCGCGTCGTCGGTGAAGCTGCGGTCGGGCAGGGATTGGGTCAGGCGCTGCCAATCGGTGAGCGGCATGCGCAGGTGGGTCTCTCCCCCTGACGGCAGGCCGATCCGGGAGCCGGGAGCGGCAACTTCGCGCAGGGTGTCGGCGAGGAGGGTGACGCCGTCGTCGTCGTAATCCGGCGCGCGCCAGGTGCGGATGTCGGTGATCCATGTCTGCGCCATGAGGTGTGCGCCGATGGAGGGGATCACGGCGATGGGGTCGCCTGCGGCGGGGACCACGACGAACCACGGGCGCGTGGGGCTTTCCCAGAACCGGGTGAGAAAGCCGGTGACGTAGCGGACCTCGGGTTCGGTGGTTAGAAGGAGCGCGGTGCGATCCTTGGCCGCCATGGCCGTTTGCAGGCGTGACAGGCGCGCGCGGTATTCCGTTTCGGGAAAGCCGCGCGCCGGGGTCATTCGGAGGTTTCCGACAGGATGGTGAGGACGCGGGCCTCTGTGTCGAGGCCAAGCTGGCCCTTGGCTGCGATCATCCCCGCGATACCTGCGGCCCCGGATGGGGTGGAGACGAGGCCCGCAGCGCTCGCGGCTTCGGCGCCAGCGTGGCCTTCGTCCTCGGAAATGGTCATGAAATCGTCGGCGTCCCGCGCCAGACCCTTGAGCGCGATCAGGGAGGGTTCCTTGCAGTCGAGCCGTCCCATGTCGGAGACGGGGCCGGAAGAGACCGTGGGTTCGCCATGCTCGATGGAGCCGATGAGCGCAGGCGCCGCCTCGGGTTCCACGACGATGATGCGGGGGGCATCGCCCCACATGCGGCGCGCGATGGCGGCGGCGGCCCCGGCGAGACCGCCCACGCCCGCTTGCAGGAAAATATGGGTGGGCGGCCCGTCGGTTTGGCGACCGATCTGGTCGCCGACCTCGGCCATGAGGATCAGGTAGCCTTCCATCAGGATGTGGGGCAGTTCGGTGTAGCCGGGCCAGGAGCTGTCGGACAGCAGTGTCGCGCCGGTGTCCCGGGCCGCTTGCGCGGCGGCCTCCATGCTCGCTTCGTAAGTCTTGCCGGCGCGGACCACCTCGGCCCCCTCCGCGCGGAGGCGGTCGGCGAAGCTTTCGGGCACGGTTTCGGACAGGAAGATACGGGCGTTCGCGCCGAAGACGCGCGCGCCCGCGGCGACGGAGAGGCCGTGGTTGCCCGCGCTGGCGGCGATATAGGTTTGTCCCTTGGCGCGGCCTTCGTCGTGGTGCACGGCGATGACATGTGCAGCGCCAAGGGCTTTGAAGCTGCCCAATCCCATCCGCGCGCGTTCGTCCTTGACGAGAACCTCACCAACACCCGCGATCTCGGCCAGACCGGGTGAGGCGGTGAGCGGCGTGACACTGGCCTCGGGGCAGCGGGCCACGCGCCCCAGCGCGGCGGAGGCGTCATCCGCCGGGAAAGGGATGTCGCCCAGGGCGGACAGGTCCAGCCCTTTGCCACGGTAGGGGTTGGCGATGTGGCGCATCAGCCGAACACGTCGGTGAGCGCGCCGTCCACGGCAGCGGTGATCGCGTCGATGTCGGATTCGGTGGCGATCAGCGCCGGGGAGAAGCAGAGCACGTTGTTCAGGCCCGGCACCGAGCGGTTGGACGACCCGATGATGACGCCGCGTTCGGCGCATTTCGCAACGACCTTGCCGATCTCGGCTTCGGACACGACCTCCTTGGTCTCGCGGTCACGCACCAGTTCCAGCCCCTGGAACAGGCCGATGCCGCGCACGTCGCCGATCACCTCGTGCTTCTCTTCGAGCTTTTTCAGGTTCGCGGTCAGGCGTTCGCCCATCTTCGCGCAGTTTTCGACGAGGTTCTCATCTTCGATGATCCGCATGTTTTCGAGCGCCGCCGCCGGGCCAGCGGTGCAGCCGCCAAAGGTGGAAATGTCGCGGAAATGGTCGAGCTTGTCGGATGGGTCGGTCTTGAACAGGTCGAAGACGCGCTCGGTGGTGACGCAGCAGGCGATGGCCGCATACCCCGAGGCCACGCCTTTTGCGAGGGTCACGAAATCGGGTTCGATGCCGTAATGCTGGTAGCCGAACCACTTGCCCGTGCGGCCCATGCCGCAGACCACTTCGTCGATGTGCAAAAGCACGTCGTACTTGCGGCAGATCTCCTGCACTCTCTGCCAGTAACCGGGCGGGGGCGTGATGACGCCGCCGCCTGCGGTGATCGGCTCCAGGCAGAGTGCGCCCACCGTGTCCGGACCTTCGGCGAGGATGGTTTCCTCGATGGTCTGCGCGGCGACGTAGCCGTATTCCTCTTCCGAGAGGTCACCGAGACCCTGATCGGCGGCGCGGTAATACATGCAATGGGGCACGCGCACGAAATCGGGGGCCAAGGGGCCATATTGCATGACGCGCTCGTCCTGACCGCCTGCGGACATCGTGCCGTAGGTGCCGCCGTGGTAATCGCGGTCGCGGTAGAGGATCTTGGTCTTCTTGCCCCCGTATTTCTTGTGCGCGATCTGGCGCACCATCTTGAAGGCTTTCTCGTTCGCCTCGGAGCCGGAGTTGCAATAGTAGACGCGGGTCATGCCCGGCATCTTCTCGATCAGCTTCTCGGCGAAGATCGCGCCGGGCACGGTGCCCGCGGCGCCCGCGAAATAGTTCATCTTGGTGAGCTGGTCGGCCACGGCCTTGGAAATTTCTTCGCGGCCATAGCCCACGTTGACGGTCCAGACGGCACCCGAGACCGCGTCGATGAATTCGCGCCCATGCTGATCCCAGACCTTCATGCCCTTGCCTTCGACGATGATGCGCGGTTCGCCCGTCTCGAAAGGTTTGTGGTTGATCAGGTGGTGCCAGACGTGGGCCTTGTCGGCCTCGACCACGTGAGAGATGTCGTTGTCGGTGTAGCCGTCCATGGGAACCTCCGGGATATGCGCGCGCGCTGTTTTGAATATTTGATCAAAAAAATCCTATCAGCCAAATCCGGCTTGTAAATGGTGACTTCACAGAGAGAGCGGGATAGACCGACGCGGCACAGATGAAGGAGGCCCGCCATGTCCGAAACCTTGCCCGACGGTCACGCCGTCCTGCGCACCGTCGCCATGCCGTCCGACGTGAACGGGGCGGGCGACATATTCGGCGGCTGGGTGTTGAGCCAGATGGACATCGCGGGCGGGATCATCGCCATCGAGCGCGCCGGTGGGCGGGTGGCGACCGTGGCCGTGGAGGCGATGAAGTTCATCCGGCCCGTGAAAATCAACGATATCCTGTGCATTTATGGCGATGTGGAGCGGGTCGGCACGACCTCGATCGCGGTGCGTTTGGATGCCTGGGTCGTGCGCGGCTACAAGGGCGTGTCCGAGAAGGTGACCGAGGGCGTCTTTACCTTCGTTGCGCTCGATGAGGACGGCAACAAGCGACCCGTTGACCACAGTTGAGAAAAACCGTGCGGAGCCAGATTGATCGGGCGCTTGGCGGGCCGTATCGCTGAGCGCAACTTATGTTGAGGACGAGCGCGCGATGATTCCCAACCCTTTTGCCCGTTTTGGCATTTGCCTGCCCAAGGCGTTTTTCTTCGTGGCGGTTCTTGTGTTGGCTTTTGCCCAACCCGTGAAGGCGCAAGTGAAATTCACCTTCGGGGATCGGATCCCGTCCTTTCACGGCGGCTATTACATCGACGGCATCCCGTCGATCCATTTCATCGACACCGGCGAGAACCGGTTCCAGAAGGCGGGCCGGACCTTCAAGCAGACCATCGGTGGCCCCGCTGCCTGGGGTAAGGAATTGGCCGAAATCGGGCTGTTCCCGTTCCAGGAGCCGGTGATCGCGGGGGCGGCGGCGCTGGGCGTTGGGGCCATCGTCGCCAATGATCACAAGATCACGGCCTTCTATCAGGACAAGATCGAACCGGCCTTCGACTGGTTCACGCCAGACTATCTCTTTCGCCCGGGACCGAACGCACCCGAGATTGTGCGGGGGCTGGCCATCGAGGATCAATACATCCTGCTCGGCATGGGCCTGACCTATGCCTATGGCTTTGCGTTCAACGACGAGCGGGCGCAAGCAGCGGCGCTGTTGTCGGCCAAGGCGGTGACGTATTCGTTCATCACGACCCAGCTCGTGCTGAAGCCGATCATTGGCCGCATGCGCCCGGTTCCGGGCTTGTCCAGCTACTCCGGGACCGAGGCGGACGCCCGCGCGCGCGACTATTCGACGAGCCCCTATTTGTTCGGCAAGGCACCGGGCATCCAGGTCACCGGACGTCTTGGAACCGCGTTTCCATCATATCATTATACCCAGTATTTCGCGATTGCCCGGGTCTATTCCGGGGTCTACGACAACTCGTGGATTCCTTACGCCTTGGCGGGTGTCGCGGCGGTGTCGAACATCCGGGGCCACAATCACTGGGTCAGTGACATGGCTGCCGGGGCGGTCGTGGGCACCGTGATCGGGCAGACGGTGCTCAACAACTATTCCGAGCGCAAGGGCATCAACATGACGGTGACCCCGTCGATCTCGACCAAGAGCGTGGGTGCCCAGTTCTCGATGACCTTCTGAGGCGTTTTCCTCCTCAAGAACATTCCTAGAACACCTTTTCCTCGGATGCGCGGTCGGATAGGCTCGCGCGCATGAGCAGCTTTGACGACTCCCCCTCCTTGAGCGGCACCGCCGTTCCCCTGAGCCAACGCGCAATGATGGGCGCGCGCGATACCGGGTATCTGAACGATCTGAACGCCGCGCAGCGCGAGGCGGTGGAGGCGCTGGACGGCCCGGTTCTGATGCTGGCGGGCGCGGGGACGGGCAAGACCAAGGCGCTCACCACGCGGATTGCGCATCTTCTGAACACCGGGCGGGCGCGGCCGAACGAGATTTTGGCGGTGACCTTTACCAACAAGGCCGCGCGGGAGATGAAGAACCGGGTGGGCCACCTTCTGGGGCAGCCTGCCGAGGGAATGCCGTGGCTGGGCACCTTCCACGCGATCTGTGTGAAGCTGCTCAGGCGGCACGCGGAGTTGGCGGGGCTGAAGTCGAACTTCACCATTCTCGATACGGACGACCAGATTCGGTTGATGAAGCAGTTGATCGTTGCAGAGAACATCGACGAGAAGCGTTGGCCCGCGCGGATGCTGGCCGGGATCATCGACAACTGGAAAAACCGGGCATGGACGCCGGAGAACGTGCCGGTGGCCGATCACGCGCTGTTCAATAACCGGGGGACCGAGCTTTATGCCGCCTACCAGGCGCGGTTGAAGACACTGAACGCGGTGGATTTCGGTGATCTGCTGCTCCACATGGTCACGATTTTCCGCGAGCACGAGGATGTTCTGGCGCAGTATCAACGCTGGTTTCGCTACATCCTGGTGGACGAGTACCAGGATACGAACGTGGCGCAGTACCTGTGGCTGCGGCTCTTGGCGCAGGAGCACAAGAATATCTGCTGCGTGGGCGATGACGACCAGTCGATTTACGGCTGGCGCGGGGCCGAGGTGGGCAACATCCTGCGGTTCGAAAAGGACTTCCCCGGCGCGACCGTGGTCCGGCTGGAACAGAATTATC
>DOUP01000209.1 GCA_003520545.1 Maritimibacter sp. | reverse complement strand
GAAATCATTGCCAAAGCCCGGCATGTAGCCGTCCTGCGTGCCCGTCGTGGACGTCGCACGGATCATGCCCTGGGGCAGGTCATGTGTGGTCATGGGGATCCTCCCGATCACTGTTCGCGAATCCATCCTAGCAGAAACTCGTTGCATATGAAACGACTTGTCGCAGGACAGGCTAGACCGGGCAAATCCCACCCGCAGTTTCACCTTGCGGGCGGGAGTTTCCATGTCGCAGCAGGGTTGTGAACACCTACCCGCTCGACGCCTTGAGCGCCCAGTTTCCGGTCTCCTGGCTCCAGTATTTCGCCACCGCGCCGCCCTTGGTCACGACGCGCCATTGCTCACGCGCCCGCACCACGGCGTCGTCGTTGTTGCCATCGAACAGGATCATCACCCGTTCCATCGCGGCGACCTCCTCCGGGCTGACCTCGGCTCCGTCGACGCTGACCAGGCAGGTCGCGCCGTTTGGCACCTCGTCGCCGACGGTCAGCAGGATCGGCTGATCCGCGTCATGCGGCCCGCCTGCCCGACCGTGCGGCAAGAACCCGTCACCCGGCGCCATCCAGAGCTTGGCGTCCAACTGATCCATCAACGGAGCGCCCCGTCCGCGCACGGCAACGCGCCAGCCCGCGCCAAGCGCCTTGCCCAGGAGCACGGGCAAGGTCGCCTCCAACGGCGTGCGCGTCATATGATAGAAGTACGCCTCGCCCACCTCAGTGCTCGCAGGTCTCCGCGATCAGCCGGTTCAGCGCCCGAACGCCCCAGCCAGTCGCGCCCTTGGGGGCAAGGTCGGTGTCGCTCTTCACATCCGCCACCCCGGCGATGTCGAGATGGATCCACGGCATATCTTCCTTGATGAACCGTTGCAGGAACTGCGCCGCCGTGATCGAGCCTGCGGGCCGTCCGCCGACATGCTTGAAATCGGCCTTCTCGCTTTTGAGTAGCTTGTCATAGGCGGCCCCGAGCGGCAGCCGCCACGCGCCCTCTTCCTCGGTCTCGGCCGCCTTGAGGAAGGCTTTGCAGAAATCATCGTCGTTGGAGAAGACGCCCGCGTTTTCATGCCCCAGCGCAATGACACAGGCCCCGGTCAGCGTGGCGAGGTCGATGACGCCCGCCGGTTTGAACCGCTCCTGCGCGTACCAGAGCACATCGCACAGGACCATGCGCCCCTCCGCGTCCGTGTTGATGACCTCCACCGTGTCGCCCTTCATGGTGGTGACGATATCGCCGGGGCGCTGCGCCTTGCCGTCCGGCATGTTCTCGACCAGCCCGATCAGCCCGACAACATTCGCCTTGGCCTTGCGCGCCGCGATGGTCTTCATCACGCCGGTCACGACACCCGCGCCACCCATGTCCATGGTCATGTCTTCCATGCCGGCCGCCGGTTTGATGCTGATACCGCCCGTGTCGAACACGACGCCCTTGCCCACCAGCGCCAGCGGGGCCTCGTCACCGCCGCCCATCCATTCCATCACGACGACCTTGGAGGGGCTTTCCGACCCCTGCCCGACGCCCAGAAGCGCGCGCATCCCGAGCTTGTCCAGATCCGCCTCTTCCAGCACCTCGACCTTCACGCCAAGCTCTTTCAGGCCAACGGCCCGCGCCGCGAATTCGGTGGTGGTCAGGATGTTGGACGGCTCGCTCACCAGGTCGCGGGTCATCACGACGCCCTCGGCGACCGCCATGACCTCGTCCACGGTCGGCTTCCAGGCCTCCGGCTGGTTGACCATCACCGTAACCGCACCCTTGGTCACCTTGTCCTTTTCGCCGGTCTTGTGATCGGTGAAGGCATAGGAGCGCAGGAGCAGCGCCAGCGCCAGTTGATCGAGGTTCTTGTGCGACCCGCCCAGAACCAGCGTGTCGCCCTTGCCCCGCTTCGCCCCGATCGCCGCGCCCACCTTGCGGGCGAGGTCAGGCGTCAGGCGCTTTTCAACCTTCACAACGTCGACGGCTTCCGCAGCAAGGTTCGCAGGCCACGCCAGCGTCGTCATCTCGCCCGCCTTCATGTCGGAAAACGCCTCGCTCTCGACCAGCCGCGCCACCGCGCCCTTGGTCAGCCGGTTCACACGGCGCGCGCCCTTGTCGAGGCTTCCGTCGCCGCCCGCGAGCACGACGATCCGGCCCGTTGCCTCCGAAAGCGCGTCAAGGTCGAGCAGGGTGAAATCGGGGCGGGTCACATCGGTCATGGATACTCCTAGTGTCAGACATCTGTCAGGGATCGGAAAGCCGCCGGTCGGCAGCGTCGCCCCGACAAAACCACTCCGACCGCGCCTGCGCAACCCGTCCCGTCGCGCCGTCACGGTCGCGCGAGCGGGGAATCACCAAGCCGAACAGGCATCACAGATGTGGTGCCGCCGCCCCCAAACCGCACTCTATCTCGCGCAGCAACCGCCGAAACCGGACGCGAAACCCCGCGCAAAAGCCATTCCTGCGCCAGATTCCCCCTCGCAAGCCCGGGACAATCCGACTAATGTGCCCCCAAACGGGGGGAGAAACGCCCCGGCGCGCCTATGCGCAGAGACGGACAACACGGCACGACATGGTGGGCGGTATGACAATGGGCACGACACGCAAGACGCAGAGCATCGCGGCACGGATGATGCGCGGGCTTCGGCTGACAGGCACGGCGCTTTTGGCAGCCAGCGCCCTGATGATCGGGTCGGTCCCGACACCCGCCGTTGCACAAGGCCAGTTCACCCCGGTGATCAAGGTCAACGACGACGCCATCACCCAATACGAACTCAGCCAGCGCCAGGCCTTCCTGCGCCTGTTGCGCGCGCCCGGCGATGTCCGCGAGCTGGCCCGCGAACAGCTGATCGCCGAAAAGCTGCAACGCGCCGAAGCCGAACGTCTCGAGGTCACCGTCGAGCCCGAAGCCGTCCGTAAGGGGATGGAAGAATTTGCCGCCCGCGGCAATCTCGACGTGGAACAGCTTCTGGCCCTGCTGGCCCAAGCCGGCATCGCTGCCGAAAGCTTCCGCGACTTCGTGACCGCCGGTATCCTCTGGCGCAACGTGGCCAGCGAAAAATACGCCCCGACAACGAACCCGACCCAGTCCGAGATCGACCTCGCCTATGCCGAGGCGGAACCGACACCGGGCGTGAAATTCCTCCTGACCGAAATCGTGCTCCCCGCCTCCTCGGAGGCGAGCCTCAAGGCGTCCAGGATGCGCGCGGAACGCCTGGCCAAGATCAGCGACGCGGAAGAATTCTCCCGCGCCGCGGTGCGGTTTTCGACCGTGAACACGCGCCTGAACGGCGGCGAGCGTGACTGGACCGATGTCCAATCCCTGCCGCCCGAGGTTCAAGGCACACTTCAGGCCACGCAAAAGGGCGGCACCACGCGCCCGGTCTATGTCGATGGCATCGGCGTCATCGTCTATTACGTGCGCGATCGTGAAACGATCCGCTCGACCAATGTCGGCACCCTGCTTGAATACGCAGCCTTCATGATCCCCGGCGGTCGCACCGAGAAAGCCATGTCGGAAGCCGCGCGCATTCGGGCCGAAGTCGATGACTGCGACGACCTCTACCCCATCGCCCGCGGCCTGCCGCGCGAACAACTTGTGCGCGAAGAGCTCCCGGTCGGGGCCGTGCCAGCCGCCTATCGCGCCCAGCTCGATCAATTGGACCCGGGCGAGGTTTCGACATCCCTCACCTCGTCGTCGGGCAATGCGCTCGTGTTCCTGATGCTGTGCAATCGCCGCAACGACGTGCCTGACAGCGTGAGCCGCGATCAGGTCGCCAATGCGCTGAAGAACCGCCGCATCGGCGCACTCGCCAACGATTACCTGACCGAACTGCGCGCGCAGGCCAACATCCAGTACCTGCGCTAACGCCGCCATGGCCAACCGCCGCCTTCCCATCGCCGTCTCCATCGGCGAACCGGCAGGGATCGGACCGGAAATCGTGTCCGAAACCTATCGCCGTCTCGGGACTGAAATCGACTTCTTCGTCATCGGCGATCCGCGCCACATCGACGGCCCGACCGAGGTGATCAACCACCCGCGCGAGGTCGCAGGCGCCATGCCGCGCGGCCTGCCCGTGCTGTTGCGCGACTTCGGCAGCCCCCGCGTGCCGGGCGAGCCGCAACCGGGTCACGCGACCCACGTCATCGCGGCCATCGAGCGCGGCGTGCAGCTCGTCATGGCCGGCAAGGCCGCCGCGCTGACCACCGCACCGATCCACAAGAAGGCGCTCAAGGACGGCGCGGGCTTCGCCTTCCCCGGCCATACCGAGTTTCTCGCCCATCTCGCGGGTGTCGAGACCGTGGTGATGATGCTCGCCTGTCCCGAATTGCGCGTGGTCCCCGCTACCATCCACATCGCGTTGAAGGACGTGCCGACGGCGCTCACCCGCGACAGCCTGACCCAGACCATCCGCATCACCCACGCAGCCCTGCGGGCCCAGGGGTTGAACAACCCGCGTATCGCGATTGCGGGCCTCAACCCCCACGCGGGCGAAGGTGGCGCGATGGGCACCGAGGAGCTCGACTGGATCGCCCCGCTCATCAAGGACCTGCGCGCCGAGGGCCTCGCCCTCAAAGGCCCCTTGCCCGCCGACACGATGTTCCACGCCAGGGCGCGCGAAGGCTATGATGTGGCCATCGCCATGTATCACGACCAGGCATTGATCCCGATCAAGACCATCGACTTCGCGGGCGGCGTCAACGTCACCCTGGGCCTGCCCTTCGTGCGGACCTCGCCCGACCATGGCACCGCCTTCGACATCGCGGGCACGGGTCGCGCCGACCCGACGTCGTTCATCGCGGCGCTGCGCATGGCCCGCGACATGGCCCCCGACATGACCGATGGCGCCCCCGCATGAGCACCATCGACGGCCTGCCCCCGCTCCGTGACGTGATCGCGACACATGATCTGCGGGCCAAGAAAGCCCTCGGACAGAACTTTCTTCTGGACCTGAACCTCACCGCACGGATCGCCCGGTCGGCGGGGGATCTGTCCGGCTCCGACGTGCTGGAAATCGGCCCCGGCCCCGGAGGTCTGACCCGCGGGCTTCTGGCAGAAGGCGCCCGCCACGTGCTCGCCATCGAGAAAGACAGCCGCGCCATGGCCGCACTGGCCGAGATCGCCGACCATTACCCCGGACGGTTGGAGGTGATGAACGCCGATGCCCTGGAGGTGGACGTGGAAGCCCACCTGACTCCGCCGATCCGCATCTGCGCGAACCTGCCCTATAATGTCGGCACCGAACTTCTGACCCGCTGGCTCACACCCAAGACATGGCCACCCTTCTGGACCTCGCTCACGCTCATGTTCCAGCGCGAAGTGGCAAACCGCATCGTCGCGGAGCCGGGATCGAAAGCCTACGGGCGCCTCGCCATCCTGTCGCAATGGCGCACCGATCCCCGCATCGTGATGGAGCTTCCCCCCGAAGCCTTCACCCCGGCCCCGAAGGTGCACTCCGCCGTGGTCCACCTGACCGCCCTGCCCGAGCCGCGTTTTCCCGCCAACGCCGGCACGCTCAGCCGGGTGACGGCGATGGCGTTCCAGCAACGCCGCAAGATGATGCGGGCCTCCCTGAAAGGACTGCACCCGGAGGTCGAAGACCTGCTGACAAGCGCCGGGATCAAGCCGACCGACCGGCCCGAAACCGTGCCCCTGGAGAAGTTCTGCGCCCTGGCGCGGGCGGTCGACGCGGCGGGCTGATCCGGTCAGGGATTTCGAAGGGGCTGCGCCCCTCCGACCAATCGGGGGAGGCTTTGCCTCCCCCGACCCCCCTCCAAGGTATTTTCAAACCAGAGAGATCAAGACGGATCCGAGATCAAACCGCCCCCGACATTGGCGGCAACCCCCGTGGTGGCGGGACAGGATGTGGGCAGGCCGCGTGCAACCCGGACGGCGAGGTAGGCGAAGGCCTGCGCCTCCAGCATGTCGCCGTCCAGCCCGACCGTTTCCACTGTCACCGTGTCTATCAGGGTGCGTGTTGCGATCTCGGCCATCAGCGTGGCGTTCCTGCGCCCGCCGCCACAGACCAGCAGCCGCTCCGGCGGGGCCGGGCAATGCTCAAGCCCCCGCGCCACCGCCGCGGCTGCGCAGGCGGTCAACGTCGCCGCCGCATCCGCATCATCGAGGCCCGCGACCCTCCCCGCGAGATCGCCGAAGGTGTCCCGGTCGAGCGATTTCGGCGGCACGCGGTAGAAATAGGCGTGATCGAGAAAGGCGGTCACGATCGCCTCGTCCGCGCGGCCACTTGCCGCGAGCGTCCCGCCTTCGTCGTGCTGTGCCTGTCGCCGCAGCCGCATCAGGTCATTGATCGGCGCATTCGCAGGCCCGGTATCGAAGGCCAGAAGCGCGCCCTCTTCCTCGGGCAACGCCTTGGTCGGGTCGATCCAGGTGATGTTCCCGACGCCGCCCAGGTTGAGAAAGGCCAGGGGCGCGTCGGCCCCGATGAACCGCGCCAGCGCGAAGTGATAAAACGGCGCGAGCGGCGCGCCTTCACCGCCAAGCGCCACATCGGAGGACCGGAAATCCCAGGCCACCGGCAGTCCCAGGGCCTCGGCCAACCGTTGCCCGTCGCCCGCCTGGTGTGTCCCGCGCCCCCGTGGATCATGCGCCAGGGTCTGTCCGTGAAAGCCGACCAGGTCAACGCCTTCGAAGTCGGACAGGAGTGCGGCGTGACTGTCCTCGACGATCCGGGCAACCTCCTCGACCCCCGGCTCCCCCCGCCACGCCCCAAGCGCCGCGTGCAAAGCACCCCGTTCGTTGTCGGAAAACGCCCGGTAGCCCACCGGCCCGAACTCGAAGATCGCCTCGCCATCCGTCAGAAGCATCGCCGCGTCGACCCCGTCGAGCGACGTCCCGGACATCGCCCCCAAGGCCCAAAGCGCACGCGCCTCCAACATGGCTTTTCCTCCGCCCATCGCCCCGATATAGAGGCTTCGACGCAGACAATGGACGGAAACCCCATGACCTACCACCCGAAATCAGACTTCATGCGTGTGATGATGGAGCGCGGCTACCTTGCCGATTGCACCGATTATCAGGCGTTGGACGAGGCCCTGAGCTCCGGCGTGGTGACGGCCTATATCGGCTACGACGCGACCGCGCAGTCGCTGCACGTCGGGCACCTCCTGAACATCATGATGCTGCGCTGGCTGCAAAAGACCGGGCACAAGCCGATCACGCTCATGGGGGGCGGCACCACCAAGGTGGGCGACCCGTCGTTTCGCTCGGACGAACGCCCGCTTCTGGGCCCGGAACAGATCGACGCCAATATCGACGGGATGAAGCAGGTCTTTGCGAAGTACCTGTCCTATGGTGACGGTGAGACCGATGCCTTGATGCTCAACAACGCCGAGTGGCTCGACGACCTCAACTACCTCGAATTCCTGCGCGACATCGGGCGGCACTTCTCGGTCAACCGGANNTCAACTACATGATCCTGCAGGCCTATGATTTCCTCGAATTGAACCGCCGCTACGGCTGCACGCTCCAGATGGGCGGCTCGGACCAATGGGGCAATATCGTCAACGGTGTCGACCTGACGCGCCGGGTGCTGGATCACGAGATCTACGGCCTGACCTCGCCACTGCTGACCACTTCGGACGGCAAGAAGATGGGCAAGAGCCAGGGCGGCGCCATGTGGCTCAACGCCGACATGCTGTCGCCCTACGAGTTCTGGCAGTTCTGGCGCAACACGACGGACGCGGACGTGGGCCGGTTCCTCAAGCTCTACACCGAGCTGCCCATCGAGGAATGCGACCGGCTCGCCGCGCTTCCCGGCAACCAGATCAACGACGCCAAGATCGTGCTGGCCAACGAGGTCACGACGCTGTGTCACGGGGCCGAGGCGGCGGCGACGGCGGAAGCCACGGCGCGCGAAGTGTTCGAAAAGGGCGGCATGGGGGACGACCTGCCGACCCTGACGCTGACACCCGACGAGGTGGGGGACGGCATCTCCATCGTCCAGCTGATCACGCGGTCGGGTCTTGCCAAAACCGGCAAGGAGGCCAAGCGCC
>DOUP01000188.1 GCA_003520545.1 Maritimibacter sp. | reverse complement strand
GGGACGGGACGCGGAGCCGCCGTTTCGGCGCTCATCAACCCGCCGTCCGAACGCACGATGTGAAGCCGGCTTTCGACGCCGACCTCCTTCAGCCGCTGTTCGATCCGGGTCAGGTAGCGCGTCATGATCGGGCGGACGTAGTCGTTCATCACCGTGGTGATCGCCCGGTCGTATTCGCGGAACTCCGGCAGGATGTCGGACGACAGCGAAACCGTCATGTCCGGGAATCGCTCCTGCACGATCTCGCGCAGGCGCCGTTCATGCGCCGGGTTGGCATAGGAGTGCATGAGCGAGATCGTCAGCGCCTCGATGCCGGACTTGCACAGGTCGTCAATCAGCTCGATCGCCTTGTCCTCGTCCAGTTCACGCACCACGTTGCCGCGCGCGTCGACCCGTTCGGGCATACCGCGGGTGTCCTTGAGCGCGGCGAGCGGATCGGGCTTGTCCATCACGATCCAGCCGAACAGCGGACCGGGGGTCCAGGATTTGGCGAGGTGCAGCGTATGCTCGAACCCTTCGGTGACGAGCAGACCCACGCGGGCGCCCTTCCCCTCCAGCACGGCGTTCGTCGCCACGGTCGTTCCGTGCAGGACCAGCGAAATGTCCGACGGCTTTACGCCGGCCTTTTCGCAAATCAGGCGGACACCCTCGGCCACCCCGATCGACTGATCCTGTGGGGTCGAGGGCGTCTTGGCCCGGTAGGTTTTATTCGCAGCGTCATCTTGAAGTAGCAGGTCGGTAAACGTACCGCCCACATCGACTCCGAGCCTCATGGTTGTCTCCCTCTGGTCGTTCGCTCGCCCCTTGTTACGGTGTGGCGGCTTTTCTGTTGAATGCGTATTCATGAAATAGTATGGTCCTTCCAAGATCAAGGAAAATTTGTTGCGCACCCTTGTCGCCACCCAACGGCGAGGGTGCTGTAAACCCTTGCCTTTGTGGAGAAAAACGTGATGTCCCCTCGCACTCTTTACCAGAAAATCTGGGATCGCCACGTGGTCACCGATTACGGCAACGACGAAGCCCTGCTCTACGTCGATCGCCACCTCGTGCAGGAGGTCTCGAGCCCGCAGGCCTTCGCCACGATCGAGAAGCAGGGCCGGAAGGTGCGCCGCCCCGAGGCGCATGTCGCCGTCGCCGATCACGCGGTCCCGACCAAGCGCGATGGGCGGCGGTTCGCGGACGAGCTGGCGCAGGCACAGGTCGACCGGTTGAAGCAGAACGCCAAGCGTCACGACATCACCTATCTCCCGATGGAGGGCGACCGCCACGGGATCGTGCATGTCATCGGCCCGGAACTGGGGTTCACCCTGCCCGGCTCGGTCCTCGTCTGCGGTGACAGCCACACCAGCACCCACGGCGCCTTCGGCTGCATCGCCTTCGGGATCGGCGCCAGCGAATGCGCTACGGTTTTTGCCGCGCAAAGCCTGCGCCAGCGCCGGCAAAAGACGATGCGCGTCAATCTGGAGGGCGGGCTACCCGACGGGGTGACGGTGAAGGACGTGATCCTCGCCCTCATCGCCAAGATCGGCACCGGGGGCGGTGTCGGTTACGCCATCGAATACGCAGGCTCCACCGTGCGCGGCCTGTCGATGGAATCGCGCATGACGCTGTGCAACATGTCGATTGAAGCGGGCAGCCGCGTCGGCATGGTCGCCCCGGATGAAAAGACGATCGCCTATCTAAAGGACCGTCCCCTCGCCCCGAAAGCCGAGCTTTGGGACGCGGCAGTCGCCGACTGGATGTCGCTGCGCAGCGACGAGGATGCGGTGTTCGACCATGAAATCACCTTCGACACCTCGGCGCTCGTGCCGCAGGTGTCATGGGGGACGACGCCCGAACACACACTCCCCATCGACGGCGTGGTGCCGGACCCCGCGGATATTCGGGACGACGGCAAGCGCGAAAAGATGCACAGGACGCTGGACTACATGGGCCTCACGCCCGGAACGCGCCTGTCCGCCATCGCCGTGGACACGGTTTTCATCGGCTCCTGCACCAACGGACGAATCGAGGATCTTCGCGCAGCGGCCAAGGTGCTCGCCGGTCGCAAAGCCGCGCCAGGTATCCGCGCCATCGCCGTTCCGGGTTCAGCGACGGTCAAGGCGATTGCCGAGGCCGAAGGGCTGGACAGGGTGTTCCGCGAGGCGGGGTTCGAATGGCGCGACGCCGGGTGCTCGATGTGTGTCGGCATGAATGACGACCGACTCTCCAAGGGCGAGCGCAGCGCGTCCACCTCGAACCGCAATTTCGAGGGTCGGCAGGGGATCGGAGGCCGCACCCACCTCATGAGCCCGCAGATGGCCGCCGCGGCGGCGCTGGCGGGCCATATCACCGACGTGAGGAAGTACCTGTGACAATGGAAAAGCTGATCGAACTGAAAAGCGTCGCGGCACCGCTGATGGAAGACGCGATCGACACCGACGTTATCTTTCCGGCGCGCTTCCTGCTGCTCCTCGAACGCGACGGGCTGGGGCGCTATGCCTTCAACGAACGGCGCGGCGGCAGCGAGCCGTTCATTCTCGACCAACCGCCCTACGACAAGGCGCAGATCCTCGTCACCGGCGAGACGTTCGGCACCGGATCGAGCCGTGAACAAGCGGTCTGGGCTCTCGCCGACCTCGGCATCCGCTGCGTGATCGCGCGTAGTTTCGGCGAAATCTTCTATTCCAACTGCTTCAAGAACGGGGTTCTGCCGATCCGCCTTCGGGGCGACGAGATGGCGCACATAGAAACCGCCGCCGAAGCCGGCGAAGAGATCACCATCGACCTACCAGCGCAGGAAATCCGCGTCGCGGACACAACCATTGCCTTCGACCTCGACGCGAATCGCAAACGCGCCCTCATGGCCGGGCTGGACGAAATTTGCACGATCCTGTCGGACGATGCCGACGCCATCGCGGCCTATGAAAAGCGGCGCGCGTCCGAGACCCCTTGGCTCGTGCTCGCGCCCGAACAATTCGGACAAATCAAGACAGAAGAGGACGCCGCCTGATGAACACGGATGCCGACCTGATCGAAAACTACAAGCGCGCTTACGGCAACCGGATCGGGTTCGGCCGGAAACCCGCGCTGATCCTGATCGACTTTGTCGAGGGGTATTTCGACGACTCCTGCGAACTCTACGCTGACGTGGACGACGCCCTCGCATCGGCGCTCCGCATCCGCGAGGTGGCCCGCGCCAAGGGCGTCCCAGTGATCTACACCAACGTCGTCTACCAGGAGGGCGGGCTGAACGGTGGGCGGTTCTTCCAAAAGGCCCTGCCCCTGCGCAATTTCATCGAGGGCAATCCGATGGGCGACTGGCCCTCGGGTCTCGAAGTCGGGCCGGGCGAACTCGTCGTGTCGAAGCAGTATCCCAGCGCCTTCTTCGGCACCTCTCTGGCCTCGACCCTGACCTCCTGGGGCATCGACACGCTGATCCACACCGGCCTCACCACCAGCGGCTGCGTGCGCGCGACCTGCATCGACAGCTGCTCGCACGGGTTCATCCCGATCATCGCGCGCGAAGCGGTCGGTGACCGGCACGCGGCCCCGCACGAAGCGAACCTTTTCGACATGGACGCGAAATACGGTGACGTCGTCACCGAAGCCGACGTGATCGACTATCTGAACGGAATGGAGAAAGAATGACCCGACCCAGCCTGAAAGCCGCCCTCGAACGCGGTGAATTCGTCGTCGCCCCCGGCATCCACGACATGATCACCGCGGTCGTCAGCAACAAGGTCGGCTTCGACTTCGTCTATTCCTCCGGCTTCTGGGGCACCGCCTCGCAGCAGGGCATTCCCGACGCCGGGATCGCCACCTACACCGACATGGTGGGCCGGGTCGAAACCCTGTGCCGCACGGTGAACGCGGGCGTCATCGCCGATGCCGACACTGGCTATGGCGGGCTTTTGAACGTCGATCACACCGTGCGCGGATACGAAGCGGCGGGGGCCGTGGGCATCCAGCTCGAAGATCAGGAATTCCCCAAGAAATGCGGCCACACGCCCTATAAACGCGTGGTGCCGACGCAGGACATGGTCAACAAGATCAAGGTCGCCTGCTACGCGCGCCAATCGCCCGAGACCATCATCATCGCGCGCACCGACGCGCGCGCCGTCGAAGGGTTTCAGGGCGCAATCGACCGGGGCCTGGCCTACCGCGACGCGGGGGCAGACGTGGTGTTCGTCGAAGCGCTCGAGAGCGAGGACGAAATGCGCCGCGCCAATGAAATGATCGACGCCCCGACGATGGCCAACATGGCCGATGGCGGCAAGACGCCGATCCTGCCGGCCAAGGTGCTCGAAGAGATCGGGTACAACCTCGCGATCTTCCCCTCGCTGACCGGTCTTGCGGCGGCGGCAGCAGCTGAGCGCGCTTTGAACGTGCTCAAGGCCGAGGGAACTTCGAATTCCCCGAACATCGACCTGTTCGACTTCTCGGAATTCAATCAGCTCATCGGGTTCCAGCGCATCTGGGATTTCGAAGCGAAGTGGACCGAAATCGACGATCCGGCGTCCTGATCATGGCGCGTGTTGTCTGTATAGGGGTCGGGACGGTCGGATGCGGCTGGGCCACCGTCTTTGCCCGCGCCGGGCACGAGGTCGTGCTCTACGACGCCGATCCCGCAATGATCGCCAGCCGGGCTTTGCCGCGCATCGACGCGACACTCGAACAACTGGCCCACGAGATGCCGACGGGCGAGACCACGGAAACGATTCGTGCCCGCATACAAGTGGCCGACACGCTGGCCGAGGCCGTCGCGGGGGCCGAGGTGATACAGGAAAGTGTGCGCGAAGATCTGGACATCAAGCGCGCGCTCTTTGCCGAGATCGGCGCATCGGCCCCGGCCGACTGCCGCCTGTTCTCCTCCACCTCCGCCCTGCCCGGCTCGCAATTCCTGAGCGACATCCCCAACCCGGGCCGGGCAATGGTCGGCCACCCGGTCAATCCGCCCTCGCACATTCCGCTCGTGGAACTCTGCGCGACCCCGCTGACGACGCCCGAAACGGTCGAATACGCGCACGCATTCTATGACAAAGCGGGCATGGAACCGATCACGGTCGAGAAGGAAATCGACGGGTTCATCCTCAACCGGCTGCAATACACCCTCGTCGCAGAGGCAATGCACCTGGTCGGCGAGGGCTATTGTAGCGCCGCCGATATCGACCGGGTGATGACCAGCGGGCTCGCGCTTCGCTGGGCTTCGATCGGGCCCTTCATGACAGCGCATCTGAACGCCCATGAGGGGTTCGTCGGGTTCGTCGCGCAACTCGAAGGCATGATGAAAAAAATGGGCGCCGACGCGCGCACGGATTATGACTGGGGGCCTGACCTCGTCTCGCGCATCCATGACGAGATGGCCCGGATACGTCCGGTGGAAGATATTGCGGCGGCGCAGGCGTGGCGGGATCGACGCATCCTCGCGACACGTCGGCTGCAAGCGGGAGAGACGCCAACAGACGCGTAATGACAGACCCGGCATGATCCGGGTCGAAGGGAGGACCATGATCGAACCGTTCAGCTTCAGCACCACCAAATCACTGGTCTTTCGGCCGGGCGCCGCGGCCGACCTCGGCACGATCGCGGCCGGGACGCTCGGGACGCGCTGTCTGCTCGTGACCGACCCCGGCTTGCGCAAACTGGGCCTGTGTGACCTCGGCATTGCGTCGCTCGAAGCTGCGGGCGTGGCCGTGACAGTGTTCGACGCGGTCGAGGCCGACCCGAGCCTGACCACCCTCGTGGCCGCGACCGAGGCCGGGCGCGAGGCCGGGGTGACAGGCGTGGTCGGCTTCGGCGGCGGATCGTCGCTTGACGTGGCCAAGCTCGCAGCCCTGCTTCTGGGGTCGGGAGAGGATCTGGACGAGGCCTGGGGCGTCGCGAATGCCAAGGGCCCCCGCCTGCCTCTCGTCCTTGTTCCCACCACCGCCGGAACCGGCTCCGAGGTCACGCCAGTCTCGATCATCACCGTTGGGGAAGAGGAAAAACGGGGCGTGTCGTCGCCGGTAATCCTGCCTGACATCGCGGTTCTGGATGCCGAACTGACCACGGGTCTGCCCGCCGCGATCACCGCGGCCACGGGCGTCGACGCGATGGTCCATGCGATCGAGGCCTATGCCTCCCGAAGCGCCAACAACAACCCGATGTCGAAGTTCCTCGCGCGCGAAGCGCTTCGTCTTCTGGGCGCGAACATCGAAACGGCGGTCTCGAATAGCGCAGACGTGGCGGCGCGCGGCGCGATGCTGCTCGGTTCGATGCTGGCTGGGCAGGCCTTCGCCAATTCACCCGTTGCCGCCGTGCACGCGCTGGCCTACCCCATCGGCGGCACCTTTCACGTCCCGCACGGTTTGTCGAACGCGCTGGTCCTGCCCCACGTCCTGCGCTTCAACGCGCCGGACGCCGCGCCGCTGTATGCCGAGATTGCCCACGACGCCTTTCCGCAACTTGAGCGCAGCAACAACGCCGACCGGCTCTGCACCGTTTTCATCGACGCGCTCGCCGACCTGTCGGCGCGGCTCGGTATGCAAACCCGCCTGCGCGACGTGGGAATCCCCGAAACCGCGCTCGAAAAAATGGCGGCGGATGCGATGCTTCAGCAACGCCTGCTGGTGAACAACCCGCGCGACGTGAGCGAAGCGGACGCGCTGAACATCTACCGGCAGGCGTGGTGATGGCCACTCGCCCTGTTCCGGCCAGTCGCGCGGCCTACGCCACCTTTCGACCCGTGCCGACACGGTGGATGGACGGCGACGTCTATGGCCACGTCAACAACGTGGTGCATTACGCGATGTTCGACACGGCGGTGAACGGCTGGCTGATGGACCGCGGGCTGCTCGACCCGAGAACCAGCGCGGGGATCGGCCTCGTCGTCGAAACCGGGTGCCGGTATACGGGCGAGATCGTGTTTCCCGACCGTGTCGATGTCGGCGTGAAGGTCACGCATATCGGACGCAGCTCCGTGCGTTACGACCTCGGCCTGTTTCGCAACGACGACGACCGCACATCTGCCGAGGGGTTCTTCGTCCATGTCTACGTCGATGCCCGGACCCGCCGCCCCGTGCCGCTCTCCCAGGAGATGCGCGATACGCTCGACACCCTGCGCGCGCCCGACTAGCCGACGACAATCGTCCGAACCGGTCGCCCGGAACCGGAAGGGGCGGCCCTACGCCTCGACCCGAACACCCGCAATCGTCGGATCGACCTGCCGCAAAGCCAGGGGTCGACTTCGGCTGGGTGCAGAATAGGGCGTTAAGCTCGGATTGGGCTCCTGTGATTGCGCTCAAATCTCGCTTTCAGCGAGATAACGGTAGATGGTGGCCTTAGAGAGGCTGTATTCAGCCATGAAGTCTTTGATCAGAGTGCCGCTCGCGCGTTTGCCGCGTAGTTCTTCGATCTGATTGGTTGTAAGCGCAGGCTGCTTCCCAAACTAAACGCCTGGATCCTTGGCCTTCTTGATCCCATCCATTTGCCTTTCGGCGCGAATTTCAGTCTCGAACTGGCCGATGGCCCCCAGCATGTTGAACAGAAGACGGCCTGTGGCATCTGAGGTGTCGATGTTCTGATCGAGGACGACGAGGTCGACACCCTTTTCGCGCAAGGTATCTGCGATCTGGCAAAGGTGCAGCGTTGAGCGCGCCAAAAAGCTTCGGAGCTGGCTGGACCGCAATGCTGAAGCGGCGCAATCCAGCCAGGTTCTGGTGCGTGGGTTTGTAGAAGAATCCCACAGACAGCAGATCATTCTGCCGGGAACTTCGGTCATCGAACGTCATTGTGCTGATGTGTTGGTTGCCGCTGAACGTAGAATTGAGGCTCGCATTGCCGCTCGTCTTGATGCAATACGCACGCCAAGCTCGACAAATTGCTGGCCGAAGAAGTGGATGGTCAGGTCAGCCGGTTCGTCTGGCCATGGCGGTTTGAGGTAGGAAAGAACTCCGCCGACATCAATCGGCAGCTCGACCGGCTGGGATTTTTTGCAACGGTGAATCTTTCGCCTGACATCCTCTCGGACGTTCCATCCTATCGGGTGAGCCGTCTCCAGCGGCAGGGTGAACGCTATTTTGCCGATGGCCTTCGCGACATCAGCAGTGATCGTCGCCTGGCTATCATCGCGGTCTGCGCGGTCGCATGGCGTGCGGTGCTTGCGGACGCAGTCATCGAGACCCATGACCGGATCGTCGGTAAGACATGGCAGGGTGCCAGGAAGCTCTGCGATGCCAAAATCGCTGACGCAAAACCGACCGTGCAGGACCCCTTGCGCGCCTTCAAGTCACTTGGCGCCGCTTTGCTCGATGCGAGAAGCGATGGCGCGCCCTTGGATCAGGCGACGGAGCTCGCCTGCGGGTGGGAACGGCTTGAAGGGTTGGTTGCCACCGCCGCCGGGTTGACCGACACGATGGCCGCTGACCCTTTGGCCCATGTTGGGCAGGGGGATCACCGGTTCCGTCGCTATGCCCCGCGCATGCTGCGCGCGTTGGATATCCAGGCGGCGGGTGTCACAGCGCCCTTGCTGCAGTGCAGCGCGCTGATCGCGGACGATCAGAGACCTGAGGAACGACCGGTTGGCTTCTTGCGGCGCAGCTCGAAATGGCATCGCCATCTGAATACCCAGGAGGAAGATAGCCACCGACTCTGGGAAGTGGCGGTGTTGTTCCATCTGCGGGATGCGTTCCGCTCCGGCGATATCTGGGTGCCTCATTCCCGGCGCTACAGCGATCTGAAACAGGCTCTG
>DOUP01000129.1 GCA_003520545.1 Maritimibacter sp. | reverse complement strand
GGGAAATCAAGCTGAATTCGTCGGACATCCAAGCGATGACGATGCCGTTGGTGTACATGTCGGGCGCGAGGATATCCCGGTCCGCCCCGATAAAGGGTGCGAAAGCGCTGATGTAGGCCCGGCTCAACCGTTCCAGTTCGATTTGGGAAAGCTGCTTTGTATCCACGCAGACCCCCCCCTTTCCGCCGCCGAAAGGCAGGTTCGCAACGGCACATTTGAACGTCATCCAAAAGGCGAGCGTCTCGATTTCGTCCAGGGTCACATTAGGATGAAACCGGACGCCTCCTTTTGTTGGTCCGCGCCGGTCGTTGTAGCGGCATCTCCAGGCCTGAAATGCACGACGGCTGCCATCGTCCATCCGGATCAGAAGCGTCGCGGACAGTGTTTCGCGGGGGAGCCTCAGTTCTTCGAAGACGTCGGGGTGAATGTTCAACTGGTCGCAGGCGATCTTGAGGTTTTCGCGCGCTTTCTCCAACATTCCCAAGTCTGATACAGCATCCTCCTGCGATGCGTTCGTCTCGCCTTTCATGGTCTTTCCTCTTTGCTTCATCGTGCTTGCTGCGACCGGCTGGTTTTTTCGTTGCCGAGCGACAGTCTGCATCGCTCGGCCCGAAATGAGATAATGGCCGCAGTGACGAACAGGTAGCCTAGAGGACCGCGGCGTCATGTAAACTGCCGCTGCAGAATAGGACTATTGGCAGCGCCTATTTCTTCTTGTGCTCGCCCAAGCTGGTCACGTTTTTGCCCTTCGTAAAGTCGGCTGTCGCAACGGCCTTTTCCTTTACCTTCTTTGGCTTCTTCACTTCTCTGTTTCCGCGCTTCTTGTCACCTTTTGACATGTCAGTTTCTCCTTATCCAAATTTCAGTTTCTGATGTCATTGTCGTCTTCGTTCACAGTCAGTTTGTGGATTGACGCACCGAAGGCCGAGAATGCCGCTCTCCTTCATGATCATGAGATCTTCGCTACCGAGCTTGAATTCGGTCCCTGACCATTTTCCGATCAGGATCCAGATATCCGCCATGAGCTCGTCGTGCCCGACGTCACGAGCGCCGAACAGAGTTACCGCCAGCGATGATCGCGTTGATCAGGCGCGCGACAGCCCGGTGGTTTTCCGTTTCAAGTTCGGTGCCGACGGCGTTCTCATGGGTTGCCGCGGCGTCGCGGAGGACTCCCACGATTTCGTGCTCCGGGAGCACGCCGTGATCGTTCATCGCAAGCAGCAGTGCCTCGCAGATCGACAGGGCGGCTTGGCCTGCATGTTCGCTTGCCGTGGTCATGCCGTTGCTCCTTCCAGTGGATCATGGCCCGCTTGGAGTGGGCCCGGATTGATCCGTACTTCTGACAGAAACTTTGCTATGCTGGACTGATCCAGAGCAGTGTCCGGACCGATACATTGTTCTTGTGTGGTGACACGCCGGGAGGGTCCATGAGATCAGCAGAACACAGCCGCCTGACCCGAAAACTCTCAGCCTTCGTCGCTTTGTCGGGGGCCGAACTTGCCGTGCTCGAGCAGCTTCATCAGCGCCGACGGACGTTCGCCGCAGGGCGGGATATGGTGCATCAAGGGCAATCGGATCAGGCCGCCTATATCCTCTCAAGCGGATGGGTTTGCTCCTACAAGATCCAACCCGATGGAACCCGCCAGATCATTGATTTCCAGGTGCCCGGTGACTTCCTCGGCCTGCGTAGCGTGCTGTTGCGCACCTCGGACCACAGTTTCGAGCCGATCGTGCCGATAGAGGCCGCAGAAGTTCTCAAGTCAGATCTTTTGGCAGCCTTCGCGCAGACGCCGCGCCTTGCCACGGCCATTCTATGGGCCGCATCGCGCGACGAGGCGATGGTGGTCGAGCACCTGGTGGGGGTCGGTCGGCGCGACGCGGATGCCCGCATGGCGCATTTCCTGCTGGAACTTGGATCGAGGCTGGCACTTGTGGGCATTGGCAGCAAAGAAGGATACGACTGCCCGCTGACGCAATATCACCTGGCGGACGCTCTCGGTCTAAGCGCAATTCACGTCAACCGCGTGTTGCGGCAGCTACGCGAGAGCGGAATGCTGACCTTTCGGGAGGGTCATGTGACGTTTCACAACTATGACCAGCTGCTGGAACTTGCCGAGTTCGATCCGGCATATCTGGACCAGAGCGGGCCGCTCCTGAAATGAGAGGGCCGCCCTCCCTTTTTTGGCAGGCGGCCCCGGTGATCACGTCAGGCGCCGGATGTCACGAGAGGGCGTGCTTCGCCGCATCGAGTTCCTTGTTGGCCTCGGTGTTGTTCTTCGCCGTGTTCGCCTTCTCGGCTGCTTGGTAATGCTTCAGCGCCGCATCCTTTTTCGGACCAGCGGGCGCTTTGTCCCACGCAGCTTTGACGGAGGTCATCTTCTCGGCGGTTTTTGTCTGTTCAGGTGTCATTGAATTTGTCCTTTCTTGGACGTTCCGAGAATAAGAAGTGTGCCGATATGCCGTCCTGTGAGGATCGACATGACCACATGCTTCTCGGGTGCTCGGAAAAAATGCCCCACCAAGTATTCGGTGGGCACTTCTGATCTAACCGAAGTCCGATCCTGGCTGCACTGCCGCAGGTTAGTCCCGACGCGAGCCGATGCGAAACTCTTTTTCCGCCCTCGCCAAGCAAAGGGTGCGACCGCAAGGCTATCGCCTGCACGCGGATGTCTGACCCGGGTTTCGCGGCGCCAGGGTGCACGTCACATCACGGGTGTTTGCTGGTGAGAGAGCCTCATCCAACTGTCGTCGTCGTGAAGGTATGTGGAGGTGCAGAGCGCTTTGAAGACCGGTACGTCCGGCTTCTCCGCCGAGGCCCGGTAGGTGAGAATGGCGATCTCATCGCTTCGTATCACGCGGCGTTCCCCCATCACAACAGAACGCCAGCCGGTTCTCTTGAGAAGATGGGCCCAGATCTGGTCGCCTTGAAGGATGCCGGGAGGAAAGGGGAGGATCATCACGGCGTTGGTTGCTGTCGTCGCCCGCGCATTGTCGGCGCCAAGGGTCCAGAAGTGTTCCTCCATGTCCCAGAGAACATCCCGTTCACCTGGGGAGAGGGTGCCGGCGCTGTGCGCCGCGTGGGCCGGGGCTCTTGTTGCCTCGGTGGAAACGGTCATTTGCCTGACCCCGCGCTGCCAAACGTCAGCACTTGAAGCAGAAAAAAGATTATCGCGAGTACCGCCCAGATCACCCCACTTGTGCCCGAGTGGCCGTTTGCAACCGTCGCTGCAGTCCTCATTAGGGTAACTGACGCAGGGCCATCTGGGAGCAGGTGGCTCAGGTCTCGTGCGACCCGGCCTTGATCGCTTGCTAGCATTGGAACGTCCAGAAATCGAGAAAGCAATGTCTCCAACCGCGCTCGCGCAGCGTCGCGCCCCAGCGCGGCCAGATCGGCGGTTTCTTTCCATGGATCGAGGCCGAGCCGCGCGAGCGTGGAGAGGACCGTCACCACAGATCCGTTTCGATCCTCGCGGACGGACGCATAGAGAAACCGATCAAACTCGGGTGTGTGCGGGTTGAGTACATTGGGGTCGGCCATTGTCATTCCATTCCTTGGTTGCAGGAACGCAGATCGCCCCTGTTTCCTAAAGGATACGCGCAGGTCGGTCTCGTCGCCCTTACACAGGTCAGTGCTGGCGACCGTCCGAAAGGGAGTTCGCGGCCGGTTCGGCGCCCGTCGCTAACCTGTGTCAGCGCCAATCCAATGATCCCGGGGTAAGAAAGATAGACGAAACTGCCAGCATCGCGGAAGCCAGACATGAACACCCGGTCGACGAGATCGACGGTGAGGTTTTTCAACCTTTTCACTTTGCCGGGATCAGGCCGCGACCGAAACGAACAATCACAGCAATGCGGCGCTTGCACCGCAGAAGGACTTTGAATGAACACTTCCGAATGGCTGAAACCCGGCATCTATGGCGCGCTGATCGGCGCGGTCTTTGTCGTGATCGTTGGCTTCACGTGGGGCGGCTGGGTGACCGGCGGCACCGCGAATGACCAGGCGATGACGATGTCCCATGACAATGTCGTCGCCTCCATGGTCCCGGTCTGCCTTGACATGGCGCGCTCAGACCCGGCGCGGGCGGACAAGCTGGCTACGTTCCGGACTGCCTCGACCTACCAAAAGCGTGACGCTCTCATGGATGTCGGATGGGCAACCGTGCCCGGAACCGATGCCCCGGACAGGGACATTGCGCAAGCCTGTCTCGCGGCGCTCGAACTGTAGGTGGAGCCGGAAAACACACTGAACGAGACAGCAGAATTTCATCTTTAATCGATTTCCGCGCTCGTAACTATCTGGGCTGTCGGTCAGCATACCGCAGGGTTGCGCCCAAGCTAACTTGCGTCAGCACAATCGATCTGTCCGGATGGTAGGAAGATGAGAAGATCCGCATCCTGTCGAACAGACGATGCTCGCCTTCCAGCACGCGAGCGCGGGTCGCTCGACGGGGTAATCCAACAACCTGAGAGGCAGAAGACCATGGCAATAGCCGCCAGTCTTTCAAAGACGAAACCGGAATCGACCGATCTCGAACGGCGAGTGCTGGCGCATGAACGGGTCCTGCAATCATTGATCGCCTACATGGCCCGCACCGAACCGCGTTTCATTGATCACTTGCAAGGGACCTTCGTCGAACCGATGAGCATGACCCGGCACGAACACGACCACCGCGAAACCGACGATTATGCGGAAGAATTCATTCGCGCCGTGATGCTCCTCGGAGAAGTGCGCACTCCCGACTCGAAGGAGCCGAATGTGTCTGACAAGCAGCCAGTTCCGCCGGGACGCAAAGGAGAAAAAATGGCTTCCATGGACCTGCAAGCACAGCAAGGTGGGGTTCAGGTGCGCGAAAGAAACGGCATCTGGGAGGTCAAGGTCGATGGCAAGTTCCACGGCGACTACCACCGGAAAGAACATGCCCTTGCGGCTGCGGCCTTGGTCAAGTTGTCCCGCCGATGACCGATAGCACCCACCCGACCGTCCCACGGGACTTCTCGATCGAAGTGGCCGAGAACGAAGGCATGCCGCCTTATTCGTCGTATCGGACCATCACCTGCATGATAACGAGCGTGCCAGCGAAAGTTGAAGCCGCTATTTGTCCGTGTGGTTGCCAGCCGGCCTGAATATGGTCGTTGACCTGCTTCGAAAGCCGGTCGTATGAGTAATCGGCATCCGCCTCTGCGTAGAGCGCTGAAACGACCGTGTAATCGGTGATTTTCGACATGTACTCCTCCTGTCGTCGGTTATCCGGTTTCGTGCATCCTAGTCGGTTTCCGTCTTTGTCAAAAGAATGCGGACGCCCTGCTCGGAATACGTCCCGACGCGGCTTCCGAGGAGATACTCTGGAAGTTAACCCGGGAGAGTGGTCGCATATGCTACCGGTCGCTCCCAAATGAACCGTCGTGATGTCCGTCGCCCGCAGAATGCACTTCAAGCCTTGCGTCTAAGTCAGGAGTAGCCCGCATGGCGTATGCGGTGATCTTTCCATCCGAAAATGCCGTAACCTGCATGGCGTCGTCCTGCCAGCGCCCGACCTCGGCGAGCCAGGCCCCGGTGCGCGCTGAGCCGCTGAGCTGTCCGGAAAACCGGGACCAATTCATGGTTCTCCCTTGATGCTCTGGACGGTTCCCATTGCTTCTCTTGGACAGCCTGTCGTTGCGTCCGATGGCAAGGTCCGCGCCCGTCATTTCTTCTGTCGCAGCACGACCTGACCCTCGGTATCGAGGTAGATGTAATGTGCGTCTTCGTAGGTAGGCAGGCCGCTCGTGTAGTATTGCCCGTCACAGGTCTCGCCGTTGTCGGCCACGACGAGGCGAACCAGCCCGTTGTGGAACTCGGGCCGTGTCCGCGGGTCGCAGACCTTGATGCCGTCGAGGTCGTCGGGAACGAAAGCCACTTCACCTTTGGTGTTCGCGTAGACGAACGCCCGGCTGCCATCCGCAGTTTCCGTCAAGACAGGCGCCAGCCCGTCTTGAAAGGCGCCTGCAGAACCGATGGGTGCCACCCTCGGCTTTGCTCCGTCCACGCCGGCGAAAAGGACGCGCTGAAAGGCGAAATCGGTCGCGGTCATGAAGGCCCCCTCGAAAGGTGCCGGCGAGACGTAGGCCAGACCTTCGGAGAAGGGTTCCGCGTGATCGAGCGTCCATTTCCGCGGTAGCTGCAATTGCCCGTCCGGCGAGATGAAGCCTGCCATTCCTTCGTCCACGCTTGCGGGGGCCAGACCGCCGGAGAAATCTCCGGCGTCGGCAAAGCGCGCCTCGATCACGACAGTGCCCTCAGGATCGATCCAGCCATGCATGTCGTCAGGCGAGGCATCTTCCCGAAACCAGGCGAGACCTTCGGAGAAGGTACCGAAGGCGCGAATGTCGCGCGACCGCAGTGCTTCGGGACGTGTGTCGCGCCAATAGGTCTTGCCATCGCGATCGATGAAAAATGCTGGCTGTGATCTGTCGGTGAAGATATTCGCGACAGTGCAGCCCTCCGAATAGGGCGAGAAGGGCGAGGTGGACCAGCGTTCCTCACCGATGGTGCTGACCGAGGCGCCTTCGAACTCTTGCGGGACGACGTAGTTTCCTTTGCGGTCGATGATGCCCCAAGCGTATTGACCACCAACATTGGCCCGCCCGTCGTGGAAGTCCTCGACACGATCCCACTGCGGCGGGATGCGCCATTCGCCATCGCGATCCATGAAGCCCCATTTGCCATTTTGTGGCATGGGGTAGAGCGCGTCACCCGCGACGTCGACGGGTTGGCCGCAGGGCAACGGACCTTTGCCCGCCTCCAGAGTGCCCCGCGCCTGTCCACCGACTGCCACCTGTTCAAAAAGCGGCCCGGCGCACTGATACGCCTCATCGCCCCCCGTCAGACAACCTTGCAGACCATCGAGGATGGTCTCTTTCGACGCGTCATCGGGGTCGATCACAAAGGTGAGCGGCTTGTCCACCAAGGCGGGATTCGGGTTCTCCGAAAATGTGAACGCGATCTCGCAGGCCTCCCCGACCATACCGGCAACGCTGTATTCGCCCTCGGCGCCAAGTCCGCCGGGATCCTGCACCCGAAAGCTGGCGGATTCACAGGCCCTGACCGCCTCCAAAAAACAGGCCTGGTCGGCGCATCGCGTGTCAACCTGCGCAAAGGCGCCATTTCCGATGACGGCAAAGCTGATTGCGGTGGGTAGGATAAATCTGTGTCGCATGTTTTCCCTTCCAGATGCGGATGGTCATTCAACAAAGGCCGAACCTTTGCGTGTTTCGCGATGTCTGATTTGGGCCGTCCGAAGGCGGTGGCAGTGCCGACCTGGACCCCAAGGTCTTTCTTGCCTCTCTCCCTCAACCCTCGGGGTGGTCGCCGTGCAACCTGTCGATGATGCGGCGGACCGTCGCGATATCGTCGAAGACCCCGTGCAAGTCGTTCTCGATCTCGTCGGCTGGCATCGTCAACTTCCCCATCGCGAGGAAGTCCTCGTCACGCTGCAATGCCATGAAAAAGGAGTCATCGTGAAATCCGGCTTCAAGGCTCTTGGCCCCGCGACGCCCGCCTTCGGCTTCGGCAATTTTGACGAAGCTGTCCAGGAACGCGGGCGGCAGGACCTTCTGTGCTGCGTTGGGGTCATCGGAATGGACCTCGAACAAGTCCTCGAAAGCCCCGTGTCCGGTCTCGACCCGCGGAAGATCACGGCCCGCACTGCCGAACAAGCTCATCAACTTGTTGCCCATGCCATAGTCACGGGCGATGAGGATGCGTCCCGGTATCGGCTCGGGCACGCCGATCCGTATCAGAAGTCCCTTGAACTGGGTGCGCGATGAGCTGTCGCTTGCGCTATTGTCCGTGTTCGTGGTGCTTTTTCTCTTGTCGTTGATCAGCTTCGCTTCGACGATCTCGAAGGGCACATCGCGATAGGTTCCTTCCAGTCGGTCACTGACCTCTGATCGGGAGAATGGCCGGATCACGCCCAGCTTTTGCATTCGTTCGAGTGGGAAGCCTTTCAAGGCGTCGCGATCAAAGCTCAGGTCGCCCAGAAAGTCGCAGACGAAGGGCATCACCGCTCTGGCCGCAGATGCGCTCCATCTCTCGGCCTGCCGTCTCCACAACAGAAAGGCGGCGACGCCGCCGAAGGCCAGCGGAACTCCGAACCCCACCAGCGCGCCCGCCAACCCGTCCGACCCCGAGCCGAAAAGAAGGAAGATAAGCCCGAGCGCCGCACCTGCCGCCAGCGCGATCACGGCGTGACGCTTTGCGGTGGCCAAAACCGCCTTTCGCTCCTGTTCGAGGTCGTTCAGGCGGGGTGCGATGCGCGTTTCGTAGACTGCGGCAAAGCCAGACTCGATTGGGCTGCGTTCCGTGAAATTGGTCAATGTTCCCCCAGTTTCGTGTCCGGGCCAAATTCCTCCTGACCCTCGCCATGGCAACCAACTCGGGTAGCGTTGCACATCGAATTTCGTCAAACAACAGCCGCACCCCAAAAAAGAAAGCGGGCGTCTCACGTCGGCTTGTCCTGTTTTTCACGCGCGGCCTCTGTAATGGGGCGGCAAGAAGCGGTTGAAATAACGAAGAAAAAAAACGAGGCTCTCATGAGTCAAAGGGCAGGGGTGCCACGACGCGTTCAACGCGGTCACCCGCGAAGGGTTTCACGGTCCATGGTGATCGCACCAACTCGTGACGCGATCCCGCCCACCAGTCGATGGAGGGACACATGGCAATCACGAAAGCTGCACTGACCGCGATCGGGCTCGTCACTGCGTTGGCAACACCCACGATCGCCCAAAACGACGAAACGCTTTGCGGCGTTTCCGGTGCTGCGCCGCTCGAGACGGTTTCGAGCCAACTCGAAGGTCAATGGATCAGCGAGGCAAAGGCCGGATACGTGGTCATGGGGCCGAGGGTGATGCCACACGGGGCCAAGGCCTCGGCAGATACAGGGCGTATCGAACTGCGCGACGGGCGGCTGACCATCGTTCCCGACAACCCGGAAGGCATCGACCTTGCACTCGACTGGGAAACAGGTGTGGATTGGAGCTTCGGTGCACAGCCATCACTGCCCGATGGCATGACTGCGACGAATGTGCCCGACCTGGAGATTGACGACAATGATATCGAGGTGCTGGCGGGCTGCGACGTGAATAACCTGCCGCGCCTTGTCGGCGCGGACAGCATGACGGTCGATGGTGTTTCGATGACCTTTACCCTTCGTCTTATCGTGGTGAACCATGATCTGCTTTATGGCTTTCAACAGGTACACGGGGTGGCACAGGGTCAGCAAATCATGGAACGTCGCCCGATCGTGATGCACCGTTGAGCTGCTGACCGTTGCGGGCAAGGTGGTCCACTGGAAACGGGCCTTGGAGATAGAGACGCGGTGCAAGGTCACGACATGGCACGGATCGCGAAATCATTGACCGAATGGACGCTTGCGGCGGGGCTTGCGGGCGCAGGACCGGCCTCGGCCCAGGATGAGAACGTCATGATCGTGTTCGATGGGTCGATTTCGATGTGGGGCCAGATCTCTACGTGTTTGAGGTTGGGCCAAAAGTAGAGGGGGTGTCGCTCGCCATTTCTACGGATGGCGTAGACTGGACAGATATCGGCGCGATTGCCGGTGGACGTGCTGAAGTAGACATTGCAGGCGCCGCGCAAGACGGGGCTGATTTCCGCTTTGTGCGTCTTACCGATGACGGGGAGGACTGTGGCACTTCGTTTGCCGGGGCGGACGTCGATGCGGTCGCGGCCATCGGTTCCTCTCTACGTTTCACGCTGAAGGGCGCGGTTCTCTTTGCCCATGGCAGCACCGACCTCATGCCTGCGGCCAAGGCCGCGCTCGATAACTTGGCCGCGCAGATCGCCGAAGCCAATCTCTCCGCCTTCCGCGTTGTCGGCCATACGGATGCCACCGGCAGCGAGGCCTACAATTTGACACTGTCGCGTGAGCGTGCCGCGGCCGCGCGCGACTACTTCGTAAGTCTGGACAGTTTGGCCAGCGTGTCGATCTCGTCCGAAGGCCGGGGCGAGGCCGATCCGCTTGCCAGAAACGAGACCGCAGAAGGTCGCGAGCACAACCGCCGAGTGGAGGTCATCGGGCGCTGATACGGTGGTTTGATGGCGCGTCAGCGTGATCGTGAAGGATCGTTGAACGCAGAAGCCAACGTCCGTAATACGAATGCCGCCTAGCAGGATTGATATGGCTTCCCAATGGCTGGAATGGGCCGTTTGCGGGCATAGTCGTTGGGGGCGGCTTCCAGACTTTCTCTGCAAGCGCGAGCCAATAATGTCACGACATTGGAAGCCGACATTCAAACAACCTCAAAACGGGGTAATTCTCTGCACCGCCGCAAGGCGACTCGGAGCCCAAAGTGCCGGATGCTGCGCTTTGCTCGAAGGTCGGCTTCCTAGAGTCTGGACTATGAATGCATCCAGACCCTAAGCAACCCCCTCGTTAGATCGCGGTGGAATCGAACGCGCGGGGCATCAAGACTGCGCGAGGTGGCCAGTGGTACATGAAAAACTTGCCGGAAATAGTTTCAGAGAAAAACCGCTCTGGACGGACCGGAAGCTAAATTCCAACGATGCCGATTGTGATCCACCGCGTCCGGCAGGTTTGATCCGCATATGCGGGCTGCTTTTGAAGTTGCCGCATAATGATTTCTGATCCGAAACCCCCATGCCGTGTGCCGTCAAGTAGTGGGCCAGCTTCCTCAATAAGACGTTGATACCTTATGGGGTCTTCGTCTCTTCGGATTAGTCCTGTATCCATCCGCCAAACAAACCGAAAATCGTCATCAGCGTCGTTTGCTTCTGCGGTTCCATAAACCGTTGTTTCGGTTGTAAAGAATGGCCATGCATCTCCAGGAAGTAGGGACTTCCCGTTTGGAAATTTTGGCACAACTTCGGGACGAAAGTATGGCTTGGCGAAATCAATAACTGCCTGCTTTCCAATGTTCATGCCGTTCGGAAGCTGAACGCAGCGTGTTGGGACCCCCCAAGAGAACGCTAGCGCCAAGACTGCAGCACATATTCCTGCAGCGAAAAGGAGGCGGAATTTATCCATAGGCACTTCGCGCCGGGTCTAGGTAGATTTGTCCTCGCAAGGTTCCTGACCAATCGTCAGTTATTGAGTACGGCTCACCAGTTTGAAGCCCGAGCCGTTGAGGTCCACGCGGTTGAAGGCCGGTGCGGCCTCGAAGATAATTATCTAACGGCCTGTGTATGTTCTCAAAAATCGTCTCGCCTGGATCAATGATCTCAACACCTATGTCAGCCGGATCAGCAAATTCGTCCCTTAAGTAGAATTCAAACGAGCCTTCTACGTTTAGGACTCCATGCTGCTCCTCTACGCTCCCCGAAAATTCACCGCCGATACCTGTATCCCCGATGCTGAAAACGACACTAGTTGTGTTGTACGGTCGGCCAAACGGATAGGTGAACCTGCCTGTGCGTTTATTTCGTGCTTCAGTAGCAATTTGATCTTTCAACCTTTTTTCTACTTGAGCTATGTATGCATCGACTATTGCGGGTAGATGGCCGGTCTCGCGTACGGTGACGCCGCGCCCGTTTCCACGGTAGTAGTGGCGGACAAAGTCCTGGCTGCTCCAAGCTCGGCCACCACCAGAGACACCCTGCAATGTGATTTCCATGAACTCGACAGCCTCGGGCAGATACGGTTCCGCCGTACAACGGCACCCGTAGTCTTCTCCAGGGTGTCCGCCTTCTGGTGGAGCGCCCCAAGAGAAGACGTGCCCTTCGCGTTCGGCGTGCGATAACCGCACCTTGCCGTCGCGCCGCGTCCGCCAAATGTAATGGGTGGCAGGCTTGGTGTTCTTCGTCTCAAAACGGATTGGCGTGCCCTTACGCAGGTATTGCGCAAAAGCTTCTCGATATTCTTGGGGATCAATCAGGGTCATATCGCACGCTGGGTATTCTGTTCGGTTTAGCTTTGTGCCGTCGAGCAATTTAGAAATAGTGAACCATGAGTACACTTGCCCAATTTCATTGCTTGATCACGTCAGGTTGCAACCTGCCCTCAACGGCCCCCATAATCCGCGCCTTTCGGCCCACAAACCAGCGCCCGTCTCCATTAGATTTCCACTGCTCCGTTGATAGTCAATAGCGGGTACGGCCCTACTGCCGTACGCAGGTTTTGATTTGCACTGAAGCGGACCTTTAAGGCACACAACCAAATGGCAGCCAAGTCCCGCCACCTGGTCATTGCCTAGGCAGAAATGCCGCGCCATGCGCGAACGGCAGCAATCACGGACCGCACCGCAGCATTCTTATTTGGTCGCCAAGGTCCGGGCCGGCCGCAGCCAACCGGCCCGCCCATTCAGAGCTCCATCGCCTCCGCGATGGCGAAGTGCATCTTCGAGTTCGTCGCCGAGGTAGCGCACCGTGCTATCCATCTTCGTGTGGCCGAGCAGGAGCTGCACCGCGCGGAGGTTGCCGGTTTTGCGATGTCGAGATACGCCGGAGGTCGTGAAAGCGCCCCGGCCAGAGATGCTCCGACCCGGTCATAAGCGGGGCCACGAGCCAAGTCGCGATGGCTTTTCGCGTCCCCTCGGTGATTTCGAAGCGGACCGGCCTCCGGGTTTTACTGTGGATGATCGAAGTGCGGTGCTTGACCCGTCCGGCCGCATTGACGTCAGCGACCTTCAGCTTCACCAGGTCGCATCCGCGCAAATTGCTGTCGATGGCGAGATTGATGCGCGCCAACTCGCGGGTCCGCTGAGCAATCTCGAGGCGGACTCGGATCGCCCACCCCAGCGTGGAGTCGTCAGCTTGTTGCCAGGCACCAGAATGAGGGCATGCGCACAGTCACGGTCTGCGGACTGAATTCCCTCCGGCGATGATCCGTCGGATCAGTGCTGCAGCGGCGCGGTGTTTTATGGCATCGGCCTCGGACCCGACCGCGTTCTCATGGGTTGCAGCTGCATCCGTGAGAACACCCATGATTTCTTTCTCGGGCAGTATCTGCGCGTCATTCAACGCGAGAAGCAGGGCTTCGCAGATGGTGAGCGCGGCCATTCCTGAATGCATTTGGTCGTCCGTCATGGGGTATTGACCTTTCTGACAAGTGCAACGCGGGGGATGCGCCTGCTGATTACGGAGCAGACTTGCAAGGAATCTGCCGTGTTGTGCTGATGGACATCAGTCCCAGGTGCTATTTTTTTGCCAGGACTTCGCCGAGTGCCGAAGAGGAATAATTGATTGAAAACACTCCGCTGGTCCGCATGCTTGGCGCATTTCCTGCTGGAGCCTGTTGCAAGGCTTGCCTTGGTCGGGGTTGGGGAGAAAGGACGGCTATGCCTGTTCGCTGACGCAATACCTTCTGGCTGACGCGCTTGGGTTGAGTGCCGTCCACGTCAACCGGGTGTTGAGGCTGTTGCGCGAAGCAGGAATGGTCACGTTTCGCGAGGGGTTTGTCGCGTTCGACGTCCATGACCAACTGGCAGGGTTAGCCCAGTTCGACCCGTCTTACATGGACCGGAAAGGGCCGCTTCTTCCTTGAAATCGCTGAGCGTCAGCCTGCCGTCAGATGTGGCCAAGCAGCATTAGAATGACCACGATGATCAGAATGGTGCCAAGCACACCGGTTCCGGCATGACCGAAGCCGTAACCATAGCCGCCGAAGCGCCCGCTGAACCCACCGAGAAGAAAAATGACAAGAATGATGATCAGGATCGGACCGAGTGACATAGCGCATTCTCCTTTGGTGGGGCACCGCTTGCCCGGCGAGGAGCCCCGAATGTGACGTGTTCTCCGCGAGGCCGGCCAGTTCAGTTTCCGTCGATGGTCACGCCATGCTCGTTGATTTCGATGTCGATGCCGCTCTGGCGTTCCTGATAGTAGAGATAGGCGGCGCCGATGGCGCAAACGGCGAGCACCCCGATCAGGATGAGCAAAAAGTTCCGGTTCATTGGCATCTTTCCTGCGGATTCGTGAAGCGCCCGCGCAAGGCGGGACAGCGGCACCACGAGGGCCAGGATGCCGAAGCCTTCGTCTCCGAATGGAGGCGCGCGCACATTTCCAGGTTTCTAGGCGTCACGGATCGTATCCTTGATACCGCCCACAGCGTTCTGTACCTTGCCTTCGACCTTGTCGGCCTCGCCCTCCGCTTCCAGCTTCGCATCTCCGATTACCTTGCCAACTGCAACCTTAGCCTTGCCTTTGACGACCTTTGCGGAGCCGGTCACTCGATCCTTGTCCATGGTGTTCTTCCTTCCGTGGCAACCTGCCTGCCTAAAGCCTGCGGGTAGGTTCCAGCTAACCGGTTTTCCAATCGCTCCGTGCTGATACAGGTTTGCATGAGCCTCAGAAAATGAAGCCGCCGCCCCGGGAACCGCGTCTTTGTGTTTCGCCGCACGATCCTGGGGGGCTGCGGCGAGGGAACGACGCGACGGTAACCGCAATGACCACCAAGGCCAGCACGAGGACGCCAACAAAACCGTAGTCACCCATTCCGTAACCCATACCCTATTNNCCCCGCCGTCATGTGGGGCCGATCCCTGAGTTTGTTCGACCGCCTGCGCATTCGCAGTCGTTGCAAGAGTCAGTGTTGCGAGTGTTGAAATCGTGCGTAGCCATGTGGCAGCGGAAAAGATCAGTGGCATAATCGCTTTCCTTCTTGGTCGTTGCGAGACTTGCGCGTGGGATGAAACCATCCTGTCGGGTGCAGGCTTTCCGGTTTGTCTGCCCGGCTCGTATAGCCGGGCAGTGAGCTACTCCCCATCTCTTGGACAGGATCTGGCGTAATTTAGGCTACTCGTTGCACCTGCTGATCG
>DOUP01000189.1 GCA_003520545.1 Maritimibacter sp. | reverse complement strand
AATCGGTGTGCCATGTCGAGATCGCGGATATTTACGACCACAAGCATCAGGACCTCTCGGCCGAAGACGCCTCGACAGGCCTTAGTCGCATGTCCACAGACATCTGCAAGTCGATCTTCCGAAAGCTCGCCGCCGATGGCACGGTCTTTACACCCAATGTCTTCCGCACGTTGAAAGCGACCTATTATCGTCAGGCGCTCGACCTGCTCGACGGGTATTACAACGACGCGAAGATGAACGGTCTGGTGATCGACCGGCACCGCGAGGAGAAGTCGATCGAGCTTTTCGCGGAGAACATCATCCGGGCCGGCAACGTGTTCCTCGACAACCCGCACGAGACGCCCTTCATCCCGACATGGAACCGCGTCCATGCGGCGGACCCGGATTTCCTGAAAGATTTGCAAGCGGCGGCAAAGGCCGATCAGGCCGAGTTCGCCTGAGGCTTACGTGTCCCTGAATGGAAGATCGGGGCCGTGGCGACGCATCCGGAGCTTGTAAGGCACGTAGTATTTGATGATCCGCGTGAACATCCTGGGATCGAGGTAGAGCCGGTAGAGCCAGCGCAGGTTCAGCTTGACGATCAACCCGGGATAATAATGCTCCCTGCGTATCACGGCCTGGCTAACGAAAGCACCGCAGGAGATGACCGCCATCGGGTGGTCGGTGAACGTGCCCAGCACGTGGGCGAACTCTTCCTGCCGCGGACTGCCCATGGCGACGAGAAGCACGTCCGGACGGGTGGCCGCGATACGTTTGGCGGTGCTCGCACGACGGGAAGCCGGGAAGTAACCGTCATCGGCAAACACCACGTCGAGACCGGGAAACCGCTGCTCGACGATCCGGCGGAAGGTCGACGCTTCACCCGGTTTGCCCCCGATCACACCAAGACGGGCGCCACGCCTCACCATGGCATTGAAGACACGCGACGCGGGGCCGGAGAAATCGAAATGGAGCGACTCGCAAGGGCGACCCAACCCCTGCGACATGGCCTGGGCCATCAGGTGTCCGTCGGCGACGACCCAGTCACTTTGCGCGGTCATGAGGTGCCCCTCCCGCAAATGTGCAAGCGTGTACGGGTTCAGGTACCAGACCGCTTCCGGACCGCTGCGCTCGGCGAAAACCCAGTCCATGAACGACGCCTCGTCGAAGATCACCTGCTTCCTGTCGAGCATACGGATGGGGTCGTCAGAACGATTCATTGCAAACGGGACTTTTCAAAAAGCGATAATTCAAAGCGGAACAAGCGGGCTTTAGCCCGGTTTTCTTTCAGTAATCGAACATTCATCAATTCAATCGCGCCTACCCAGAACACCTAGCCAATCCTTGGCCAGAACCTCGTCCGACAGCGCGGATAAGTCATAGTGACCCGCCTCCAACCGCCCCATCGCCTCGACCAGACCATTCGGGTCGTCCGGGGCAATGCCCGTCACCGGCCCGACGAGACGCTCGAAATCGGCCCGACCGGTGCGGAAATCATTGGCGATGATCGGTGTGCCCGTCAACGCGGCTTCGACCATGATGGTTGGAAAACCCTCGTAATCCGAAATCAGGATAACGGCATCTGCGACGCGCAGTGCCCCCAGCGGATCGGTCGTCGATCCAACATAGCGAACACCCTCCATCTCGCCGCCGTCCGGCACCTCTTCGTAGCCATAGACGGTGCATTCCACGTCAACGCCACGCTTGCGGGCATTGGCCACCTGCCACAACACCGCGCCCAGACGTTTCTGCCCTTCGGCAATACCGGAGACAGTCGCGCTTGGGCGTCCGAAGTAGACCAGTTGAAGCGGCCCCTCCTCGCGCGGCGGGCGGATTGCCACCCGTTCGGGCAGGTCCGGGCCGACCGGCGAATAGCAGGTTGAAACGGAGGTTTCTTTCACGAACGGCAGCGCGGCAATCTCCGATGCCAGATCATCGCAAACGCAAACGATCTGCCCCCGGCGGCTCAGATAGGCGATGAAAACCAATTCGATGAGACGCATGTAGCCCGTTTGCGTGACCGGCACATGCCGCCAATAGACCAGCCGCGCCTCGCGCGCACGCCACCCCATTTCCCACAGGTCGCCTTTGCGGGAAAACACCAGCGTGCGACCTGCCAGCGATGTCTTGCCCAGCGCCGATGTCTCTTCGCCGAAGACCTCGTCACCAAAGACCGAAATCAGCCCTGCCCCGAACCCTTGCCGCAGAAGAAAGTCCCGCAACCGAAGGCTGACGCGTTCGATCCCACCCGGGTGCTCGTAGTTGCAATAGACCTGGATGTCGGCGTCCTGTCCCATGCCCCTCTTTCTCCCGACGAGCGTAAAGAGGCAAGTCTCCCTGCGCCAACACGCAAAGGAGTGGCATGTTCAACATGATCCGGATAGATAAACCAAACCGCCCGAACCGGATGTTCGGAGAAGATCGTCGAGGGTCCTTTGAATAGGCAGTCGGACGCCCGCATCGCGAAGAAACGCGGCGCTGCAACGAGCCGCGCAATCGCCAGCCAGTCGGTTGGCGGATCGGCGGCGTTTTGGGCCACGAAACGGTGCGTGGATATCTGTGTGGGGGTTGTGTTGTTGCCGGTTGTCGCCGGGGTCGCGCTCCTTCTGTTGATCCTCAATCCCTTCTTCAACGCAGGTCCCGTGTTCTTCGTCCAGCCGCGCATGGGTCGCGATTGCAAGCCTTTTGCAGCCTATAAGTTCCGGTCGATGACCGCCCCCACCGGCACAAAACGGGGCCACGACGCCCCTCTGGAAGTGGATCGGATCACGCCACTTGGTGCCCTTCTACGCCGCATGCGGCTCGACGAAATTCCGCAGGCGATCAATATCTTGCGGGGCGAGATGAGCCTGATCGGTCCGCGCCCGGATTTCTTCAGTCACGCGCGGATTTACCTGCGCACCATCCCCGAATACCGCGACCGCCACCACGTCCGTCCGGGCATCACCGGGTTGGCGCAGGTCACGCAGGGTTATGCCGAGGGAGTCGAAGCCACGCGGGAGAAAACCCGACTCGACATCGAGTATATCGAAAGCGCGGGCTTCAGGCTGGATTTCAAACTGCTCTGGATGACCGCCCTGACCATCCTGCGCGGTCAGGGCCGCTGATATGGCCTTTACCCTGAAAGACCTGGCCGAGCTCTCCGCTCTCCCATTCGATACGATCATCGACGCGCGCTCTCCGTCCGAGTTTGCCGAGGACCACATCCCCGGCGCGATCAACCTGCCCTCTCTCACAGACGCCGAGCGGGCCGAGGTCGGCACGATCTATGTCCAGGAAGAGCCGTTCAAGGCCCGCAAGATCGGCGCGGCCTATGTGGCTCGCAACGTCGCGAATTACCTGCAAGGCCCCCTGGCGCATCATGAGGGCGGCTGGCAGCCGCTGGTCTACTGCTGGCGTGGCGGGCAACGCTCGAACGCCTTCGCCTCGATCCTGAGCCAGATCGGATGGCGGGCCGAGGTCGTGGCGGGGGGCTACAAGAGCTATCGCTCGCTGGTGGTCTCGTTGCTCCATGACACGGCCATCCCAAACGAGGTCATCCTGATCGAAGGGGGCACCGGGTCGGCCAAGACACAGCTTCTGCACCACATCGCGGACCAGGGCGGACAGGTGATCGACCTGGAAGGCGCAGCGGAACATCGCGGATCACTCTTCGGACAGGTGGGCGCGCGTCAGCCAAGCCAGAAGATGTTCGAAAGCCGAATCGCTGAGACCGTGGTCGGCCTGTCGCCGGACCGGCCCGTCTTCGTGGAAGCCGAAAGCAGCAAGGTCGGCGACTGTCTTGTCCCGCCCAGCCTGTGGAAAGCCATGCTCCGGGCCCGGTATGTCGAGATCGCGGCACCACCACAGGCGCGCGCGCGTCACGTGGTGGACACCTACCCCGACATCATCGCCGACCCTGACCGTCTGTCCGGCATTCTCGGAAAACTCGCGAAGTTCCGTGGCCATGCGCAGGTGGAGGCTTGGCAGGAGATGGCGGACGCGCAGAATTGGACCGGGTTGGCCCAAGACCTGATCGAACGCCACTACGACCCGGCCTATAAACGGATCCGGGCCGGCGAAGACCCGCTCGACACCTTCGCCCTGGCTGACTTGTCGGAAATGACCCTGGCGCAAACTGCCGCCGAGATCGTGGCCCGGTTCGGCTGACCTCGCAAACGGTCCGTCAGTCCCGCGTCAGCGTCCGTGCCACGGCATCTTTCCATGATGCGTAACGCTCTTCCCGCTCGCTCTCGTCCATCTTCGGATCGAACCGCATCTCGGCGGTCCAGCCGCGCGCAAAGCCCTCCGCATCCGGGTAGAGCCCGACAGCTTGCCCGGCGAGCCAAGCCGCGCCCAGCGCGGTCGTTTCCAGAACCGGCGGGCGATCCACCGGGGCCCCGGTGATGTCGGCCAGAAACTGCATCGTGTAGCGCGAAGCGGACATGCCGCCATCGACCCGAAGCACACCTTCGACCTTGTGGCCCATGTCTGCCTCCATCGCGTCGAGAAGATCGCGGGTCTGAAACCCCACGCTTTGCAAGGCGGCACGGGCGAATTCTGCCGGGCCTGAATTGCGGGTGAGGCCATAGATCGCGCCCCGACACTCCGCATCCCAATAGGGCGCGCCGAGACCTGTGAAGGCCGGAACGAGGATCACCTCCTGCTCGGGGTCCGCCTTGCGCGCAAGCGGTCCCGCGTCCGCCGCTTGCCCCACAAGGCCAAGCCCGTCGCGCAGCCATTGCACCACCGCGCCCGCAACGAAGATCGACCCTTCGAGCGCGTAGGTCACGGTGCCGCCCATCTGGTAGGCCACGGTGGTCAAAAGCCGATTGTCCGAGGTCACCGCCGTAGCGCCCGTGTTCAAGAGCGCGAAACAGCCCGTGCCATAGGTGGACTTGATCATGCCGGGCGCGAAACAGGCCTGCCCGATGGTCGCGGCCTGCTGATCTCCCGCCACGCCCCGGATCGGCACCTCGCAGCCCAGAAGCGTGGTGGTGCCGAAATCTCCGTCGCAATCGCGCACTTCGGGCAGCAGGCTCATCGGGATGCCGAGACGCTCGCAGATTTCCGCGTCCCACGCGCCCTTGTGAATGTCATAAAGCATGGTGCGCGCGGCGTTGGTGGCGTCGGTGACGTGCACCCGGCCCTCGGTCAGCCGCCAGATCAGGAAACTGTCTACGGTCCCGAAGGCGAGCTTGCCCGCTTCAGCGTCGGCGCGCGCCCCGTCGACCGTGTCCAATAGCCATTTGACCTTGGTGGCCGAGAAATACGGATCGAGCAACAGCCCGGTCCGTTCGCGCACCAGGTCCTCCATACCTTCACCCCGCAGTTTCGCACAGAGCGCCGCCGTGCGCCGGTCCTGCCAGACGATGGCGTTATGGATTGCCTTCCCGCTCTCCCGGTCCCAGATAACGACCGTTTCACGCTGGTTGGTGATGCCGATGGCGGCGGGTTCGCCCGCCTCGGCCACCACGTCCTTCGCGCAGGACAGGATCGTGTCCCAGATATCCTCCGGCTCATGTTCGACCCAGCCGGAATGCGGGAAATGCTGGGTGAACTCCCTCTGAGCGCTGGTCCCCGGTCGCATGCCCTGCCCGAACGCGATGGCGCGCGAGCTTGTCGTGCCTTGATCCAGCGCGAGAATATAGGTCATCTGTCCTCCCCGGGCGCGCGCGCTTCATGCGGCGGCCTGCGCCCCTTCCATGTAATCTGCCAATGCACGGACCTGTTCCGGATCGAGCCGCAGCCCGAGTTTCGAGCGGCGCCACAGCACGTCCTCCGCCGTCATCGCGAATTCGTGCCGGATCAGGAATTTCACCTCGGCCTCGCTCAGCGTCGCGCCGAAATCCCGGCCAAGGTCGCCCAGCTCTGTCGCCCCGCCGAAAATGGTTTCGGTCTCGGTCCCGTAAGAGCGCAGCATTCGCCGCGCCCAAGGCTCGGTCAGGAACGGATAGCGCGCCCTCCATTCGCCGATCAGACGCGGCCCCGCCCCGCGATCAAAGGTGCCGCCCGGAAGCGGCGCGCCCGCGGTCCATGTGCCGCCCTGCCCCATCTTCTCAAGCGCGCTTTCGGCAAGTTTGCGATAGGTGGTGAGCTTGCCACCCAGAACCGTGAGCACCGGTGCTCCGCCCGTGGCGTCATAGGCCAGTTCGTAATCGCGGCTGGCCGAGCGGTTGTCGCCCTCGGTGTCGATCAGGGGCCGCACGCCCGAATAGGTCCAGACGATGTCATCGGTCGAAATCGGCGTTTTCAGGTATTCGTTCACGAAACCCACGAGATACGCCGCCTCGTCCGGACTGCATTCGGCGGTTTCGGGTGGCGTGTCCTGATCGGCTTCGGTCGTGCCGATGAGGGTATAGTCGTCTTCATAGGGAATGAGGAAGACGATCCGTCCGTCCTGCCCTTGCAGAATGTAAGGTTGATCGTGCCCCGGCAGGCGCGGGATCACGATATGCGAGCCGCGCACCAGGCGCAGTTTGTGCGGCGTGCCGGTCATGTCTGAGAGATCACCGGCCCATGGGCCCGCGGCATTGACCAGTTGACGCGCCCGGTGGGTTTCGATCTGGCCATCGCGCTCTACGTTGATTTCCCAGTGCGTGGCATGGCGTGCAGTCGCCACGACCTTGGCCCGGGTCATGACCGTCGCCCCGCGCAAGACCGCGTCGCGGGCGTTCAGCACGACAAGACGCGCGTCATCGACCCAGGCGTCCGAGTATTCGAACCCGGTGCGGAACCGATCCGCCAGCAAAGCCCCCGCCGGATGCTGACCAAGGTCGATCTGTTTCGTGCCGGGAAGCCCGCGTCCCCCGAGACGGTCATAAAGAAACAACCCCGAGCGCAACATCCACCGGGGCCTCAGCCCCGCATGGTGCGGCAGGACAAACCGCACCGGCCAAGCGATATGCGGCATGGCGGCCAGCAGGTTGTCCCGCTCGGCAAGGGATTCGCGCACCAGCCGGAACTCGTAGAACTCCAGGTACCGCAAGCCGCCATGGATCAGCTTGGAGGAGGCAGAGGAGGTGGCCTGTGCCAAATCGCCCTTCTCGGCCAAGGCGACCCGAAGGCCCCGTCCGGCCGCGTCGCGCGCGATGCCGGCGCCGTTCACCCCCCCACCAATGACGAACAGATCTAATGTTTCACTCATCCGATTTACCTTAGGCTCTCATGCTGCACCTGCAACCTCTCTACGCAGCGAACACTTGAATATGATCAAACTGCCGACTAAAGACAGTGGGTCACATGGATTTCCGATGAGCACGTTCACCTACGCCACACCGCCGGGGGGGTTGCCCCCGCAGTCTGACCTTTTGTCTGGCCGCGCCGTCTTTACCGAGGCCTATGCGGTCATTCCGCGCGGGACGATGACCGACATCGTCCTGATCGCGCTGCCTTTCTGGGGCAACACGAAGACCTGGGTCCTGTCGCGTCCGATGACCGGCTTTTCGGAGAGCTTCTCGCATTACGTGATGGAAGTCGCTCCGGGCGGCGGCTCGGGTCAGCCGGAAACCAACCCCGAGGCCGAAAGCGTGCTCTTCGTCACGCGCGGCGAGCTCTGGCTGAACCTCGGGGGCGATATTCACCGGATGGGTCCGGGCGGCTATGCCTTCCTGCCCCCCGGCACCGATTGGAGCATCCAGAACATGGGCGACACGCCCGCGTTCTTCCATTGGATCCGGAAGCGGTATGTGAAGGTCGAAGGTATCGACGTCCCGGAGGCTTTCGTCACCAACGAACGCGATCACCCGCCGCACCCGATGCCCAACACCAAGAGCGCCTGGTCGACCACCCGTTTCGTCGATCCGCTCGACACGGCACACGACATGCACGTCACCATCGTGAAGCTGGAGCCCGGCGCGTCGATCCCGTTTCTCGAAACCCATGTCATGGAGCACGGGCTTTACGTGTTGCAGGGCAAGGGCGTCTATCGGCTCAACAAGGATTGGGTCGAGGTCGAGGCGGGCGATTACATGTGGCTGCGCGCCTTCTGCCCGCAGGCCTGTTACGCGGGCGGCGACGAACCGTTCCGCTACCTGCTCTACAAGGACGTGAACCGGCACATGCCGCTGCACCTCTGAGCTTGTCTGCACGGCATACGGGCTGCGCCCGCATTCATGTTTGAGCCGCGCGTGTCGCGCGGCAGACCGAGGGGCGCTGCCCCTCAGACACCCCGGGATATTTCTGGCACGATGAAAGACAGGCGCAGCATTGTGTCTTTTTTCGAAACAATTCTTCGAAATCCTTAATATTGCCCAAATCAACGCCTATGGTGTGGCCGACAGAGGCAAGGGACGCACGAGGCAGCGAAATGACGTGGAAAACCACTGAGTATTCCGGATGGGGCAGCGCCCTGACCGCAACCGGCGAGGTGGCGCGTCCGGAGCGGGCCAAGGCGCTGGACAAGCTCCTGACCGAGACCCCGGCCCCGGCCTTCGGCAATCGCCGGTCCTACGGGGATGCGCCGTTGAACGATGGCGGACGCGCGATCGACATGACCCGGATGGACAAGGTGCTCGCCTTCGATGCGGAGACCGGCGTGGTCGAGGCGGAAGCGGGCGTCACGCTCGCGACGTTGATGCGGCTTTTCGCGCCCCGGGGCTGGATCCCCAAGGTCGTGCCCGGCACCGGGTTCGCCACCGTCGGTGGCGCCATCGGGCAGGACGTTCACGGGAAAAACCACCATGTGGAGGGAAGCTTCGGCGAACATGTGCTCTCGCTCACGCTGTTCACCAATGGCAAACGGGTGGCCTGTAGTCCAACCCGCAACAAGGCACTGTTTCGCGCCACCGTTGGCGGGATCGGCCAAACCGGCGTGATCCTGTCCGCCAAACTTCAGATGAAGCGGACCCCCGGCACCACGATGCGCGTCACCGAAACCCGGCTGGCCGATTGGGACGAGCAGATCGACGCCCTGTCGGCCTCGAACGCGACCTATGCGGTGAGCTGGATCGACGCGCAGGCGCGGGGATCGAAGATGGGGCGCGGGACGCTTGAGGAAAGCGAGTTGGTGGCAGACGACGCCCCTGCCCCGGCCAAGTCGAAATCCGTTCCCGTGAACATGCCGCTTTTCTCGAACGGGCTGTTCGCGCGGGCGTTCAACGAAGCCTATTTCCGGCGCGTTCCTGCCTCGGGCAAGACCAGCATCAAGCGGCTGGAAGAGTTCTTCTTCCCGCTCGACAAGATTTACCACATGAACCGTCTCTACGGGAAAAACGGCTTTCACCAGTTCCAATGCGTCGTGCCGATGGACGGTGTCGAGATGTTGGAGCGCATGATGGATCGCATCGCGCGCTCCGGCCTCGCCTCCCCGCTTGCCGTGCTGAAACGCTCAGGACCGGGGCGCGCCGGGATGATGTCGTTTCCCATGGAGGGCTACACGCTCGCCGTGGACTTCCCGAACCGGGCCAAGGCGATCAAGCTGATCTCGGCGCTTGAGGATATGACGGGCGAGGCCGGGGGACGGCTTTACCTGGCCAAGGATTCGCTTGCCCACGGCGACCGGATCAAGGCGATGTATCCGGAATGGGAGGCCTGGGTCACGGAAGTCGCCAAGGCGGACCCTGATGGCGCGATGGTGACGGATATGGTGCGACGTCTGGAGCTGAGGAGCTGACCATGCAGGAAACCTGGATCATTCTGGGGGCCACATCCTCCATGGCGCGTGCCTTCTCGCGTGCCTTGGCGGAACGCGGCGCCACGGTGTATCTCGCGGGCCGCGACATGGCCGATCTCAAGGGCGCGGCGGTGGATTTGACCGCGCGCGGCGCGGCCAGGGCCGAGGCGGTGGCGTTCGACGCCCGCGATCCGGCGAGCTTTCAGCCGATCATCGACAAGGTGACCCGCGAAGAGGGCACGATCAACGCGGCCGTTTTCGTGGGCTCCATGCCCGAGCAAAGCGCCATCGACGCGGACCCCTCCCTGATCGACGGGACCGTGACCGACAGCTTCGCGGGTCCGGCCCGGTTCCTGCAAATGCTCGTCCCCGAAATGGAGGCCCGCGCGGGCGGCACAATCGTCGGCGTCGGGTCTGTCGCGGGCGACCGTGGGCGGCTGGGAAACTACGTCTACGGTGCGGCCAAGGCCGGGTTCGCCACATACCTTGCTGGCCTGCGCAACCGGCTGACCCGGTCCGGCGGGCACGTGGTGACGGTCAAACCGGGCTTTGTGGACACCGCGATGACCTGGGGGATCGAGGGCATGTTCCTCGTCGCCGACCCGGCGGACGTGGCCACCGACATCCTGAAAGCGGTCGAGAAAAAACGCGACGTGATCTACACCCCGTTCTTCTGGCGCTACATCATGCTGATCATCCGGTCGGTGCCGGAGCGCCTCTTCAAGAAGCTGTCGATTTAACCGAAAAGCAGGCCCGCCCAGCGTTCCCAAAGCCCGGCCGCCTGGAACATCAGGGCCACGACGATCAGGATCAGCCCGAGACCGCGCTTGTCCTTCATCGCGAAGACGATGGGGTCATGGTCCTGTTTGCCGTAGTAGCCAAGCCGCAGCATCCGCACGAGCCACCACAGGATGGGGACCAGGGCGACCCAGATCAGGAACCGTGTCGGATAGAGCGTTTCGGCCTGTTCGGTGAAGCTGTAGCCAAGCCATGCGAGGAGCGCGACGACGATCCCGATGATACCGACGTTCAACAGGTCCGAACGATCGGGCTTGCCATAGCCACGACCCGGCAGGCGTTCGTCATTGTCTGCGAGGGTGACTTCGGTCAGCCGTTTCACCGTGCCGAGTGTCAGGAAGGCCGGGAAGATGAACACCAGCAGGTAGCCGGAGATATAGACCTGCGCCGCCAGCGCCCCCGCGATCACGCGGATGGTATAGAGCGCGGCGAGCACCGCGATGTCGATCCAGCGCATCCGCTTGAGTTTGAGCGAATAGCTGAGTGACAGCGTCATATAGAGCGCGATGATCCCGAAGAACGCCCAGTTCAGGAGCGCGGCAATGATGAGCGCAATGGTGCCCGCCCCTAACCCGGCCGCCATCCCGACAGACAAGGGCACGTCGCCACAGGCGAAGGGACGGTTGCACTTGGTGGCGTGAAGCCGGTCTGCTTCGAGATCGAGCAGGTCGTTCACCACGTAGATCGACGAGGCCGCCAGCGAAAACGCCACGATCCCGAGGAGCACCATGCCGAATGTCGCGAGCGTGAAATCATGCGCGGCCAGCATCGGCACGAACAGAAGAACGTTCTTCACCCATTGATGCGGGCGCAGCGCCTTGGCCAGCTTGCGCATCGACCAGCCACCGTCAATCCGGGTCACTGGCTTGCCCATCGCCTCCATGGCACTCGCGGAGCTTTCGTCACCGACGACCAGCGCGCGGCGGGCGTGGGTCCAGACCTCGCGATCCACGGAATCGTTGCCGACGTAGTCGAAACCCTCGTCACCAAAGGCCTCGACCAGCGCGCGGGCCTTGGCTTTTCCCTTGAGGTTGGTGCCTTCGGTGGAGGCAAAGACGCGACCTGACAGGCCGTAGTCCGCCGCGAGGCGTTTCACCAATGCCTCGTTTGAGGCCGAGGCCAGGATGACCTCCCGGCCCTCCGCCTGCGCGGTCTTTGCCGCCATAGCCACGTCCGGGTTCACCGGCATCAGGTCCGTGCGCACTTTGGTCAATTCGACGAGCCGTGCTTTCAGCTTTGCGGGGTCGGACAGATGCTTGAAAGCCGCCTTGATGGTTTCCCTGGGCGCCTGGCCCAACCCGGCCCAGAAGGTTTCAAACAATAGATCCGTGCGCAGGAAGGTGCCGTCCACATCGAGCACCAGGGGCTTTTTCTCAATCATCGTCAGGTTCCGTTCACGGCAAACACGCAGCCGTCTGTCAGTAATACAGGTGGGGTCAGGCACAGCCCGCGCGCGACGCGCCACGCGTTGAGGACTTTGGGCACATAGGCCCGCGTTTCGGGGTATGGCGGCACGCCTTCATGGTCTGCGATCGAGTTTTCGCCCGCGTTATAGGCGGCCAGCGCAAGGATCGCGTCGCGCTCGAACTCCTGCATCAGCCAGCCGAGATAGGCGACGCCGCCCTTGATGTTCTGGGCGGGGTCGGTGCTGTCTTCGACCCCGAAACGCTCGGCGGTCGCCGGGATCAACTGCATCAGACCCTGGGCGCCCTTATCGCTTACGGCGGTCGGCCTCCCCCCACTCTCGACCCCGATCATGGC